>JAMCVD010000134.1 GCA_023381995.1 Deltaproteobacteria bacterium
TACAAGGTTCTTTTCTGAAAATTTATCCATTGCCGGTCTATTTTATCTCTAAATCCTTAAATGTATTTCTTATTTCGGATTTAAAAGCAGGAAGGTCATTCTTTACAGTCTCCCAGACAATGAAAAAACTTACGCCGAAGTACCCGTGGATCAATTTATCCCTCATACCTGTAGCAGCCCGCCAGTTCACAGCCGGATACTTATCCTTAACGGCATCAGGGATATTCTTGACCGCTTCTCCTATAATCTCCAGATTCCTCACAACCGCATCTTTTGTTTTTTCATCCGCTATAAACTGCTCATAAGATATCTTGTTGGTGTAGGCTTCGATTTTACCGATCGAATCAAGTATATCGCTTATAAAAAGGTTAATATCTCTTTTAGACATAAATTACGTCCTCCATTACGTGGGGCTTGACCAACGGCTTCAAAGCATCATCAGTCACAAGCTCAACCTTGACCTTTAATTTCTCTGTCAGATAATCTTCAAGTTCGATAAATTTGAAAAATCCTATCGGCCTCTCAAACTCTACAAGCAGGTCTACATCACTATGCTTTGTCTGCTCGCCCCTTGAATATGAACCAAACAGCCCAATCTTTTTCACCCCGTATTTCTCATTGAGCTTCGGAAACTCAGACTTGATGGTACGTAATATTTCGTCCTTTGTCTTCATGCCCTTAACCTCCTTTTTGTATGGTTAAACCCCTATGCCCGTGTTTGACTGTCTTTAAATTTACAGGATTGTTTTCATCCTCTATCCATCTTAACGTATTGTTCATGACATATTCTCGGATGCCGTTCATGTCACCTTCGTTACGGATAATATGTTCATAATAATTGCGCTGCCAGAGAGGAGCGCCAGGGGTGCTGCGGATTAAATTTATTTTCTTTGTAACAATGGATTTGAATTGTCCTATAATGGCACCAATGGAATTGGATTGGAATGTAGGGGCGATTCGGTGAATCGCCCTGTTTGGTATTGTTTTGTTTTGGGCGACCCATCGGGTCGCCCCTACAACATCATTCAATACAATAATTACATGTATGTGGTTAGGCATCACAACAAATTCATCTATTTGCACATTTTGACGAATAATCCCTGTCCGTAACCATTCTCGTTCTACAATCTGACCGTATTTATTGAATTGCATTTTCCCGTCCACAACATCTCCCAACAAACATTCTTTGTTTTTCGTACATATCGTCACAAAATATGCCCCTGCTTGCGAATAATCATAATCTTTCAATCGAATTGATTTACGGTGATGAATGCTGTGATCGTATCTATACATCATATCTTCACGTTCCCCTGTAGGGGGTAACCCGTCCCTACAACCTTCTCTTTTGTTTTACACATATTAAGAACCACCATTATGTGAATCATAATCAAAGCTTTTTAAGCACCACCAATAGCAACCACCATTTTCTTCTTGACATTTCAAGCTCTAATAGATATATATTTAGCATGGACTTTAATATTACTGAAAAAGATCTCTTTACTAATTTTGAATCTATTATAGAAGAACTAAAACAGCGCTCAGCCAGTGATCCATCTTTAAAAGAATACGAAGATGAGATGAAAGGTCTAAGAGAAAAGGAACCCTTTTTTGTAGTGCCTGCCGCCTTCACTTATATCATTTCCTCCTGTTAAAGACCTATAGGCATTGCCTGAACATCTATACCGCCATTTCTTGAAAGCAAATATTTTGCAAGCCTCTTGTTTCTTGTATAATGCTCAATCCTTACATATATTTCCCAAATCATATTCCAGAATTCGCCGTATTTATCCTCTTTCTTAATGTTTAATCCGAACGCGATAGCCTCATTCGGACTAATAGATCTGCCATGGGTATTTTTATCACCCACATCAAAAAATTTTTTAACGACATCATTTATTTCTTGTTCACTTTTGTTCTTCAGCATATTTGCCTTTAAATTTTCTTTGGCAAGATTTTCCGTTGCCTTTCTTGCTCTGACACATTCAAGAATCCATGATGGGTCTTGCTTATCTAATAAATGTAAAAAAGCAGTCGCAGGTCGTTTCTGACTGATTGCTATTGTTACATTATTTATCAAATCCACATAGGCATCTATAAAAGATTGAGCCGGTCTCATGATTGCAACATCTTTTGATTGAATAAATATCATTTGTGGGTCAATAGGACCAAGACTTGATGTATCACTCATAACAATCTCATCTGCCCCCATTGCAATTAACGTTCCTGCACTCATAGCAGCATTGGGAATGACAACTCTGAATTTTTTGGAATAGCTACGACAAACCCTGATCACATCTGCTGCCGCTTCTGGAGAGCCTCCGGGTGTATGTAATAGCAAATCGAGATTGTCATTTTTATCATCTACTTTTATAGATCGTAATATATTCTCGATGAGTTCACTATCCTGATTGACAATAGCACCTGCGGGATGCCCGAATAATGCAGTATAACAAATCAGATTTGTATTAAATTTCTTTTCGAATCTCTTAATGAGCCCCTGATGTACAATTGGTGCATTAGAAATCTCATCCATTAAATCAAAGATAAATCCTCTATTAGCCATAATAGCCTCCTTTGCTATTTAAGATTAATTCAACCTCACCCTCTTTTCCCCAGTCAATAGCTCATTCATCAAACCATTTTTTAACCTCGTGAATCTCTCTTTCCTTTCCCTCAAAAGCTCAAGCTTCTGATCAACCGTAGAAAGAACCTCAGCTATCTTCTTCTGCTCGGGCAGAGGGGGAAGAGGAATAGGAAATTTTTCAAAAGAAGATTTTTTGATTATTGGACTTGTTGTTATTCCAGCCCATCTTTTAAGAATTCTTTTTCTGAACACCATCTCATAATAAATATAATGCGGATCAACACCACGGTTACAAACTATCGTATTAATCTGTTGATTTGTTATACATTCAGTTGAAGTCATTGCCACCTCACCTACTGAAGCAATACATACAACCATAATTGAATTTTTGGGAATCAACCTACCTTGTTCAGCACCAGACTTCGTAACGCTTCTTTCTGTTTTGAATACATATTTGTCATCTGCAAAATCAGTTGGTGTTACAAAAGGATAGCCTTCTCCCCAGAATTCATTTATATTTGTTGAAGGTGTAGTGCCTGTAACAATATCCCCAATCTTGGATAGTTCAACCACCTCCCATTCCTTCGGTATCGTACCAATCTCTGTATCCTTAAATTCTTTATGCGCTATACCTTTAGTCAGGAGTTCCTGCATCAATCCCTTTTTCAGCCGTTCAGCCCTCCCAATAGCCTCCTCAACCTTCTGTATCGCCTCATCAACCGTTGATAGCACCTCTGCAATCTTCTTTTGCTCGGGGAGAGGGGGGAGTGGAACTTCGAGGCTCTCTAATCTATCTTTTGATAACTCTTTAAAAGTACTTCCACTGCTTAGATTTTGCAGTTTATTCTTCTGATGCAGTAAATAATAGCAATAAAATTTAGAAAATACCTCCCCACTTTCCTTTACAACTAAACCTTTACACCCTTGGTTAAATGTTGCTTCCTGTTTCAGGATAGCGACATATCCCACTGGTGCCCTGGTCGAAATTATTATTGAACCTGCTGACATAAGAGTTAGATTATTTTCTTTCAGTGCTTTTTCAGTAATCTTTCTTTCACTTTCCACTATTTCTATCTTGCCATTTAATTTACTCAGATCGGAAGGTGTAAGCCAATTCACCTTGCCATTGAGCCAGTAATCGCTACGTTTTGTTGACGGTGTTGTGCCAGTTTCAACAACAAAGACATCGGATATTTTCTGAACATCCCATTTCCTGAGTATCTTACCAATGGAGGATTGTTTATTCCTTATCATCACATCCGGTACTGAAATCCGCATTAATGTTTATCCTTATTTTGTATATTTTTCTGCTCCTCTGATGTAATTTGTTGAAATATACTTACGAACTCATGAGCAACTTGTTCCTCAAGTGAAGAACTTTCTGTAATAAATTTACTGGAATTTAAATTTTCACCATAAATCTTATATAAAGTTTTATAAATTAAATCTGCATCCACACTTTCAGTAACCAAATTATAACTCTCCCTTGGGAAAGCATATTTAAACGGCACACCAGCAGCAGGTCCTGTTAAATCCCATGAAATTGGCAAATAACACTTAAGAAGTAAAAGGACGTTTCGTGAGTCTTTATTAATTGTCTCTGTAATATATTGTTTAGCCTCATCTTTAGAGCCCCAAGTAGACCAAGCATATAAAATAGCAGAAAGTTCTTTAGGAAAACGTATATATAACGGAGAGGCTTCTTGGGACATTTCTTTTATTCTACTTGCTATGAGCTTGCCGAGTTCATTCTCTTCCTCTATGGAGAATAACCTTTTTTGTTCCTCTTTTTCATCTGGAGAACGCATCCATTTAAAACACTCTAACGCAAATGAAAAAGGTTGTCCTTCTTGTACTACGATTTTTCCTATATCATGCCTTTTCATATCTTTGGGTATGTTCATTATTAAATGTCTTACAAGAATACCGGCTTGAGAAAAAGCAGTAGTAAATGAAAACGCTATTTCTGGATTTGGGAATTTATCACCACAATTGGCAATAGCTAAAGCCAGTTTACGAGAAATTTCTGGCAATATTTGTTTTTCTTTTCTTCGTAATTTTAAAATTAAACTATCTGCATTTTGGTCATTAACAATCTTTTTTATATGCAAAATTAGACTATCTACAGACTCACTTTCAGCTTGTTTAAAAAACACTTCGAGTTCCTGATCTGATATATTTCTCTCAAGTACTGTATATGAAAAAAACTGATCAAAGTATTGTCTCGATGAGATCCGTTGCTCTTCTGCCCATTTATCTTCCCACTCCGTACCGTAATGCGTGGTACCAAACAATCTATTAAGACGGGGGAACAGAACCAATAATAAATCTTTGGCTGCTTCGCTTTCTTTTGTAGTCAGTCCTTCCAATCCCTGATCTATAATTTTTAAACTGTGTTCATCTGCCTTTTTATCTGTAACGTGGCTGTTATTTTCTATATCTAAGAAAACTTTTGGATTATTTAAGATACTATTATACAATAGAGGATAAAAGATTCTTATGCCTTCAATAAGCATTAAATCAATTGGATGGACTTCTCCTTTTAAGATCGGCAAAGAGAATGTTAAAGAATTTCCATAGCGAATAGCCATTCTTGGGGTATGAAGTCTTATTTCTAATCCATCTATAAAATGTTTTACAAAAATCCGGGTTTGGTTTTCAGTTAATGCAATACCAGGTGATGCTACTGCATCTTGAATACATTCAAAACAAAATTTGCGCAGAGAAATTATATCAGCTTTTGGTAAATGCAAAGGAACTTGTATGATCTTTTCCAAGAATTTCTGTCCATCTTCAGGATTGCCAGAACCATATTTTTCTGCAAGAGATTTTGCCACCTCTTCTTCATCAAATGCTAAAACATAAGCAATATAGTCGAAATCGGCTGATAATTTGATAAGCTTAAATATTGTTTGTATTTCTGTTTTATCGAGTCTATCAATATCATCCATTAGGATGACTACCCGTTTCTTCTCATCTTTTAATATCTTTTCAACTCGTTTTTTTATTTCGTCTAAACTAACTGTGGAAAGAATTTCTCCTATTTTATCCACAGCCTTCCCAACTTTTTCAGAAGCAACAGAAAGTATTAAAGAAATATACTGTTGGAATAATTTCCCAATTTTTTCCTTAGAAGAAATAGATCTACCTATTGCATCCGATAAAGTTTGAAAAAAGTTCATTAATAAATGAACTTCATCATTAAATCTCCAAGGATTAAATTTAACGCATATAATGTGAGGATATTTTCCCAACGCTCCTTCTATAAAATTGAGAACCGTTGTTTTACCAGCCCCCCATGTACCATTAATCCCTATAACTATACTTTTAGGATTTTTGCGGGAAGCTATGGTTTCTGCAATACGCTGTGCAAAAGCTAATCTTTTAAACCTATCAAGTTTAGGATCAACAATAGGCGCATCTATTCTATAATAATTTTGTTGATTAGATTGCTTCATTTGTGCCATATTTATATTTCCCTGTTATGTGCTTTATTTCCCTTATTTAACAATTGCTTTAAGTAATGGTTCTATTGTGGAAACAACTTTTTTTAATATATCGACGCTTAACCCCTCTTGATTGTTTATCTCAGCTTTTTTTTCATCTTTCTCAAATATTTTTTCAGTAGGAGAAGAAAATACCTTATTGACCGAATCAATGACAAAAGCAGAGTACTTATCTATTTCTTTTGGATCCTCTTTACGTACAAGTTTTGATATAAGCTCTTGGAAAGGAACGAGCGATATTGAAATATTAGCCTTAAAAGCGTATTCTTCTTCTAATCTTCTCTCCCGCCCATATTGAGCTTCACAAAACCAAAACGCTAACAGTAACGGTATTGTTAGTGTTAGCTTAAGATAAAACGCAGTATCCATAATACTTCTTGATGTATCAATTACGTATCCAGGCCATGCAATCGATGCTATGGCAAGCAATGCTAAAGCCAAAACCCAAGCCCATTTTGTTCTTGCAAGATATTCTTGACGTGTACGAAATGAGTGAAGTAAACCACCACCGCCTTGAAGGCGGTGGCTTTGAGTTCGGCTGAAAGCCGACTAAAGTCATTCACCAACCTTGAAGTTCCCATCGGGTGGCTCTTTCCCTTGCTCTTCTATATATTTCATCACTACCTCATCCGTTACATTCCCAGAACTCGCTACAAAATATCCCCTCGCCCACATGTGTCTCCCCCAAAATACCCTGTTCAAACTACGATATTCCATCATCATCTCGTGTGATGTCTTTCCCTTCAATGCTTGTACTAACCGACTTACCGAGATATGCGGTGGTACTGATACTAAAATATGTACATGATCCTTTGACACATGCCCTTTAATTATTTCTACCTCATTCGTTTTACATATTTGCCGTATTATTTCTCGCACTCGTTCCCCTATTTCCTTTTTCAATATTGGCTTGCGGTATTTTGTTATCCATACAATATGATATTTGATGTCATACACCGTATGACTGGATTTCCTATAATGCTCCATACCGCAAGCATACTAAAGTCTTCGCCTAAAGGCGAGGGTTTTTCCCCCATTCCCCGAACGAGACAATAAAGAAGCGCCTGTTGCCTTTTGTATTAGATCGTTAACCTTATCTTTTTCTTTGTTTAATTCAGAAATAAGTTCATCAGTTTCTGATTTATTATTTGTAACTATTTTATTAGAATTTTCTATTGCACCTTCGACATGTTTTCTATATTCATCTATCTTTGCATAGAATTCTTTAATTTTACCTTCCAAAGCTAGGACTTCAGCGTTGCTTGTTTTTGTTGATGTGAGAAGCTGTGTAGATGTATCTGCACTTTGTTGAATAAGTGTATTTTTTGCTGAAGCATTTTGTGAAATCTCAATTGTCTTATTTAAATTCTCGGTAGTTTTTTTCACATTTTCCTGAGAAGATGTTAATAGTGTCTGAAGAGTTTCATTCGATTTTTTCGTTTCACTCAGAAGTCTTTCTAAATCTGACTTGAGGTTAATACCACTTTCTAATTCACTTTTTAGAGTTTTTAGCTCCAGATCCAACTTCTTAATTTGGTTGAGCTTTGTTTGATAACCCAAAACTTCTTTTGATAGATTATGCAGGCCGTATTGCCACATCGAGGTGTTAAGTTGCTCAATTGCATTCACAAGATTAACAACTTCGTCGGCTCCATTTATAAGGTTTTTTTGGAAGTTGGAGACTGCTTCTATATTGGTTAGTAATGTCTTCTGTACAGAAATTGGCAGTTGAACCAATTTTTGTTTTTCAATTGCATCCTTCAAGATTGCTGTAGCGGAATTTAAATTTATAAAAGACTCCTCAAGAGATACGTCGCCACGATTTGTATCGAACTTGAGTTCAGCACACTTTCCCTTTGCCGCGTTTTGTGATTCTTCGGTTAACGTTGTAAGTAATTCTACCATCTTTTTTATTATTTCTAACCCTTTCATTGTTATGCCTCCTTTAAAAGGTATAGTTTAAAACATTCATGTATAATTTAGTTTTTTCTCCAATTTGTTTTAGAAAGTGTTGTATTTCCATAAAAACGACAACCTAAATGACAACTTATACGACAACCTTCTTTATCCCAGTACATAATAAGCTCCCCTGCCTTTTCCCCTGAGCTTAACCACATCTAAGTTAACCAACTTAGAAATTTCTTTCAGTGCAGCCTGCCTTGTAATCTTAAACATCTTTGAAACATCGCCGATCATTATCCTCTCATTATGATTTATGAACTCCACGATTCTCATCTGTCTGTCTGTCAGGGCGATTTGGCCTTTTTGGGTTTTACGCAATCTTTCACTGCTTAACCGGACAACACTTTCCTTTACAGCGGAAATGCTCGTTTTTACGCCTTCTACAAAATATTCAAGCCAACCGGTTAAATCGAGGGTCTTTTGATCTACCCTCCGCAAGGCATGGTAATATGAAGGCCTGTCTGAATCATAGTAGTCATCAAGGCAAAAGAATTGTTTTGTATCAAAGCCCCTTAAATAAAGTATCAATGCGGCCAATACGCGGGCCGTTCTGCCGTTTCCGTCTACAAAAGGATGGATTCTTACAAATTCATAGTGTGCTATGCCGGCCTCAATAACGGGATCGAAAACCTTTGATTCGGGAGAATTAAGCCATTCTATTAAAAGCATCATGAACCCGGGGACATCTTCGTTTGAAGGCGGCCTAAAAATAACTTCTTTTGTTAATTTGTTCATTACCACCACATAACGATTACGGTAAGCTCCGCAATCGGAAGGGTTTTCCAGAGTTTCTTGAGTCACCATTTTATGAACAGCCAGCAGGTTTTTCTCTGTAATCTGCTTGCCGTCGGTCAATTTATCAATGGCTTCAAGGGTCTTGAGATAATTCAGGACCTCTTGCTTATCCTTGCGTGTTGCCATTATTTCACGTCCCTGCGCTAAATCGCTGACCTGTTCCAGTGAAAGTCTGTTGCCCTCTATTGCTGTGGATGAATGCGCACTACGGATGATCGCTTCCCTTCTCAGTGAAACCTCCCATTTCGGAATAAAAGGAGAATTCAGAATGACTTCCCTGGCAACAGCTATTTGGGTAAGCGCATTGACTATCTTATCAGTATACCGGAAATTTGGTTTGAACATAGTCAGTTCTCCTTGAGTTCCCCAAGATAGCTTTCTATCTTCTTTTCGATGTCCTGCAGTTCTTTCTCGATCTTGGTGCCTTCCTGCCATTCTTTCTCTATGTCTATCTGTTCTACTTCTTCTTCCGGGAATACGTACAAGGTGACATTGAGGTTGTAGTCGTTTTCCTTTATCTGGTCATGAGACACAATCTTGCAAAAACCATCTATACCCTGTAGGGGCGTATGATGATACGCCCCTACTATTTTTTTGATATGTTCATCTCCAAGCCTGTTGAGCTTTCTTATTTCCGGGTGCTGTTCAAATGCGTCGCTTGCATTGATAAACAGGATCTTTCCTTTTCTTTTTGCCTGCTTTTTTTTGTTGAGTATAAGAATAGCGCCCGGTGCACCTGTATTATAAAAAAGCTTTTCAGGTAGAAGTATAACGGCCTCGAGCAGATTATCGCTGATAACACCTGCTCTTATAGCCCTTTCCTTGCCTCCTCTGAAAAGACATCCGTTGTCTATCACAACTCCTACCCTGCCGGTATCATCCTTTGCCGATGCAAGCATGTGCTCAGCCCATGCCCAGTCCGCCGATTGGTTCGGTGAAAACCCATATCGGAACCGTTCTTTCCAGAACTCCCCCTTTCTCAGTACTTCTTCGCCATAGCCGTCCTGGTTCCACGGCGGATTTGCTATGACAACATCGAACGTCTTTATACCATCGCTTTCTTTAAATTTCGGGTAAAGTAAAGAGTCTCCAAGCAACAGCTTGGCGTTTCGTATATCGTGGATATACAAGTTCATCTCGGAGAGCGCGAGCGTCTTGTGGTTTGCCTCCTGACCGAACAGAAACAGCTTGTCGGCCTTATCCCTGCCGTACACGTTCCCGACATGCTGATAAGCCGATATAAGCATGCCTGAAGAGCCTATTGCAGGATCGTAAACAGCTTCACCGGGTTTCGGATCAAGCATTTCGACAATGAGCCTTATGACCTCCCTGGGTGTGTAGACCTCCCCCTCTTTTGCCTTCTGAGGCGCAAAGTATTTCAAGATCCACTCGTATGCATCACCGAGTATGTCCGGTGAGACATGATGAAGCGGGCTCGCGCTGAAGAGCTCTACAAGCTGCCGTAAGATTTCTTCGTTCTCCCGGTTGGTCGTGAACTGGACAAAGTCAACATTTTCAAAAACATCCCTGAGTTCGGGATTCCTTTCGGCCATGAGCTTCATGGCTTTTGAAAAATTCTCCGCAAGTTTTGTCGGATCTTTTCTAATGTGCTCCCATAAAAGGTCTTCCGGAATATCAAAAGAATGATAGGCCGGGCTTTTGGCTTCTTCCTTTGCCTCTGTTTCGCTGAGTCCGTCTTTTAGGGCTTCATTGTAGGCGCTCTCATATTCGATATCCCATTTATCGCTGACCCTTTTATAAAAGAGAAGGAACAATATGAACGTATAATCAACTCGTGTCCTTATAAGGTCGGCGGCCTTCTTTAAAATACCTTCAAGATCACCTCTTGATAATGTCTTCTTTTCTATTGTCAGAATCTGAGAAAGGATTTCCTCTCTGCTTGTAAGGGTGTATATTTTTTTCCGTGCGTCCTTCGGATCGAACTCCGTTTTAAGCCAGCCCTCTTTTCTAAGCTCTGAAAGAACCACATTTACCTGTCCTTTATCATCATGCAGTTTTTCCTTTAACGTCTTGACCGCATCTTCAAAACGAAAAGATGAGTCGTGATAAGCCTTACGCAATATATCATAGCGATTTTCCAGCCAGTTCGGCAACATATAAAGCCTCCTTAATTAGATAAGCTAACATCTAAGTAACTTTTATAATAAGTTATTTTTAACAGGTCAAGTAAAATATTTTTCCTTAAGTCAAGTTATCGGCCATGTCCGTGCGCATCCAAAAAAAGGGCGGGAAAACCCAACCACTTCATATCTTACTTTGCTTTCTATTGTAAAACCTGTTCAAGAGCGTGTCCTTTAAAAGTCTGTGATTGTCTCATAAAAGACGAAATAAAATAGCCCGAGATATCCCATTGATTCAGGAAACCCTTGTTTACAGGACCGTATCTGTAGTATAGAAGCCACATGAAAGAAATGAAAGGGAAGAAAAAGAAAAGGGACAACGCATTCAAGCTCTGGGGAGGGAGGTTCGAGCAAGGGCCCGCTGAGGTAGTCGGCAGGTTTACCGGCTCGCTCCTGTCGGACTTGCGGCTCGCCCCTTTCGATATAAAGGGGAGCCTTGCACAGGCAGACGGGCTCCTGAATGCCGGCATACTGGATTCCACGGAATACAACCGCATAAAAAAGGGACTCAACAAGATCGGGCTTGAATTCAAGACAGGCAGGTTTCCTCTCGACCAGCACGACGAGGACATCCATACCGCTATCGAAAAAAGGCTGCATTCGCTCGTCGGTGATTCTGCGTACAAACTACACACAGGCAGGAGCCGCAACGACCAGGTCGTCACGGCGTTCAGGCTCTACCTGCTCGACGAGATAAAAGCCGTTCTCTCGGGGCTATTGGATGTACAATCCGGCCTCCACTCCATGTCGTCAAGGCACATCGGCGTCCCTATGCCTGGATTTACGCACACACAGCACGCGCAGCCCGTGCTCCTGAGCCACCACCTGCTTGCCTACGCGGAGATGTTCAACAGGGACATCGAAAGGCTCTTCCATGCCTACTATGCGGCCTCGGTAATGCCGCTCGGCTCCGGCGCACTCGCTGGCACGCCCTACGATATCGACAGAGAGGCACTGTCAGGGCCCTTGGGATTCAAGGACATAAGCATGAACAGCATAGACGCCGTCTCCGACAGGGACTTCGCTATCGATGCGGTCTATGCGATGGGACTTCTGATGATGCACTTCTCGAGGCTCTCGGAAGAGATCGTCGTATGGAGCACGGAGGAGTTCGGATTCGTATCCCTGCCCGACGCGTTCACGACAGGGAGCAGCATCATGCCACAGAAGAAGAACCCTGACGTAGCCGAGCTGACAAGGGGCAAGACAGGCAGGGTGTACGGGGCACTCGTCAACCTGCTCACGATGATGAAGGGGCTGCCCCTGTCGTACAACAGGGACATGCAGGAAGACAAGCCCGCGGTGTTCGATGCCGTAGACACCGTAAAGGCCGTACTCGATGTCTGGGTGCAGCTCATCCGGGGAATAACGATCAACACCGGAAGGCTGAATGAGTCGCTGTCGCACGGCAACCTGCTGGCGACCGATATCGCCGACTATCTTACACGGCGCGGCATGCCCTTCAGGAAGGCCCACGAACTCACCGGCAGGATCGTACTGTACGCGATAAAGAAGGGCGTGGACGTATCGTCCCTCCACTACGACGAACTGAAGACGTTCTCTCCCCTGTTCAGGCCGGATATCATGCACGCGCTCGACATCAAGACTTCCATCAACAGCAGGGCGGTGATCGGATCGACCTCGGAGAGACAGGTGAAAGCAGCCATGGAGAGGCTCGGGAAGAAGATCAGGCACTACAGGGGCCTGGTAAAAAGGCTGTAGATCTGTCCTCTTCCCCCGGGAACTTCCTTCTCACGGCCATACCGGCCCTGTATAAGTCCAGTACTGGGGACCTTTTGCAACACCCATCAATCCAGTTACCGTGTCAGCGTCAGTGTTAAAATCGAAATCCGTGACCCAGACATTGCCTGAAGGGTCTATGGCGATGCCTTGCAGGCAACCATTTATCACGAATGTGTCCCACCTGAGCAATACCTGAGTGTCCCCGGCAGCCGCCGTCAGTCTGGCCGGTGCGGTCGTATGCGGCGTGGCGCCCGCCTCGTTTGAATACCCGCTTTCGCCAGCGCTGTTCACCGCAGTAACGACGAAGAAATACTCCGTTCCGTTCATCAAGCCAGTTACTGTATAATTAGTATTGGCTCTTATCCCAAAAGTGATCATGGAACTGATAGAACAAAAAGAAAGAGTGTTCGACACTGCGAAGGGAAACACATCCGGACTGCCTGCAATACTTCCGTGGTACTCTGCGTGGACTGCTTCTCTCTCGCTATGGAAATACGGAGGCGTTATGGGTCGTACCCCCTTTACCGAAAAGAGCTTTGTTTTACGAGCAGAGGAGAAAACTCTTTCTTCATGATCACAAATGGGAGAGGAACCTTAGTATTGAGGGGCCACGCTTGACAATCCTCGCCTGACGGACATATACTTGCTGCATGAAGCTCATCAAATGGCTCTTGATCATAGCGGTGATAGCTGCGGGGATATTCCTGCTGAAAGACATAGCAGGCCATGAGGGGAAGACCGTTTCGAAGATAAACGCGGGGCATACGAAAGAGGTTGAGCAATACACCATAGGCATCACAAAGAACGTCCAGCAGAAGATCAATCAGGACGTGAAGCAGGGCTACAAAGGCCTGCCCATGGGCCCGTCGAACAACCAATAAGGAAGCTTACGCGCTAACGACGCGACACAGGGCTATTTCCGCTCATAGAGAGCAGGTGTTCCGTGCTTGTCGATGATCGACTTGAGCGTAATGTTCGACAATGCCTTCTCTATCTCCTGCTTCAGGTTAAACCAGAAGTCCTTCGTAAAACAGGACGAGGTGAGCGGACAGATGGGGATATTGCCGAAGCATTCGAGGGGCATAATCTCCTCTTCCACTGCCTTGAGCATGTCCATAAGCGTGAGTTCCTCTGCCGGCTTTACGGGTATGTATCCCCCGCTCTTGCCGCGCTCGGTCGCTATCAGTCCCGAGTTCTTGAGCTTCAGCAGGAGTTGGGCAAGGTATGCCTCATCGATCATTTCGAGCCGGGCTATCTCTTTGAGAGAGATGGGCTCGCCCTTGTAATCGCTGTAAAGCCTTGCCATCGCGCGTACGCCGTATCGTGCTCTTGAAGACAACCTCATGGTTCTACTCCGTTTACAATGGCTGGACTACCATGACAGGCGGCTCACTTCGCGGGCTCCTGATCGACATTGGCCCATGGAGGCGTCCACGGCTCGTCGAGCAGCGCGACATCCACATTCCCTATACCCTCGATGCCCTTTATCCTCGTCTCTGCACTCATGAGTATATAATCGACAAGAGGGCAGCCGGGCACCGTCATTATCATGTCGACCTTAACGTTATTTTTATCGTCGATGTCTATTTTCTTCACGAGTCCGAGCGTAACGACGTCCATGCCGATCTCCGGATCCATGACGGTCCTCAGCGCATCGAGCACCATGTCATTCGTTATAGCCATACAGCCTCCCTCTCTATACAAGTAAACAACTCATTATAATGTGTCAAGCACAAACATATTTCTTGATAAATCATCAAAAACAAAACAGACTATATCGTATGAACATAACAATGATCTATAAAGTATGGTACAGAAACTTTATCGTATGGACAAAGTATATAAAGCCGAGCCTTGTCGCAAATCTCGGCGAACCGCTCCTCTACCTGCTGCTCATGGGCTACGGCATGGGCAAGCTCGTGCCAGAGATACACGGTATAAAATACATAGACTTCCTTGCGCCGGGGCTCATACTCTCCTCAGCCATGTATGCATCAAGCTTCGAGGCGACCATATCGAGCTATACAAGGATGATAACCCAGAAGACCTACGATGCAATCATGGTAACACCCGTCAACCTCTCGGAGATCATAAGCGGCGAGATCATATGGAGTACGACAAAGGGCCTGATCAGCAGCGTGTTCTTTATAGCGATAATGGCCATGTTCGGCCTCATACACTCGTGGCTGTTCATGGTGTCCATCGTGGCAGTCATTATGGACGGACTGTTCTTCTCCACACTCTCGATGATTTTCGTCGGTTTTTCCCACTCCTATGAGTTCTTCAACTACTTCTTTACGCTGATCCTTACCCCGCTGTTCCTGTTTTCGGGCATCTTCTTCCCCATAGACACCCTCCCGAAACTGGTCAGGGACGTCGCACTCTATCTACCCCTGACGCCGATGGTCGAGCTCGCAAGGGTATCGAACAACGGAACACTCAACTACAGCGCCTTCCTGCTCTCCCTACTGATGGGGATGATAAGTATCCCCATGGGGATACTCTCGTACAGGCTCATAAAGAAAAGGCTGATAAAATAGCGGGGCGCTCAGCCGGCCATCGCGATGCCGTCCCTTGTCGTCTCTTTGATGCGGTACATCGCCTGATCGGACAGCCTTACAAGATCGAGGGTGTTGTCGGCGTCTTCAGGGTACGATGAGACGCCGAAGCTCGCCGTCAATTTTATGCCAAGCCCTTCCTGTCTGAGAAAGGTATGATTGTTCAGGAGTTCTCGCATACGCGACGCCACCTTGTATGCGCCCTTCTTATCGGTTTCCGGCAGGAGAACGACGAACTCGTCCCCGCCGTATCGTATCGGCACATCCGGCTTCCTCAACTCCATACGTATGACCTCGGCCGTTTCTTTCAAGACCTCGCTGCCTATCAGATGGCCATACCTATCGTTGACGAGTTTAAAGTGATCGAGGTCCAAGAAAATCATTGAAAAATGCAGGCCGTACCTCTTGGACCTCCCCATCTCGCTCTCGAGCATCAAATACAGGTAACGCGAATTATAAAGCGACGTAAGGTCGTCCTTGATCGTGAGCTCCTGGACCCTCTGCAAGTATTTTGCATTCTCGATGGCGATTGCGGCATAGTCGGTAAGGATCGTAAGAATATGCAAATCGTCGGCACTGAATTGCGTGTCCTCCAGCTTGTTTATGAGCTCGACGACACCCAATACCCTCCCTTTGCTCCTCAAAGGCACACATATGACGGACTGGGTCTTAAAATTCGTCACATCGTCCATCTTCGTCGTAAACCGTGGGTCTTTATTCACGTCCGGTATAAGCAGTGCCTCACCGGTCATGGCGACCCATCCCGCTATCCCCTCGCCAATGGCAAGACGCATGTTTTTCAGCTTGTCCGAGTTCTCTCCGACAGCGATCTCGAAAAACAATTCGTGCCTTTCTTCGTCGATAAGCAGCAACGACCAATTGGAAGTCCTCAGCAGCTCGGAGATCTTCTGCATAATTATCGAGAGGACTTCCTTCAGATCCAGAGTAGAGGTCAAGGTCTTGCCTATCTCATGAAGTATATCGATGCCCTTGTTGCCGCTGCTCGTCTGCTTTAATTCATTGTAATCTATGGATGCCTTCTGATCGTTCCTCATCAATCTCTACCTGACCCGTCCGTAAACGAAGTGCCTTTTCGACAGCCATCGATCTTCATTATGCCGCTTACGGATTTTACAAATATAGCCATTCGCATTGTTTATAATAAACCGATAAAAAGATCAACCTTATTGTTATCTTATATCGGTATCCCCTGGACCTGCGGTCTGAACTCTCTCAAGAGATCGACACCGAACCCAAAGATAACCAGCGCGACCATGACAAATACAAATACGAACAGTATAACGACGGGCATGATTGCGGCAACAAACGCCCTCGTTGTTGAAATCTTGTGCAGCTCTTTGAACCCCATCGTGTAAAGATACAGGGCGTAGAACCAGAATATCGGGATACCGAGGAATGGTATGACCTCGAGCACCATCGCACCCATCGAATAGGCCAATACCTTGAGCGTAGAACCGAAGCCCCCCTTCCCGCCTACGAGAAGGACAAACATATGGTAGATGCCGGACATGACGAACAGGGTTATAAACAGGAAGAAAGGGGCCATAATGAACAGGGACACATACGCCGACACAGGCATGCTGAGCCGTCCCGGCATACCGCCGGCAAAGAACCTGACGAACGTCTGGCGGGTATAGAGGATCGTAGGCATATTCAGTATCAGGGCTATGGTCCCCCATACGACGGCGAATATGACAGGGAAATGGAGCTGCTTTTCCGTATCGACGCCTTGAAAGAAAGAAGGTGCGTTGAACATAACGTCGACCCAGTTGCGCCATAATCTCGCTAAAAAATTGGACTCCGGAGGGATCGCCTGCCGGAAGTCCTGGGCATCGGGTTGAACGGACGGGCCAAAACTACCGAGCGTAAGGTGATGCACTGCATCAGACGCGGTCTGGGTGCTCTCGGTATGAAGCACGGTAGCGGAAAGGTTCGGGGCATTCGTACTTGCTACACTGCCGGGCACAAGCTGAACAAGCCTTACGGTGGCCCCTCGTACACCAAGCCTCTCCTGGAGCTTCACGGCCGTCTGCTCTGTTACCGCATTCACGACCTTGAAGGGCAGCATCGATATACCGGAGATAATGTCCTCAAGCTGTATGTGCCTTACAATGCCGGCGAGAAACATTAGTATCTTCTTTTTCGATTCCTCGTCCCTGATACTATCTATGTACACGTCGTACCTGATGTCTGATGTCTGCGGCTGATCCGGCATTGAATCTCCTTTATACCATATTTCTCACGCGTTTGAGCTCTGCGTGCTGCAGCTTGATGGGACAAAATTCTCCACACATGCTGCAAACATCCGTATCCTGCAGTGAGACGGACTCCCTGTACTCCCTTGCCTTCTGGGGGTCGATCGCGAGCCTGTACTGGGACTCCCAATCCATGGCCTTCCTTGCCTTTGCCATCTTTATGTCCCAATCCAGGGCGCCCTTAACGCCCCGTGCTATGTCTGCGGCATGCGCAGCTATCCTTGCAGCGATGATGCCCTGCTTGACGTCCTCGATGTCCGGCAGTCTCAAGTGCTCAGCAGGGGTAACATAGCACAGAAAGTCCGCACCCGCCATACCAGCAATGGCCCCGCCGATTGCCGACGTTATATGGTCATAGCCGGGCGCAATATCGGTTACGAGGGGCCCGAGCACATAAAACGGCGCTCCGTCGCACAGCCGTTTCTCGAGCTTGATATTGGTCTCTATCTGATCGATGGGCACATGACCTGGTCCCTCTATCATTACCCCAACGCCCCGTTCGACGGCATACCTGGCAAGCTCTCCGAGTATTATCAGCTCCTGTACCTGCCCCCTGTCGGTGGCGTCCGCAAGCGCTCCGGGCCTCAGGCCGTCTCCGAGGCTTATGACGACATCGTACCGCTCGAGGATCTCTACGAGTCTGTCGTAATGCTCAAAGAACGGGTTTTCCTTGTCGTTGTACTCCATCCATTCCATCATCAATGCGCCGCCCCTGCTCACAACGTCGAGCAGCCTGCCCTGCCTCTTGAACCTCTCCACGGACTCCCTCGTAACACCGCTGTGTATCGTCATGAAGTCAACGCCCTGCTCCGCCTGCTCCCCGATAGTATCGAACATCTCGTCGACCGTAAGCTTAAACATCGATCTGTGCTTCCTGACCGAGTTCACGACACTCTGGTATATGGGGACGGTCCCCACGGGTACCGTCGAATTACCGAGGATTTCTTTCCTGATCCTGTCTATAGTGCCGCCCGTGGAAAGGTCCATGACGACGTCGGCCTTATACCCGATGCTTACCATAAGCTTCTTGAGCTCGTCCTCGATATTCGGCTTGTCCTCCGAAGAGCCTATGTTTGAATTGATCTTTACGGACAGCCCTTCACCGATGCCGACCGGGCTTATATTATGGTTTTTATTTTTCAATATGGCAATCTTTCCGCGGCTTACCCGCTCAAGCATGGCCTCGATGGGCATGCCCTCTTTCTCTGCAACGAACCTTACCTCATCGGTTGCCGTACCTTTGACTGCTGACAGAATATGGCTCATGTATTGTCCTCTTTTTCAGTAAGATAACAAAAGAACGCACAATAATCAATAGCAGCCATCAATAGTTATGTCGTATAAATTTCCCCGCCGAGACCAATGCACCGACCAGCCCGAGTACGGTAGCGGCTATGAGTATCACGGCTATCGTCTCGCCCGAGAGAAACGAGATATTGACATTCACGAACAGAGAGCCGAGCGTACGGTGCAGCCTGTACAAAAAGAACTTATAGACAAGATAGAGCAAGACGACAGAGAGTCCTGTCCCACACACGACCTGGGCCATGCCCTCGAGCACAAAGGGCAGCTCTATAAACACGTTCGTTGCACCGACCAGCTTCATTATCTCTATCTCGTCCTTCCTCGAAAAGATGGACATCCTTATCGTATTGGACACTATGATCAATACGGCAGACAGCATGAACCCTCCGATGCCGATGCCGAGCATCTTGACAATGATCAGCAGCTCTGAGAACCTCTCGGTAACCCCCTGTCCGTACTGCACATCTGATATGCCCGATACGCCCTTCAATGAATCGGCAAGCCTTCCCACCGCCTTGTCGCTTATCACCCTGTCTTTAACGGTGATCACGAAATATGCAGGCAGGACGTCCTGGCTCACGCCGCTCAGGATTGCGGATTGTCCCTTGAGCTCTTTCTTGAACTCGTCCAGGGCGTCCTCCTTGGAGTAGAAGTGTATGCCCTTTATGTCTTCGTTCTTCCGCAACTGGCCCTCGATGGCATTTATCTGCTGCACGCTCAACCCGTCTTTCAGGTAGGCGACGACCTTTATCCTGCCCTTCCATTCTTCGAGTACCGAACTCACGTTCCTGTATATTACAAAGAAGACATTCAGGATCAGGAAGGCGACCGCTATGGTTATGACTGTCACGACGTTCAGGTATAAATTCGTCTTCATCCCTTTGAAGGTCGTCGTTATGAAATAGGAGACCCGCTCAATTATGCCCATGATATCCTCCGGCCCTGTCTATTGTTTTTCCATGATCCTTCCGTGTTCGAGGACGATAACACGCCTCGTATAACGAGTTATAAGGTTCTTGTCATGCGTGGCCACCACGACGGTAGTGCCTTTTATGTTAACGTCCTCAAAGAGCTTCATGACGTCCAGGGTCAGGTCCGGATCGAGGTTGCCCGTCGGCTCATCGGCGAGCAGGATCGCCGGCTCGCTGACAAGGGCCCTTGCGATGGATACCCTCTGCTGCTCTCCGCCAGAGAGCCGTAAGGGATAAAAGTTGAGCTTGTGCTGCAGACCGACCAGCTTGAGCATCTCCCAGACCTTTTTTTTGATCTCCTTCCTCGGCATGCCGAGCACCGAGAGCGAAAGGGCGACATTGTCGAACACCGTTCTGTCGTAGAGCAGCTTGAAGTCCTGGAACACGACGCCTATGTTCCTCCTTAAGAAAGGTACCGCCGACTTCTTCAGCCTCGTTATATTGTACCCATTGATTATTATCTGCCCCTTTGTGGGCATCTCTGCAAGGAACATGAGCTTCAAAAGGGTCGATTTGCCTGCACCGCTCGGTCCGGTTATGAAGGCAAACTCGCCTTTCTCTATCTGCAGGCTTATGTCCTCGAGGGCGGCGCTGCCTTTCATATAGTGCTTGTACACGTGAAAAAGCTGGATCATTATCCCCGCTTTTTTCTTTCAATTACCCGTTCAACCGACGCTACTATATGGGAGGTCGTAAGACCGAAATACTCCAGGAGTTCTTCCGAAGTGCCCGAGGTCCCAAAGGTGTCCTGGACACCGACGAACTCAACGGGTACAGGGCAGCGCCTCACAACGACCTCTGCCACGGCAGAGCCGAGGCCCCCGATGATGGAATGCTCTTCAGCCGTGACGATTGCCCCCGTCTGTCTGGCGGCCTGAACGATGGCGACCTCGTCGATGGGCTTTATGGTCGACATATTTATGACCCTCGCGTGTATGCCTCTCGCGGACAATTCTTTTCCCGCCTCGACGGCCTTGGCCGTCATGACGCCGGCCGATATGATCGAGACATCAGTGCCGTCCGCCATCGTCGACGACCGCCCGATTGTAAACTCGCACCCGTCATCGAATACGACGGGCACCTTCATCCTTCCGAGTCGTACGAACACGGGACCTCTATACCTTGCTATCTCCATGATGGCCCTCTCCGTCTCTACGGCATCGGCAGGGACGATCACGGTCATCCCTGGTATCGAGCGCATCAGCGAGATGTCTTCTACAGACTGATGTGACCCGCCGTCCTCGCCCACCGTAACGCCGCTGTGCGTCGCAACGATCTTGACGTTGAGTTCCGCATACGCAATGGACTGCCTTACCTGCTCCCATGCCCTGCCGGAAGCGAATATCGCAAACGTGCTCGCATAGGGGATCTTGCCGACGGCCGAGAGCCCTGCGGCAGCGCCCATAAGGTTCTGCTCCGCTATGCCCATATTGAAAAACCTGTCCGGGAAGCGCTTCGCAAACATGCCCGTCTTCGTGGACGACGACAGATCGCCGTCGAGCACCACGACCTTGGGCTCCTGCTCCCCGAGCGCAACGAGCGCCTTCCCGTAAGCATCGCGGGTGGCGATCATCTCCGGCACGACTCAAGCTCCTCTATGGCTATCTTCAGCTCCTCATCCGTCGGCGGGACACCATGGTAGTGTACCTTGTTCTCGAACAGGGAGACACCCTTGCCCTTCAACGTCTTCGCTATGACCACGGTCGGTCGCCCTTTTATCTCCCTTGCCACATGAAACGCGCTGCGGAGTGCAGAGAAGCTGTGTCCGTCGACATTTATGACGTTCCAGCCGAACCCCTTCCACTTGTCCGAGAGCGGCTCTACGTTCATAATATCCTCCACAGCGCCATCTATCTGGAGTCCGTTCCTGTCAACGATGGCGCAGATATTGTCGAGTTCGTAGTGCGCGGACGCCATTGCGGCCTCCCACACCTGTCCCTCCTGGAGCTCTCCGTCGCCGAGCAGCACATACACCCTGCTGTCAAAGCGGTCTATCTTCAGGCCGAGCGCCATACCGACCCCCATCGAAAGCCCCTGTCCGAGAGAGCCTGTCGACACCTCGATGCCCCTCGTCTTTTTACTGTCCGGATGCCCCTGCAGGACTGTTCCGAGTCTACGAAGGGTAAGCAGCTCTTTTTTGTCGAAGTACCCTGAGTCGGCCAGCACGGCGTATATCGCCGGCGCCGCATGCCCCTTGGACAGGATGAACCTGTCCCTCGACGGCAGCGCCGGGTCCCCGGGGTCGTGCTTCATCTCTTCGTAGAACAGCTCGACAAGTATCTCGACGCACGACAGGGAGCCGCCCGTATGCCCGGAACGCGCGATGTTCAGCATCTTCAGGATATCGATCCTGATGTTGGTCGCCTTGTGCTCCAGTCTCCTGTCCGCCGACAGCGTCTGCGACATGTTCTCAGGCAGTCCCTGATCCAACGCCCCTGCCCTCATTTTTCCTCCGTGGTCTCTACAAGGTAATCGAGTATTACCTCGTCGAGGTTCTTGGTCTCCTCATCGAGGTTCAAGGTCTTCTCTCTCGGCCCCGCAGACTTTCCCTCCTGCTTGTCCACGCCCTTGCCGTCTATAAGGTCCTTTACGAGGACGTGAGAGTCGTACGTACCGTCCCTCAGTTCCGTGACCATCTTTTTGTGCTGCTCCTTCATTATGTCCGCCACGACCTTCTCGAGATCGTTCACCTTTATGATGTCCATATAGCTCGTCTTCTTCGTCGCTATTATATTCCCCCCTATAAAGAGGTGGGTCATGATGAACGGGTTCTCTTTCCCGCTGTCCTCCGTCTGGACGTGGAACGTAATGCCTTTATGGATTATGTTGTGGTTGTAGCCTGGAAGCATACCCCTGCTTCTATTTCTTCTTCATGCGGCCGTCTATGCTCAGCATAAACTTCTTTGTAAAAAGGAATACGACGGTCACTACAAGGAATATCGTGTCCCTTATCAGTATCGCCGAGCCGATCTTCTCGTTCATGCCGAATATATCGAAACAGCCGCACTCCATCGAGACCCCCCTGTGCATGTTTACCGCTACCGCGATGATGAAAGACACGAGTAGCAGGCCGAGCGACAGGGAAGCACCGCGTATGCCGAAGCCGACGATAAGCATCGCGCCTGAAATAATCTCGATCCATGGCAGGACATAGGCAAAGAGCTTCGCGAGGCCCATGGGGAGGATATCGAAGTTTATGACGGTAGAGACAAGCACATCCGGATGGAGTAGCTTGCCGTACGCCGCTATGATAAACACCACGCCGAGTACCAACCGTAATACGAGGACAATCACCGGCCTCAGCATTGCAAGGTTTACAATACATTTCCTTTCCATATCAAGGCTCCCTTCCGACCGATATCGGCAGGCGGGCATTTATCCATCCCGGCCAGCCGCCCGTCATGACATAAACCTCCGTATACCCCAATGCCCTGAGGTCCTTTGCCACGTCCACGCTTAGCCCGCAGCCCGTCCCGTGGCAGTAGGTAATAATCTTTTTGTCCTTCGTCAAAAGCTTTTCATACTCTGGATAGTCCTGCTGAAACTGGTCATACGGTATGTTGATTGCACCCTTCACATGGCCTTCACGGTACTCCGCACTATCCCTCGTGTCTATAAACACAGCGCTGTTGCTGGTATAGCTGCTATACGCATCCTCTATGCTTATGGTTTTCATCGAAGATATCTCCTGTACATAGCTTTCGGGAAAATTGAGTCTGCCCGCTGCTCCCTCATTGGGCATAACACTATGTACACCAACCCCAAGAATGAAGGAGATCAAATAGACCCCCGCAGTTGTCATGAATACCGACCTCCATGACTTGTTTAAATCCATTCTTCTACCTCCCATATCCATCCACCGCCAAGGACCTCGTTGTCTCTGTAAAAGACCGCTGCCTGCCCGGGAGTAATGGCCTTTTGAGGTGAATCAAATTTCACGATTATCCTATCATCCTTTTTGCTGATCTCAGCTTCCTTTCCCGAATGTCTATACCTTATTTTAACGTCCGCACGCAGCGGGAGCGAAGGCGCTGCGCCCGATATCCAGTGTACCCCTCGCACGCTGAATGTGCCGGACAGGAGCCCTTCCTCGGTACCGATCGTTATACTGTTATCGGCAGTATTTTTGTTTATAACATAAACGGGCGCACTTGTATACAAGCCAAGGCCCCTCCTCTGTCCTATCGTATAGAATGGCAGCCCCCTGTGCCTCCCCACCACTACTTTGTTCCCGTTTCTGATCTCTCCCACCGGCCATTACAGAGGCCCGTACCACTTTACGAATTCTCCAAGTCCGCCCTCCGGCAGGAAACACAGCTCCTGACTGTCCCTCTTGGAGCAGGTGACGAATTCCGCCTTTCTCGCGAGCTCTCGTACCGTGCCCTTCTCGAGCCCTCCGAGCGGGAACAGTGCCCTTGCAAGCCTCTGCTGGTCGAGCATGAACAAAAAATATGACTGGTCTTTGTTCGGATCGAGCGCTCTCTCGAGGTGGTACCCCTGCCCGTCCACTCGCACGCGGACATAATGGCCGGTGGCAACATAGTCATACTTGTTCTGCAATGCGTAGTCCAGTAGTAGCCCGAACTTAAGCCGATCGTTGCAGACCACGCATGGGTTCGGGGTCCTTCCGCAGGAAAGCTCCCTTCCATAGTAGTCCACGACGATCTCCTTGAACTGCCTCTGCATATCCAGTATCTCGAACTCTATGCCGATCTGCCGTGCGGTCTTCGCTGCATCGTCCAGATCCTCCGTCGAGCAACATGGGTTTTCGGACCTGTACGCCCAGAGTTTCAGCGCGACGCCTTTGACGACATACCCCTGCTCTTTCAGCAGCAGTGCGGCAACTGAGCTGTCAACACCGCCGCTCATGCCCGCTATAACGGTTTTTCTATGCTCGTGAGTCGTCATTTCCATTACCGGATGCTTCACAGAACAACGTATACATCGCAGCTACACATTGTACAACTGCTTTATGTATTCTATCTCCTGCACAAGCCCTCTCTCCAATATTGCCTGCGGCCTGTAGCCGAGGCCTGCCTGCGCATTGGTCAGATCGGCATAGGTGTCCCTTACATCGCCTCTCTGTGGCGGCTGAAATTCGATCTCCGTATTTTTGCCCGTAAGCTTTCCGATCATACGTACCGCATCGATCAAGCATACACGGTCGCCGCCGCCTATATTGAAGACGGTACCGGGGGGCGCATCGAGCGCAAGCATGTTCGCATCGACGATATCGGAGACGTACGTGAAGTCCCGTGTCTGCCTCCCGTCGCCGTACAGTACGATCGGACTGCCTTCCAATGCTGATTTGATGAATCTATGGAACGCCATGTCCGGCCTCTGGCCGGGGCCATAGACGGTAAAATACCTCAAGCTCACGCACGGCACACCGAAATTATCATTGTAGACCTTGACGAGCTGTTCCCCGGCAAATTTCGTTACCCCGTACGGAGAATAGGGCATTTTGGTAGTGGACTCCCTCGCAGGCAGTTCGTGCGTATTGCCGTAAACGGATGAACTCGATGCGTACACCAGACGCCTTACCCTGCTGCCCTTCAGCGCCTCGAGCAGTCTCTGCGTCGCAACGATATTGTTTGCGACATAGGCATCAAAAAACTGCCCGAAGCTCCTCCCTATCCCCGGCTGTGCCGCCTCATGAAACACGTAATCGGCGCCATCGAGGAGGTGTTTCAGGTCCATGAGCGCGAGACTGCCTTCGACGAGCCTGAACCGTTCGTGCCGCTTCGGCGCCATAAGGTTCTTCTCTTTTATCCATCGTGGATAATAGTCCTCGAACGAGTCTATGCCGATGACATCGTACCCGTTTTCCAAGAGCCTCACCGAAAGGTGAGAGCCTATAAAGCCGGCAGCGCCTGTCACAACCGCCTCTGTCATACTACCCCTTTTGCTTCGCCGCACTGTGCCCGGCATAAAGCCGTCGGACAATGCCTCCGGTAAGCTGTCCGAAGAAAAAGGCGCCCACAAGCACCGGAAAGGTAACGAGCCTCCACCCCAATCCAGCAAGGAAACGGAGCGCGATGACGAAGGGCACCGGTATGTGGACGGACAAAAACCACTGTCTGGAAAAGGCCTTTACTTTCGACCGCCAGTAGCCAAACGGGATGTTAAGCGCAAACACAGCCACGGCCACAACCCACAGCGTCTTCATATGCATCGTTTAACCCGAAAAATGCAATAGGGAAGTTTGCTCATTCGTTCGGGACACCCATGCGGGGCATGGGTCGTGCGATCCACCGAAGCTCTATAAGCTTTTTCTCATAAGGGATGGTATAACCCCCTGCCATCTGCTCTCTCGCCCTGTTATTTTATCAGTCCCCGAATCTCGCCGTCGGGGTGCTGGGTCGTATGAACGACGACGTACATTTTTCCGGACCTTATCCCATCGATAAGAGCGCCGAGTGGCTTGCCCGAAAGCGGGCCGATAAGCTCGTTTGCCGTGATCGTACCCTTTGCAAGAGTACCGTTGAACCTGCCCGCCTTCTCCATGGGCGCCATGCCCTTACGTGGGTACAGCCATGCTACCGGCGGACCGTTCCTGTCCGCGGACTCCATATGAATATGCGCCATCGTTACATTATCTATGTTGCGCACCATCAGCCGGTAAGAGAGTCCCTTGCCGTCACTGCTCAAAGAGAACACGACCTTTCCCGTCGCCTTTGTGTCTACTTTCTGCGGAACGATGTTTTTACCCGAAAGATAAGCTGTAAACCTCAACGACCGTGCGCCTGCCGTAGAGGCGAGTACGAACGTTGCAACGGCCAGGACCACCGACGTGCCCACAGACTTAGCTGTTTTGTGTGTCATAACCTTACCTCCTTGTTTTTGGCGTTCAGGTTATATTGTGCACTCCGTCGGCGATTATCAATAAAAACCTTTCCGGTCTCCATGCCCAGCGCAAGGCCGTGCCGCCTACTTGACCCTCACCCCCGTTGTGCACATTATCAGAGTATGATGCCGAAGGTATTCCTGATCATAACGGCGGTCAGCACGGTGGTAATGCTTGCCGAGTATCCACGGGCGCATGAACAGGGGAAAGGCCCTGCAGTACCCGTGAAAAATCTGGAGACGGCCACGTTCGCAGGCGGGTGCTTCTGGTGTATGGTTTCACCCTTCGAACACTTAAACGGCGTGGTAAAAGTCGTCTCCGGCTACACCGGAGGGAAGATAAAAGGTCCGACGTACGAAGAGGTCTCGTCCGGGACAACCGGCTACTACGAGGCCATCCAGGTGACCTACGACCCTGCAAAGCTCTCGTACAAGGAGTTGCTCGACGTCTACTGGAGGCAGATCGATCCCACGGACGACGGCGGGCAGTTCGTCGACAGGGGCCCCCAGTACAGGACGGCCATCTTCTACCGGAACGAGGAAGAAAAACAGCTTGCGGAAGAGTCCAAAGAGGAGATTGCGAAGGAATGGCGCTTCGACAAGCCGATCGTCACACGGATAATCAAGTTCACGAATTTCTACCCCGCCGAGGCATACCACCAGGACTATTTCAGGAAAAACCCGGTACGCTACGAGCTCTACAGGCTCGGCTCCGGACGTGACGAGTATATCGAAAAGCACTGGAAGAGCAAGGGGCCGTCAAAGGAAGAGCTTAAAAAAGAGCTCACCCCCCCTCCAATACAGGGTCAGCAGGAGTGCGGCACCGAGAGGCCGTTCGACAACGCATACTGGAACAACCACAGGGAAGGGATATACGTGGATGTCGTCTCGGGCGAGCCGCTGTTCAGCTCGACGGACAAGTTCGACTCCGGCACCGGCTGGCCAAGCTTCACAAAGCCGCTGGAGCCCGGCAACATCGTCGAAAAAGTGGACACAAGCCATTTCATGGTCAGGACAGAGGTGGAGAGCACGTCCGGCTCGCACCTGGGCCATGTCTTCGATGACGGGCCAAAGCCCACAGGCCTGCGCTACTGTATAAACTCCGCTGCCCTGAGGTTCATACCAAGGGAAGACCTGGGAAAAGACGGCTACGGCAGGTACCTGAAGTTATTCGAGAAGAAATAACAGAGAGCGGGGAAGCCAGCGCCGTCAATCCGAAAAACGCATTTTCCCGGATCAGCGATGCCTATGATCGTCGACAAGCCCCGGGTTGTCGGTAAGCTTATCGGCAATGAACAGCGCCACTGCCCTGCCCGCATCCGTTTCATCCGTAACAAAGACCTCCATGCCCGCCGATTTCAGGTCGTCGTACAGCATCCTGCCCATACCGTGCGAGATGACCACCGTACAGTCGGACAGCGCCTCTATAATAAGGCTGTGATGGTTGTGGCTGTGGTGTTCCTGTACCATGCCCATTGCATGTCCAGTAAAGGTATTGTCCCTGTAGTCACTGCCCTTTATTTTGTCGTCCTCGATATCGAAGATGGCGAATCCCCGTGTCCTCCCGAAGTGTGACGATATCGTTTTACCGTCGTCCGAAGCGACCGCTATTTTCATACGTACCTCCCTTTCATTTATCTCCCTGCCTGGTTCCTTCTGCCCATGAGCTTATTGTGACAGTCGGAACCCTCCCGCATCATTCGCATCCCGCATTTGGGACAAATCTCTTCCCTGCACGGCACACCCGCCCTGTGGGGCACCTTTTCGTCGCACCTCGGACAGACGCAGAACCCGCCCGCTCCCATACCGTGGCCATATTCTTTCGCTCCCTGCATTTCTATATTACCTCCTTCAATCCTTAATGCCTTGCCGTTCACCAGCGCGTCCGCAATTTTCCGGTGGGCCGATTCTATGATCCTTCCGAAGGTGGGCCTCGAGACGCGCATCTTCTCCGCGGCCTGCTCCTGATAAAGCCCCTGATAATCGGCAAGCCGCACCGCCTCGAGCTCGTCTATGTTCAAAACAATCTCTTCGAGCATACGCATGGGTATGCCCATCGGCTTGAAGTACCGTGTACAGGGCATGAACCCTACCCTTCTGCAGCATACCGGTCTCGGCATCGAATCACCTCAAGCATAATTATAATCATATGCTCATAATTTGTCAAGGCTCTAAACCTACTATGACCTACAGGAGACTTATCCCGGGGGGCTGAAATGACCGTCTGCGGAGTCCTTTTAAAGCATCGTTTATCGTCGTCTTTTCATTCTCGTCTTTCAACCCTTGAAACAGTTCATATAAAATTTAATTCTTGTTTTTCTTCTTCTATTTTTATCAGCGAGCACATAATTATACTCATCAATCGCCTTAGCCAATGGCTGTCTTTTACCATCCCATTTTATATTTTTAAAAGGTTTCTGAAGTGTGATTAAATATTTAATCAAGACTCCCGTTTTGTCAGTCACACGGGTTGAGGGTGATTGGATTGCCGTTCAGCGTCGCGGTCGTCGTTCCGTCCGTCGTCGTGAATACCAGCGCGTAGGTGCCGATGTAGGCGTTGCCCGGCTGGTCGCTCGACAGTGCAAGGACTATCGTCCCGCTGACCGGGTGACAGTACCCCTGTTGATAGGTAAGGTCGGTCACGGTGGTGGCTGCGAGTATCTTCAACAGATGATGGTCGCTGACGCCGGTGCCGTTCATGATCCTCTGGGTTATCGATACTGGCGGTGTCGAGGATGACAGTGTGTCCTGTGCGGTAAAGTCGAGCGATACGTCCTCGTGCAGTACCATCCTGCCGGCTGGACCATACGCGGTCCTTGTCTCCGTTACTCCGATTGTCCTTGTTATCATCTCTCCTTGAATGCCCCCGGTGGTAAGAATATTCGTCTCGCCGGTTACGTACAGAAAAGTCTCGCCGACGTTTTAATGGTTCAGAGAAGAACAAGGATGACCCTTATTGCTCCCTTTCTCTATTCTCCCCCAATCTGCAGCAGGTCGTTGGTCATAGGTGTACTTGGATAGATCGTAGTTCCACCTACCGGACCTAATAAAGCAGGCCCACCATATTCATCCAAAGTGAGATTTGGATTGGTTATGGCTGATAGATACCATCCAGTGGGATCCCAGAGATGCTTGGAAGGGTCGAGTTCCACTTCAAACTTCCCGTCTGATGCATTCAAGATCACCCTGCGAGTCACAGGATTCCACCATCCAAGTTGCCAGCTTGATACGGTGAGCTGCCCGTTCCTAACTCCACTCTGTGTAAAGTAGGCTCCTGGATTGACGTCAAATCCAGCGGCCGCAAACGCCAGGTTCTCCACTGCCAACTGGCCAAGGTCAACTACTTCCCATGTTGCAGTTGTACTGGTTATATACGGCGGACCCCCAGGTGAGCCCTGAGGGTAGAAAGTCCCATTAGAGTAAATACCTGCCTGGACTCTCGCCGCAGTACCGCTCAGTATAAGATCCGTGGTAAAACCACTCGCAGTCGCCCATCCTGCGAGATACAGCCATGCGGTGCCATTATTCGTATCGCCGTCAATACCGACTATTGCTGCCCCGACTCCAGCCAAATTAGCAATTGTCCCGCCACCGACCACAGCAGGATAACCTGATGTTCCTAATTTTGACATATCAAAGGTGGTCCATTGACTACAGCCGAACCCTGCGCTTGCAGAGGTATCTAAGATGCCTAAGTACGGTGATGACGTTGGAGAACCGGGCATGGGAACCGCATAAACGTATCTATGTCCATCATATCCGCTTCCATTGAAAGCGCAGTTTGCACGCTGTCCATCGAAAGCGCAATTAGAAGGCCACCCGGGACACGTGGCAAGATCCACAGCCTGCAGATTGGGGGAGAATAGAGTTGAGCCCGTATCTTGAGTTGTGTCATGCCTGACAAACACAACAGGACTACCGAATCTACCCCACGTAGGAATGAAATTAATGTATTTCCCATCGTACTGGGCGGTTGCAAACCCGGTACTGCTTGGAGTAGTGGCTGATTGCGGCAGATAACTATAAGTCCATTGTGTGGGATCGGGATTGGTTGCATTTATCAGTGCATAGTCACAAGCCGGTGTACAATCCCACCCCGGAACTAAATAATAGTTGATCGCGCCGGTACCGGTCGTAACAACGACTCCATAATTATATCCACCGGGACAATAGTTTGCCGTTCCAGTCTCCTCTGTGTTTGGACAGCTTATTGGTACACCGTCATTTTGATCAGCGTTCATGTTGTGCACTTGCCAATATGTTGGGTTCGTGAAGTGAGAAGAACTTGTTCCTCCCGTATACGTCAGAAGATAGCCGTTGATTATTGGATAAGAAGATGTTGTGCTCCCCGCGATTTCCCAGGGTGTAAACACGGCTACGTTGTTCGCTATGTCTCCCCCCTGATATCCACGAGTGAGGTAGGTTGATGCAGTATAATTACTACAGGGTGGTGGTCCTGCTGTAGTGCCATCCGTAAAAAGACATGCCATCCCGGAGACATAAGCCGGATTGAACTGAGTAACCGTTGCGGTTATTACGTTGAATGGCTGCACAAGGGTAACACCGGTGATGCCTGATGCAGACCCTTCTTGACCAAGGCCGTTGATGGCTGTTACCGTAAAATCGTACGTGTCGCCGTCGGTTGCACCTGTTGTTTGCGAGAATGTAGTAACATCCGTGAATATTGATATCCATGGACCTAAGGGCTTCTGTTGCTGCTCGTATCCGCTGTAGCCGTTCGCACCGGTCGATCCGGTCCAGCTTATCGTGACGGCATTGAGTCCCGACTGGTACGCCACAGCCACAGGGGCAGACATCGGTATGGTGCTCGTAGGACCCGACCCCGCGCTCTCCCCCGTAATGTATACTGCTGTCACCGTAAAATCGTACTGATTACTGTCCGTTAGGGACGTAGCTGTATAGGTGGTATTTGTACTGTCGGTAAAGCCTACGTATCCAGCATTATCATATATATTGTACTGCAACGGTAAGATTGTCGCGTTCCAGTTGAGTGTTGCCTGCTCAGGCCCGGGAGACGCCGTCAGACCGTTGGGCGTTTGAGCAAGATAAGCGCCCTTCTGGCTCGAATACCCGGTCTCGCCGTTCCTGTTCACCGCCGTTACGACAAAGTAATAGGTGGTACCGTAGGTTAACCCAGTTATCGTTGTCGCCGTGGTTACGAGACCGCTCTGTGTCTGTGTGTACCCGGATCCTGACACCGTCGAGATATATACATTGTAGCTCGCTGCACTGACTGACGCACCCCATGTCAGTACCACGGAGCTGTCATCGGGCACAACGATGTTGAGGGATGACGGCACCGCAAGAATGCTCGTCGAGGTGATGTTCGAATACCCGCTCTCCCCGGCGCCGTTCTTCGCCGTTACCGCAAAACAATAGGTCGTCCCGGAGATAAGGTTCGTGTCCGTATAGACTAAACCCGCTGTCGTGCCTACGGACGTGTAGCCGGACGATGGACAGGTCGTCGTCGTGATTGTAGCGTAAACCGTATAGGTATCCGCCCCGGCAGATGCCTGCCAGATCAGGGTCACCTGCGGGACCTTGTTCACGGTCGTTTGCGACAGGCCGGCGGGAGGATTGGGCGTTACGGCTGCCAAGGTGGCAGTAAAGTTGACGTTTGAAATGCTGGCACCGTTTATCGACTGCTGACTGTTTGACGGAGTAAATGTGTAGCCTGAAAGGGACGGGGTTATGGTATAGGTCCCGTTTGCAATGCCGCTGAAGCTATAGTTGCCGTTCTCATTGGTCATAACGGTCCTGGAACCTGTACCGCTTCCCCCACCGTTCAGGGTCATGGTAACGCCCTGACTGATTGCACCGCTGACCGTACCTGATATGCTATAAGTTATGTTTGATGAACTGTTACTATTGCTACCGCAACCCACCATGTCCACCATTGCAAGCATACCGAGAATTATAAATGTATAAATAGGTTTTTCATGCATGGTATTCTCCTTTGCTTTACCTCATATTCTTAACAGTATAACACCTGAGCAATAAAAAAGTTTCGGCCAATATTTTATTTGAAATCCTCCATTTAAGCCCTCAAAAATAAATTTTTGTTCCACACACTCCCCTCTTATGCCTGATTAGCCACGTTTTAGCTTGTTTATCAAGCAAATCCACCGTCAAATTTCATGCTCCAAGCCCCAAAATCTTTGCTTGACCTCAGATGAGCACCGCTTCCCCTTCTTTTAAAGACACGTATCCCTTCGCTTTATTCCCTTCATACGACAGTATCTGTTTATTGTTATCCAGGCGAAGGACAGAGCCGGCTTATCTTCCTCATGATGCC
>JAMCVD010000039.1 GCA_023381995.1 Deltaproteobacteria bacterium
AAAACCTGCCCTCCTGCCCGTCGAACGCCCGGGCCCTGGCCCTGACCGGCTGATAGCCGATGTCCATGGATATGTTGCTTGCAACGGCCTTCGTCTTACGGACGAGCGCCTGTATCCTCTCATCCTTGCCCGGGAGCTCTATAGACGAGATACCTATCGACGCTATAATCCTTCCGTCTCTTTGAAATATGGGTGCAGATATGCATATCAGTCCTTTGAGGCTTTCTTCCATGTCCATTGCATACCCCGTCTCTCGTATCTTCTTTAGCTCTTCCCGAAAGGCCCCCGGCTGAGTGATCGTCCGCTCTGTCAGCCTCTCGAGGGGTCTCCTCAAAAAGACATTGAGCTGCTCATCGGAGATGTCGGACATCAACACCTTGCCGAGCGCGGTCGAGTGCGCCGGGACGTTCATCCCTGTCTGGAGTATGGTCATGTACGAGTTCGGGGGTTGGAGATCGAGTATAATGTATATGTTCCAGCCCCTTCGTATCGCAATGTGAACCGCCTCGCCCTCCTCTTTCAAAAGCCTTTCAGCCCACAGCCGCGCGACGGTAAGTATTTCCATGCCGTTCAAGTACCTGAACCCCAGTTCGAAGGCCTTTATACCGAGCCTGAAGCTGCTGTCGCTGTCTTTCTCGACGAGCTCGTACTTGCCGAACGTCTTTAGCAGGCCGGATATGGTACTTTTCGGGTACCCGAGCTTGCGGCTGATCTCGGTAACAGTGAGGACAGAGAAGGTATTGAACAGGTTCAGCACATCGAGTGCCTTCTCAAGCGAGCGATACGGACTTGAAACAGATGTTTCTACTCTGCCTATGGTTTGTTCAATAGTATCAACCTTCATGTGGTATAATTGAACATAGCGTTATGCCAATGTCAAGGAAAATCCTGACATGCTACGCGGTCTGTAAACCATGGAACTTTACAAACTGCGAATGAACGGTATATGGTAACAAATCGGAGTTTCGAATAGCCATGACAAAGCCATCTCGAAAGGGACATCTGCGCCTCAGGAGAGACATTGCAACGCTGTTCCGGCAGTTGCGCAATGACAATACGTCAGGCTCTTCGGAGATAGCCTCAAACGCCATACGGCGCATAAAATCGATTGTCGGATGTGCCGACGCCGGGGCATCGGCACATCTCTTCACGCTCATATCCGAAGGACTCGTGTCCGCACAGCCGTCCATGGGCATCATGATGAACCTTGCGGACGGCATCGCTGCGATGACATACGCTCCACACAAAGATATGTTATCCTACCTCGACGGCTTTCGGGCAGCAATGGAAGACCATGCAAGGGTCATTGCACGACGTACCGCGCCCCTGCTGAAAGGCAGGGACACCGTGATGACTTACTCTTCGAGCTCAACCGTGCTCGAAAGCCTGAAATACGCGTACAGGAACGGCGCACGCTTCAAGGTCGCTGTGCCGGAGTCAAGGCCCATGAACGAGGGCAAGGCCATGGCGGCCGGGCTCTCGAAGACCTCGATCCCCGTACTGTATATGACCGATGCGGCGTGCATGAGCATGCTCGCCGCAGGAGACATCGACGCGGTCCTGATCGGCGGCGATGCCATTCACATGGGCGACCTCGTCTGCAAAACAGGCTCGCTCGCGATAGCAGCACTGTGTAAGGCAGGGAAGGTGCCCCTCTACGGCCTGTGTGCCACGGAAAAGATCGTACCCCGACGATTCAATGGAAGGTTCGTCATCGTCGATAGGCCGGCCGGGGAGGTGTCGGACATCAAAAACAGCTCCCTCAGGATCGCGAACAGGTACTTCGAACGCGTACCGCTGCATATGTTCACAAGGGTCGTAACGGACGGAGGGGAACAGTCATAGGGACTGTGCGGGCACCCGCCCATATCACGCGCTCAGGTACTTGTCATTCCGAGGGCACATTACTATCTTATTTCAAAGGAGGTCCTTATGGAAACAAGATCATCGGAACCGCAAGAGGAGCTCCGCCAGGAACAGGGGAGCAAGGAGCCGATAAACCGTCTGGGCCGTGAAAAAAGCCCCTACCTTCTTCAGCACGCGCATAATCCCGTCGATTGGTACCCGTGGTGCGAGGAGGCGTTCGAAAAAGCAAGAAAAGAAAACAAGCCCGTCTTTCTTTCGATCGGCTATTCAACGTGCCATTGGTGCCATGTCATGGAGGCAGAGTCCTTCAATGACCCGGACGTCGCAAAGGCCATGAACGACGCCTTCGTATGCATAAAGGTCGATCGGGAGGAAAGGCCCGATCTGGACGGCATCTACATGGACGTATGCCAGATGTTCACGGGCAGGGGCGGCTGGCCGCTGCACATCATCATGTCGCCGGACAAGAAGCCGTTCTTTGCGGCGACATACATCCCGAAAGAGACAAGGTTCGGCGTCATCGGCCTGATCGAGCTCTCCAGAATGATGAAGGACTCCTGGCTCAATCAGCGAGAGAGACTCACGGAGTCCGCAGAGCGGTGCGTCGACATCCTGAGGCACAGGACGTCCGGACAGAAAGGCAGAGAGCCCGATTCGGAGTTGCTCGATTCGGCCTACCGGGAACTCGAGCAGAGGTTCGACTCAGTGAACGGGGGGTTCGGAAGCACGCCAAAGTTTCCGCTGGCACACGGGCTGCTGTTCCTCCTGCGATACTACAAGAGGACAGGGAATCTGAACGCCCTGCGCATCGTGGAGAAGACCCTCCAGTCGATCCGGGACGGCGGCATATACGATCACGTCGGCTTCGGCTTCCACAGGTACACAACGGACGCGCAATGGGTCCTGCCGCACTTCGAGAAGATGATCTACGATCAGGCAATGCTCTCGATGGCGTATACAGAGGCATACCAGGCAACGGACAACGACGAGTACATGAAGACCGCAAAAGAGATATTCGCTTACGTCATGCGTGACATGACCTCGCCGAAGGGCGGCTTCTACTCCGCCGAGGACGCTGACAGCGAGGGCGAGGAGGGCAGGTTTTACCTGTGGACAGTGAAAGAGATCGAGGGCGCGGTCGGTGCGGACGATCTGGACTTCGCAAAGAAGGTGTTCAACGCGGAAGAGGCGGGCAATTTCTTCGATCAGGCGAGCGGCAGCAAAACGGGTCTGAACGTACTCTACACGGGTAGACCGGCCGTCAGGCTCGCATCGGACATGCACCTATCTGAACGCGAACTGCTGCACAGCCTCGAGCTTCTGAGACAGAGGCTGTTCCTGGCGCGGCAGAGGCGCACGAGGCCGCAGAAGGACGACAAGGTCCTTACCGACTGGAACGGTCTCATGATAGCGAGTCTTGCGAAGGCCGCGTCCGTATTCGACGAAAGGGCCTATGCGGACACGGCAGCAAAGGCCGTCAACTTTATACTCAGCAATATGCGTAACAGGGATGGAAGGCTGTTCCATCGTTACAGGTATGGTGAAACAGCCATACCGGCATACCTCAACGACTATGCGTTCTTGATCTGGGGGCTGATAGAGCTCTACGAGGCGAAGTTCGATGCCAGGTATCTCAAAACGGCACTCGAGCTGAACAGGGACATGATCGACCATTTCGCCGACAGGGAAAACGGTGGGTTCTATCTGACGACGGACGACGGAGAGCAACTGCCCGTGAGACAGAAGGAGATACACGACAACGCGGTACCATCGGGTAACGCCGTTGCCATGCTCAACCTGCTCAAGCTCTCCCGCATAACCGGGGACACGGACCTCAAAAAGATGGCCATCGAAACGGCGCGTGCGTTCTCTGTAGACATCGCACAGCTACCGTCTGCGTCCGCACACTTCCTGTGCGCGCTCGATTTCGCGATAGGTCCCTCGTACGAGGTCGTCATTACAGGCAGCAGGGGCTCCGTCGACACCGCCGCCATGCTCAGGGCACTCAGGGACAGCTTTATACCTGACAAGATAGTGCTGCTGCGTGATCCGAAAGAGCACGACGGCATAACGGACATCGCGCCGCTTGTACACTATCAGGTGAGCGTGGGTGGCAGGGCGACTGCCCATGTGTGTCAGGACTATCACTGTGAGCACCCCACGACGAACCCGGACAGGATGCTCGAGCTGCTGAATATCAGGGACGTGCGCGTATGACCCGCACGGGGCTTGCCGCGTGCACCTCCTTCAGACATCATTGTTGTTGCAAAGGGCCGCGTTTCGATCGTATGCTGGTCCCGTATGAACCCGCTTATAGCAGTTACATACTCGTTCCTGTTCGGCCTGCTCCACGGCATACTCCCTGACGAGCATACCTGGCCCATAACCTTCAGCTACGCGATCGGCGGAGGCAGCGGCAAAGAGGGCATGAAGGCCGGACTCTACTTCTCGCTCGCATTTGCGGTCCAGCGTGCAATGATGTCCGAGCTCGCGTACCTTGCGCTCGTGCCCGTTCTGATGACCATAAACCGATACATCTATCTCATCGTCGGGCTCGTAATGTTTATAGCGGGCGCGATCGTACTCAAAAGAAACACCTATCCGCACCTCCACCTGCTCGGGCACCACCACAGGGACGCGAAGAACATGGAGACGAACAAGAGGATACTGAGCACCGAATGCGAGGAGTGCGAGCCGCAGACAAGCGTGCCGCCCGTAAAATGGACGCTCATACACGGGTTTGTGGCAGGGTTTGCCTTCGGCGGGTTCTCGCTGTTTGTAATGACCGTTGCCGCACCTGCAATGCCCGGCGCATGGCTTGGGTTCCTGCCCGGGCTCGTGTTCGGTCTGGGGACAATGCTCATGCTCGTCGTCATCGGCGCGCTGTTCGGCATGTCCCTGAAATGGGCGAAATCCCTTACCGAGGCCGACATCAAAAAGATCGGCAGCGAGACCGGCGGCCGCACACTGTTCTTCGGCGGACTGCTATTCATGGGAGCGGGCATGCTTACATTGATGGGCATCGAGATAGAGCTGCCGTTCGTGTCAGACTACACGCTCATATCGGTATTCATGATCGGCGTGGCAATACCGGCGTTCGTGTACTCGTACAGGCAGGTCGTAAAGACGAAGAAACAGAAACAGCAGCAGTAGGCCCGCAGGTCCATACAACAAAGCCTTGATAAAACCCCGATCGGATAATAACCTTTGATAAGGGAGCTGATATGACGTACGCTGAGGAACTGGCAGGCTTCGTTACAGGAGCATCGTACAAGGACCTTTCGCAATCCGCCGTCAGAGCACTCAAGGTACGGGTCCTCGATGCACTGGGGTGTGCCATTGGTGCGATAGACGGGGGCCCCGTAAAGGCCATCGCAGAACAGGACGTGGACTTCGGGGGCAGGCCGATATGTACCACCGTAGGGGGAGGCGCCACGTCCCCCGACAGGGCCGCCCTCTACAACAGCGCGCTCGTCCGGTACCTCGATTTCAACGACAGCTACCTTGCAAAGGGCGAGACGTGCCACCCGAGCGACAACCTCGGTGCAGTACTTGCGGGATCGGAGTATGCCGGCTCAGACGGGAAGACGCTGCTTCTGTCCCTTGCGATCGCATACCAGGTACAGTGCAGGCTGAGCGATGCGGCCCCGGTAAGGGCAAAGGGATTCGACCACACCACACAGGGATCGTACGCCGTCGCGGCCGGCGTCTCGAAGGCGCTGGGCATGGACCAGAAAAAGACAGCGAACGCGATAGCGATCAGCGGCACAGCGCTCAACGCCCTCAGGGTCACGCGCACGGGCACACTCTCCAACTGGAAGGGACTCGCATACCCGAACACGGCCTTCTGCGCAACACACGCCACATTCCTTGCGATGCGCGGCGTCACCGGGCCTCTCGAGGTGTTCGAGGGGAACAAGGGGTTCATGGACGCGATCGCCGGAAGGTTCGAGATCGACTGGTCAAAGGAAGACCTCGAGCGTGTGACGAAGACGATCGTAAAGCGATACAACGCCGAGATACATTCCCAGTCGGCCCTCGAGGGGACCATCGAGCTGGTGCGGGAGCACAGCTTCACGCCCGGCGACGTGGAGTCGATAGAGATCGAGACCTTCGATGTGGCGTACAATATCATAGGCGGTGGCGAGGAAGGCGACAAGCACACGGTCTGGATAAAGGAGCAGGCAGACCACAGCATCCCGTACCTCGTCTCGGCGGCAATACTCGACGGGGAGGTCATGCCCGAGCAGTACCTCCCTGAACGCATACGGCGCAGCGACATCCAGACGTTCATGAGAAAGGTGAGGGTGTCGCCGTCGGAGAGGTACAGCAGGCTCTTCCCCGGGGCAATGCCGTGCAGGATACGGATCGACCTCAGGGACGGCAGGGCGCTCACCAAGGAGAAAACTGACTACGAGGGCTTCTTTACAAGACCGATACAATGGGAGACCGCCTCGGGAAAATTCAGGAGGCTCTCGCGGGGGCATGCACCCGCATCGCTTCAGGAAGAGATAATCGACTCGGTAAGCAGGCTCGAGTCCATAAAGGTCAAAGACCTCATGGGACTGCTTTCAAACATGCTGCAGAAAGGAGGAGCATAAAATGCAGAACGCACGAGAGAACGAGAGAGGGTTTCAGTTCCTTAAAATGAATGACCTGCCGGAAAAGCCGCGAAAGACCGGCGTGACGGAGATCAGGGGGCCCTACTACACGCCCATGGGCAAGCGCTATCTCGAGGACGTCCTCGAAACGATGGGCAGCTATGTCGACATCCTGAAGTTCGCGGGCGGCTCCTTCAGCCTCATGCCGAAGAAGGCCGTGAGGGAACTGATAGAGACGTGCCACCGGCACGACGTGAAGGTCGACACGGGAGGGTTCATGGAATACGTGGTCACCCAGGGGCCCGACGCCGTCTCAAGCTATATCAACGAGTGCAAGGACATCGGGTTCGACATCATCGAGGTCTCGAGCGGATTCATAACGATCCCCACGGACGACTGGCTCAGGCTCATAGAGAAGGTCAAGAAGGCAGGGCTCAAGCCCAAGCCGGAGATAGGCATACAGTTCGGGGCAGGAGGTGCGACGTCCGCTGAGGAGCTCGAGGCAGAGGGCACGAGGGACCCGGAGCACGCGATCGAGCAGGCAAAGAGGTTCCTGGACGCGGGGGCGTACATGATCATGATAGAGTCCGAGGGTATAACCGAGAACGTGAAGACGTGGCGCACCGACGTCCCGCCGAAATTCGTCAACGCCCTCGGGATCGAAAACGTGATGTTCGAGGCCGCAGACCCGGAGGTGTTCGCATGGTACATCAAAAACTATGGGGCAGAGGTCAATGTCTTCGTAGACCACAGCCAGATCGTCCAGCTTCAGTGCCTGAGGTCAGGGATATGGGGTACGATGAGCCTGTGGGGAAGGGTCGTGACCTACAAGGGGTGACCCTCTGAAAACGAGGAGGCAGTACATGGAGACAGTCAGGGATGACGTGGTACTATCCCTTGTCAGGGGAAACATTACGCTCGAGAAGACGGATGCGATAGTAAACGCCGCCAATTCAAGGCTTGCCGGAGGCGGAGGCGTGGACGGCGCCATCCACAGGGCCGGGGGGTCCGGGATCATGGAGGCGTGCAGAAGGATCGGCGGATGTCCTACCGGGAGCGCGGTGATCACGACGGCCGGCAATCTTAGTACACGGTACGTCATCCATGCAGTCGGCCCGGTATACCGGGACGGCAGGCACGGTGAAGACAGGCTTTTGGCGGAGGCATACAGGACAAGTCTCGAGCTCGCAATAAAGACCGGGCTCAAGAGCATCGCCTTCCCCTCGATAAGCACCGGGGCGTACGGCTACCCTATCGATAAGGCCGCGGAGGTCGCACTCGAGACGGTCACGGCATTCATCAAGGCAAACAAGGGCCTGTCGCTGGTAAGGTTCGTTCTCTTTTCGGACAACGACCTCGTGGTATACGAGAAGGCCCTGAGAAAACTATGAGCATCTACGCCGGGCTTCACCATGGGCGAACCCTCCTCAGGAGAGAATGGGCACACGTCCTTATTACAATTTTTGAGCTTATCCAGTATTTTACTCCGTTCCTTGAATGCCCTGCGCTCTTGGCGCAGGGTGAGCGCGAGCGGAGCGAGCTCCACTTGCCACAGGGTTTAACGCCCTGTGATCAAGGAACGGGGTTTACTTTTCTGAGCATCGTGCTTTTTAAGGAGGCTATATGCTAAAATTTGCCGTACTCGGCGGTGCAGGAGACATGGGCAGCGAGGTCGTTGCCGATCTGGCCGGGTTTTCGCCGAAGAGCAAGGTCGCTATCGTCGACATGCGAAAGGAGGTCGCAGAGAAAAAGGCAAGATCGATGGGCCTGCCCAACATCGTCGTCGAGCGGTGCGACGTCAACAGGCGCGATGATGTCCTGAAGATACTGAAAGATACCACCGTGGTCGTCAACTGTGTCGGTCCATTCTACAAATACGAGAAGGTCATCCTGCCGCTCGCGATAGAAGCAGGGGTCGGGTACGTCGATATATGCGATGACCATGACGCGACCGAGCGCGCACTCTCGTACAGCGACATGGCACGCTCGAACAACGTCACGGCCCTGATAGGCATGGGATGGACCCCGGGCATAACGAACGTACTTGCAAGGCTCGGTACGGAAAAGCTCGACACGGTAGAATCGATCAACATCTTCTGGGTCGGCTCCATCGCGGACTCGGAAGGACTGGCCGTCACCAAGCATGTGTTCCACGTGATCCAGGGCACGGCCCCGAGCTACGAGGACCATCAGTGGATCGACGTAGACGCCCTGTCGGGCAACGAAGATGTACGGTTCCCGGAGCCTATCGGCGTGCAGAACGCATACTATGTAGGCCATCCGGAGCCTGTCACGATCCCGAGGTATATCAAGGGCGTAAAAGATGTTACGCTGAAGGGGACACTGCTGCCCAGAGACATCAACAAGCTCGGCAAGTTCCTCGTCGATACCGATGCCGTGTCGACAGAAAAGAAGCTGCACGCAGTAAGCGAGTTCCTGAGCGGCGACCTGGTCGTGCTTTCCAACATATTCGGATCCAAAGACAAGCCCCTGCCGGTATCGGGACTGAGGGTCGACGTGCATGGCATAAAATCCGGCAAGCCAAAGTCGTACTCATGGGGCGCGATCGACAGCATGAGCAGGCTCACGGGCATACCCGCGTCCATCGGTGCGCAGATGATGGCAACGGGCATGATCAAGCAGAGAGGCGTGCTCCCCGCAGAGGCGTGCATCGAGCCTTCACACTTCATAGAAGAGCTGAAAAAACGGGACATAGAAATAGAGGAGATGTAGGAGGTACCATGGTAACACGGGAGACGCTTGTAGCTACGCTGGACACCTTCGTAAAAAAGGTCAATGAAAACATCACGCTGAAGAAGATCCTCAAGGGATGGTCAAAGCTCATCGTCGTAAAGACGAAAGACCCCGAGGCGGTCGCGAGCTTGAAGGTAGAGAGGGGCACAGTGGTCGACGTAAAGCTCGAGGACACCCAGGGCGCGGACATAACGCTGTCTGCGAATGCCGATGTGATTAACGACATATTTACGGGCAGGGCAAACCCGTCAAGGCTCTACCTCGACGGCACACTGAAGGTGTTTGCCTCCCAGAAGGACCAGATGGTGCTCGACTCCATAGTCGACATCGTCTGGAAATAGCCATGTCCGAGCTGAAGAAGGCATTGCGCATGCGCACGCTCGTGTCCGCCAGCGCTGGCATCGCGCTGGCCTCGAGCGACTTTCCGGCACTCATAAAAGCGGCAACGCAGGTCGGGGGTTGGGGCATCGTCTTTGTAGTCGTCTGCGCGGGTATCGTCACCGGACTGGTCTCCCTCTCGTTCGCAGAGCTCGCAGGCATGTATCCGACCGCGGCGGGCGTACGGGTGTATACGAAAAAGGCGTTCGGCGATACGACGTCGCTGACGATAACAATCTTCTATGTGTTTTTCTCCATCATCATCGCGTCCGCCGAGACATACATCTTCTCGGCAGTGCTCCACGCCCTGTCCCCGGCACTCTCGGCAAGGCTCTGGGTACTCATATTCCTGATCGTCGCCATAGCGATGAACATCCTCGGCATCGAGATCGCGGGCGCCCTGCAGGACATCCTCACGTACGCCATGTTCGTAGGCATTATCGGCCTGTCGTTGTACGCCATACTCTCGGCACATTTCGATATCGCATCGGTACCCTTTGCACCCCTGGGCATAGGCGGGTTCGGCACCGCCATCGCAACCACGATCTTCGTCTATACAGGGTTCGAATGGACGACCCCCCTTGCCGAAGAAGTGGCGTCCGGAAAATCCGTGCTGCCATATTCCCTGCCCATATCCGTGGGACTGCTTACGGTAACGTTCGCCCTGTTTGCCTATGCTACCATGGGTATTGTCCCGCTCAGCCAGATGGTCCACTCGCCGATCCCGCACCTGATCTTCGGACAATCGCTCGCAGGCAGGCTTGGACTGTACATCATGGCAGGCATCAGCTTCCTCGCCACCATGACGTCCTTCAATGCGGGCGTGATGGGCAACTCCAGGCTTATCTACGCGCTCGCAAGGGAGGGGAGCTTCCCGAAGTTCATGAGCATGCTGCATCCGAAATACTTCACGCCATGGATAGCGCTGCTCGTCATATTCTCGATCATCGCCGTCTTTTCCGTTACCATTGCGATGCACCCGAAGGCGTTCCTGGTGCCGATCCTCGTCGCCGCGTCCATCGAGACGCTGATGTATGCGATCATCTCGTTCTCGGTCATATCGCTGAGATACAGGGAAAGGGACACGGCGCGGATATTCAGGATAAAGGGCGGGATCCTGATACCCTTGTTCACCGGCGTCGTGTTCACGCTGCTCACGCTCGGCATCCTTGCATCGTCCTCGGAGTACGTCGCGATACTGTTTGCAACGGGCCTTGTCCTTTCGTATCTCTATTCGAGGTATGTAGTGCCCGGACTGGGGCATTGACTCGGGAGGGGATGGAGAAAGCATGAGATTCAAAAACCTGCCAAAGACATTGATCATCAAAAACCTGAAGGCAAAGGTACAGGACAGGCACAGGGTGCAAATCAGTAAGGTACGAATAAAAAAGAAGAAAAAATAACATTTTATTTGTTCGTATTGCGACAATTTACGTTCTTTTGTATACAGTAATTTAAAAACAAATTATATTTCAATAGGTTGTTCATAAATTAGTATGGCATAATTACTGCTTTACCCATGGGCACTATGGAAATTTTTTGTGAAAAGCATCGTGATAATCTGATGACCCATGCCAAACATGGGTCAGGGACGGAGGGGTTTACCCTGATCGAGCTTATGGTGGTCGTCGTAATCATCGGCATCCTTGCGGCAATTGCGATACCGAACTACATTGCAATGCAAAACCGTGCACGACAGTCATCCGTAGAGGCCGCCATGCATACAATACAGCTTACACTCGAGACATATGCTGTAAATACAGGTGGCATATATCCTTCTACGCCTAACCTATCGGACCCCAATTTTACGCTACTGCTTCCTAACCAGCAAATGCCTTTGAATCCCTACACAAATTCAGTTATTGCAGCTACCGGGGCAAGTGGCTATCACTCCAATCCTTCATCATGGGCATTAACAAATAGCGGCTGTTCAGGCACATCCACAGAAGGGCAGGTCACATATTATTTTAGCCCTGCCACTTCTCCGACTGCGTGGGCGATGAACGGCTGTAACAACTCAGGCCCCATTACAGCGAATCCTTCTTACTTCAACATGGTTCTACACAATTAAAAGTCATTTTTTTTGTCATTTCAACAAACATTTAATAAGACATTCAATGCTGTCTTAAGATTCTTTTTGTCTTTTCAATAGGTTAAAAATTATCAAATATGGTATATTCTGTGCTTATCTTTCATAGATAGAAAACTAAAAGGAGGAAAAGTTTATGAAAGGACAAAAAGGTTTTACGCTGATCGAGTTAATGGTGGTCGTCGTGATCATCGGTATACTCGCTGCAATAGCGATCCCGAACTTCATCGCAATGCAGAAAAGGGCAAAAGAAGCATCTGTAAAGGCCAATATGCACACACTGGATCTAGCTCTTGAGGATTATGCTGTTGGAACGGGCGGTGTATATCCGGGAGCGACTGTAGGCACTGATATATTGCCTAAGTTACCTAACAATGTTATGCCCTCTAATCCTTATCAAAATGGCCCAACAGGCTTTCTCGTGGTAGCCGCAGAAACGAGTGGTCCACTTCAATTTGCATTAGTCACAGGGAATAGTACATGCACAGCGAATGCTACGGACCCCGGTCAGCTTAGTTATTACTACTCAGCGACTACAAATCCAACACTGTGGGCACTGACTGGTTGTAATGATGTAGGACCAATTCTGGCCCCTGACGGCGCTGTGTTGACCATGCACAACTAATTACAGGCTAAAAACAGTTGTTTGAAAGTGGTAATTTGCAGAACAGGTAAATTACCACTTCTTTTTTTATAAAACATGAAGACAATAGAATGTAAAGACATCCATTTTTCTTATAAGGCCGGCTTTCTACGACACTATAGGGTGTTAAAAGGATTGAGCTTTGATGTTGACCAACGCGGGATATATGGATTTCTTGGCATTAACGGATCAGGTAAGACTACTACCATAAAGCTGCTCAATAACTTCATAAAAAAAGACTCGGGTACCCTTACTATATTCGGCTTTGACGCACAGGATATCAAGGCAAGGGCATATATAGGCTATATGCCGGAAAATCCGAGCTTCTACGTATATTTGAATGCAAAGGAATTTTTAACATTTATTTCAAGGCTGAAAGGCGTACATAAGCCCGAGATCAAAGAACGCATAGATATTTTAATCAAGCTGGTAGGGCTTGAACGGCATGCGGATATGCCGATCAGCAAGTATTCAAGGGGCATGAGCCAGCGTCTTGGTCTGGCACAAGCACTCATAGGCGACCCTGAGCTTCTTATCCTCGATGAGCCCATGGCAAATTTGGATCCAATAGGCAGGAGGGTCTTCAGGGAGATATTCTTTAAGCTAAAAGAACGGGGTAAGACGCTGTTCTTCAGCACGCACATCATACCGGATGTCGAGATGATATGCGATAAAGTTGGTATTTTGATGGATGGCAGGATCGCAAAGGAGGGTAGTATAGATGAGCTTCTCTCTTCGCATATCGAGTATATAGAATGCGTAATAAAAGGAAAAGAAGCCGGGCTGTTCGCAGAGAGGCATAAAGCACATACCTTGAGCGTTACGATGCAAACGGATACCGCGATCATACGGTTTACAGACAAAAAATTTGTTGATACGATATTGAAGGACATTGTTGGATCAACAGTAAAGCTGAGCTCTTTGGAAGAGCATACACAGTCCCTTGAGGACATATTCGTGCATGAAGCAGGCAGGGCATGAAAAAGGCCTCTATAATAGCCCTTAATACATTGAAAGAGGCAATAAGGAACAGGATCGTATATGCAGTTATGATTTTAATGCTGTTGGGGCTTCTGGCATCACAACTCCTCACACCGCTTACAATGGGCGAACAAATAAAGGTGATTCAGGACTTCAGCATGACATTCATAAATTTTTTCAGCATCATAGTTACCGTATTTGTCGGAACATCTGTTGTAAGGAGGGAATTGGATTTAAAAACAATCCAGCTTATCCTCTCGAGACCTATACACAGGTACCAGTTTATAATCGGTAAATTCCTGGGCATGGTGCTTCTCGATATTATCATTATTTTCATTATGGGTATGGGCGTGATGCTCAATATCTTTCTCATTAACAAGAGCGTCTACTATTCAATGTGGTACTTCCATGAAATCCATTATATTGCCATTCTTGAGGCCATAGCATTTATGGCTTTGCAGCTTATATTGATCAATGCTGTTTCGGTGTTCTTTTCTGCAATAACCTCCTCTGCCGTAATAGGCGCGCTCTTTACCTTCTTTCTATATGTAGTGGGCATGTTTACACAAAACCTGAATGATCTTTTAAAGATGGTACATAAATCCTACATTACATGGATTATTAAAATCATATATTATGCCGTACCGAATTTCTCCACACTGGATTTAAAGAATGAGGCCATCTATGGGATCATTCCGAATATAAATCAAGCCCTGTTTCTTTTCTCGTACGTTGTTTTGTACACCGGGTTCTTGCTTATAGTAGCAATCCTGATCTTTGAGAACAAAGAGATACGATGAGAAAATCTTTTGGCAGGAGTATTGTTGCGGGCATCTCGGTGGTGCTGTTTCTATGCTCCGCAGTGACACTTTCCCTATACCAGAAAGACAGAATCAAAGGACAACGTCTTCGGGAGCTTGCTTTTTTCCCCTCAGGCAGGCTTATTAAGACAGCGGTAATGGGCTATGACAACTTTTTTGCGGACATCTACTGGATACAGTCCGTGCAGTATATCGGCGAGCATTTGATAACAAACAGAAGTTTCCCCCTGCTTTATCACATATACGATGTCGTTACAAAATTGGATCCGAGGTTTATAGACGCGTATAACTTCGGCGCGCTCGTTCTTGCCGGCTATGGCAAGAACGAGCAGTCTGCAATGAGCCTTTTAAGGCTCGGTATCAAGAGAAATCCTGATAATTGGCAGATACCGTTCCAGGCAGGCTTCATCAATTTTACCCTGCATAACAATATCGAACAAGCACTACATTATTTTAAACTCGCGAGATCAAAATCTGATCATCCGAGAATTGTTGATGAGTATATTGCGTTTTTAAATGAGAAGCAGGGTAATCTGCATCTTTCCCTTAAAATGTGGAAGGACATGTATGATAAAACGGAAGTTCCTCTTACAAGGACTATGTGTGTGTATAATATACTGCGGCTCAATATTAAAATAGAAGAAGACAGGCTTAGAGAAGCGGTTGCTGGCTTCAAAAAAAAGTACCACCACCCCCCGGATAGTCTTGATGCCCTTGCAAAAACTATGTACATCAACGGATACAGAAGCATCCTTCCATGGAAGCCTTTTGAATATAAGCCCGATACAGGGATAATCACAGCGCCCAGGCTTACATGGCAGGATGTTGCGAGATATATGTCTTTAAACGATGAACACTGATATTATATCTATTTTGAATAAGGACGTACTATCAATAAAAGATATATCTAAGTATATTCTATACCTCATTGTCTTTTTATTTCCCCTATCTGCGGGCGGCAACACATGGTTTGGCTTTGGCAGTACAACAGGGATCTTCCTTATAGAAACTATGATCGCCATTGCAGGATTGATGATCCTCGGATTCTACAACGGGTTATTCGAAGCTATCAGAGGATTGAGTTGTTTTCAATGGCTTGTTTTTCTATCAGCCCTCATCTACCTGGCAATAAACATAATTTCCATGTTTTTATCCATAAGCACATTTAAAAGCGAGGGGCTCGTCTTTGTATATATATCGGCCGTGATCCTGTTTTTTTCATTTTATGTTACATTCGACAAAGCTGATATTAACACTCTTTTAATTCTGCTTGTGGTTGCTTGTGTCATCGTCTCAGGCATCGGCATATATCAGACAGTCTACTGGTTTCCTCATTTATTGGCCATATACAGGGGAAATAAAATAAATAACCCTGACATCATAAACTTGATAAAATCTACCTTCAGAGCCATGGGTACATTCGAGCACCCGAACGTAATGGCCGGATTCTTACTCATGATCATACCGAGCACATATCTGTTTGTTATAGAAAAACAGGGCTATTCAAAATATCTTTTTTCTATACCAACATTTCTCATAACCCTAGGACTGTTTATCACTTATTCCCGGGCAGGGATTTTTTTGTATGCGCTGTCCCTGCCTTTTATTTTTTTAGTACTGAGAAAGAGGTTCTCTTTCATAAGAATATTGCTCCCTATTGCCGTTATAGCTGTGCTGGCGGGCGTATCAAGTGGGATCATTATATCCACCTATAGCAGCCATAATAAACAGACGTTAATCAACAAATATTCGCCATCGAAATTGCTCGTAACCAACAATATGTCTTTCATAGCGAGAGAAAATTACGACATTTCTGCACTGAGGGTAATAAAACATAATCTATGGATTGGAACAGGACCCGGAACATACGGGATAGCAGTCAGAAGGTATCAGGCTGGTGCCTTTTATTCAAAGCATGCACATAACAATTATCTGGAGCTTACGAGTGAGATTGGTGTCTTCGGACTGATTGCCTATCTTTTATTTATCATCGGAATTTTCATTCTATTAATACAAGGGCTTAAACAAGGATCCCTGCCCGCAGGAATGATACTCGTATCAATGGGAAGCTTTGCTGTTCATACAGCGGTAGATTTCGACTATTCCTCTCCGGCTATTGTATGGGTTTTATTTTTGTACGGAGCAATAGCCCTGCTGTTAGGAAGGCGGGATTATGAGACCTGAAAATCTCTTGAGGATTCTTTTAGTGTCCGCACTATCCCTTACCTTGATCCTCATACAGTCAAAATACTACATGAGCAACAGATACGCAGATATAGCAGAGGGCTTCCTTTTAAAGGATGAATACAATAGTTCTTTTAACGCAGCCAAAACCTCCTTACAGTTAAACATACATAATACCTCAGCGTATGTGGTAATGGCAAAGCTGAACCTTTTATCTTATGAACATACTTCCAAAGAGGACTTTTTCCATACCGCGTTCGTTGCAATAAGGGATGCCATTGAGAACTCTCCTTATGAGCCTTTTTATTATGATCTTGCAGGACAAATCTACCTTGCACATAAAGATTTTAACGATGCTATAAGAATGTACAAAATTGCGATTTCACTGTACCCTCATTACATATATTTCTATACTATGCTTGCATATATTTATTATATCTCGGGCAACAATGACAGGGCCCTGTCCGTTTTAAATGGTTTGTCAGGACTTTACACCGACTATCTTTATGTCTCACATCCAGATAACATTGACATCCTTCATGCGCTTTTCCTCAAATCCTGCATACTCTACAATCTGAATGAGAGACAAAAAGCATTGTCTTCACTCTCAAAAATTCTAAGTCTCGTCGACAATAAAATTCCCATTGATAATCCAGTAAGGAGGGACAAACGAATAGTATCCCTGAAATATATAGAGTCTATCACATTGCACAATATGGGTATCGTTTCTATGGAACTGGACAAAAAGACAGAAGCCTTGAGCTATCTAAACAATGCTACTATGCTGACACCACAGTTAAAAGGCAGGCGTGATTTCTTTATGATATTCAGTATTTGTAGGCAGTCTACAGATACGCATTAGCCGGAAGCGTGTCGGTACAATAGTCTTTTCCTTGCATAACATAAAAAATTCCCTTATATGCTTAGGAGACCATGTGGAATGTCCGATTTTGTAGTTGTGGTTCATGAACCGCAACTATTCCTGATTGTTTACACTGGTGACAGAGAGGGAAGAGGAAAAGACAAGGCAAAAAAGGGATGATGTATGTCTCATGAAAAGCGCATAAAAGAGCTTGAACAGATGGACAGGCAGGCCGAGCTCGGCGGAGGCGATGCCCGTATCAAAAAACAGCACCAGGCAGGCAAGCTGACAGCGCGGGAGCGCATCGATATCCTGCTCGATAGAGGGAGCTTCGTGGAGCTCGACAAGTTCGTCATGCACAGGTCGGTCGATTTCGGCATGGACAGGCAAAAGTACCTGGGTGACGGCGTTGTCACGGGCTACGGGACCATCGACGGCAGGCTTGTCTATGTGTTCTCGCAGGACTTCACCGTATTCGGCGGCTCTCTGTCCGGTGCATACGCCAAAAAGATCTGCAAGATTATGGACATGGCCCTGAAGAACGGGGCACCCCTCATAGGCCTGAACGACTCCGGCGGCGCGAGGATACAGGAAGGCGTTGAAAGCCTTGCCGGCTACGCAGACATATTCCTGCGCAACGTCCTCGTCTCGGGCGTAGTCCCTCAGATTTCTGCCGTCATGGGGCCGTGCGCGGGCGGTGCGGTCTATTCGCCAGCGATAACGGACTTCATCTTTATGACCAAAGGCACAAGCTACATGTTTGTCACAGGCCCGGACGTCGTGAAGTCGGTGACCCATGAAGAGGTGACGAAGGAGGAACTGGGGGGCGCAATGACACATGCCACCAAGAGCGGCATAGCACACTTCGTCTTCGACAACGACGAGGAATGCCTTGCGGGCATACGCGAGGTCATAGGCTTTATACCATCCAACAACCTCGACGACCCCCCTTACAAGGAAACATCGGACCCCGCAGACCGCCTGTCGCCGGAGCTCGACGGTCTGATCCCGGACCAGCCGAACAAGCCCTACGATATAAAAGACATCATATTCGCCACGGTGGATGACGGCTATTTCCTCGAGGTGCACGAGTCCTATGCGCCCAACATCGTCGTAGGCTTTGCACGCTATGGAGGCACGTCCGTCGGTATCGTTGCAAACCAGCCGGCGTTCCTTGCGGGCACACTGGACATCGATGCCTCGGTGAAGGGGGCGAGGTTCGTGAGGTTCTGCGATGCATTCAACATCCCCCTGACCACGTTCGAGGACGTCCCGGGGTTCCTGCCGGGGACCGTTCAGGAGCACGGGGGCATAATAAGGCACGGCGCAAAGCTGCTGTACGCATTCGCAGAGGCGACGGTGCCGAAGATCACCATCATAACGAGGAAGGCCTACGGCGGCGCCTACGACGTCATGTCGAGCAAACACATACGGGCGGACATCAATTACGCATACCCGAGCGCCGAGATTGCGGTAATGGGACCCGATGGGGCCGTCAACATCATATTCAGGAAGGAGCTCGATGCAGCAGACGACCCGGAGGCAAAGCGCACGCAGCTCATAGAAGAATACAGGGAAAAGTTCGCATCCCCATGGAAGGCCGCTGAGCTCGGATACATCGACGAGATCATAAGGCCTTCCGTAACGAGACCAAAGATCGTATCGGCGCTGCACATGCTGAGGAACAAGGTCGACGACAATCCGAAGAAAAAGCACGGGAACATACCACTGTGAGCACCCCTCTTTGAGAGGGAAAGAGAAAGAACACCATGTTTAAGAAGATACTCATAGCGAACCGCTCGGAGATAGCCGTAAGGATCATCAGGGCATGTCATGAGATGAACATAGAGGCGGTCGCGGTCTATTCCGATGCCGATAGAAATGCCCTCCATGTCAGGATGGCGGATGAGGCGTACTATCTTGGCACCCCCCAGCCCTCGGAGAGCTATCTCAACATGGACAGGATCATCGATATTGCCAGGGCCTGCTCAGCCGATGCAGTACACCCGGGGTATGGTTTTCTTGCCGAAAATACGGAATTTGCAAAAAAGATTGGTGATACAGGGATTTCCTTTATTGGCCCGTCGCCCGAATCTGTAAAGGCAATGGGCGACAAGATCCGTGCAAGAAGGCTCGCAAAAAGTGCGGGGGTCACGATTGTCCCGGGTACGATCGATCCCCTCCCGGACACAAGCACGGCAAAAAGGGCTGCAGACGAAATAGGCTATCCCGTCATGATAAAGGCAGTGAGCGGCGGCGGCGGCAAGGGCATGAGGCTCGTCGAAGGGGAAAAACACCTGGCGTCCGCCTTTGAGCGCGCGTCCTCGGAGGCCCTGTCGGCCTTTGGCGATGGATCCCTCTATATGGAAAAGCTTATAAAGGACCCGAGGCATATTGAATTCCAGATACTCGGGGACAGGTACGGCAACATGGTACACCTCAACGAGAGGGAATGCTCCATACAGAGGAAACATCAGAAGCTCATCGAAGAGAGCCCCTCACCGGTCATGACGCCCGAAAAGCGCGAGAAGGTCGGAGCAATGGCCGTAGCAGCGGCAAAGGCAGCGGGATACTATAACGCAGGTACGATCGAATTCATCATGGATGGGCGCGGTGATCTGTACTTTATGGAGATGAACACAAGGCTCCAGGTCGAACACCCGGTAACGGAGCTCGTAACAGGCATCGATATCGTAAAAGAGCAGATACGGATAGCAAACGGAGACAGGCTTACGTTCAAGCAGGCCGATATAGGCCTGTCCGGGAGCGCGATCGAATGCAGGATCGTCGCAGAGGACCCTGCATTCGATTTTGCCCCAACACCCGGCAGAATCATGTTCCTGAGGGAGCCCGAGGGAGCGGGCGTGCGGGTTGACAGCGGCGTATACGAAGGCTTCGAGGTTCCGGGCTGGTACGACTCTCTTATTGCCAAGCTGCAGACCTATGGTAAGAACAGGCAGGAGGCCATCGCACGCATGCAGAGGGCGCTTGACGAATACAGGATCATAGGTATATCAACAACAATACCGCTGTACAGATGGCTGCTCAGGCACAAGCGGTTCATACAAGGGGACATGAACACTGGCTTCCTCGATCAGGAGATGATCGGGTTTACCGACGACGCACCTCAGTTGTGGGTCATGGCCGCGATAGCGGTCAGCCTGTCATCGATGGGCAATAAGGGGGACAGCTCCGTCCATATCCAGGGGGCCTCCCCATCCAAATGGAAGACGACGGGCAGGGTAAGCAGCCTACGATAGCCCCGCAATAAAAATCTGCAATCGTCATAGTGCTTGACAATACGATCTCCATATGTATTTTATGTGGGCATGAAATGCTTAACGTCGTTTCTTTGCTTGATGCTGGTAGGCTCGAATGCCCTTGCACAGGGCGGCAGGCACGTACTGCTTGTCCTCCGTCCCCCATCCGATCAACTGCTCCTCGGGATCAAAGATGATCTGATCCGGCGCCTTCACGACGCCACAATAACACTCTACGCCGATGAAGCCACCGATAGAGTGCCCGACTCAAAACATGCCGAAGCAGAACTATCGAAGGGAAGGGAGGCATATGAATTTCTGAGGTTCGACGAATCCATACGTCATATAAACAAAGCCATCTCCGAATTGAAAGGCACTGCCATCTCAGACGATGCAATCGATATGCTGAAAGAAGCCTATCTCTACCTCGCGATGAACTATCTCGCACTTGACAGGGAGCAGGCCGCAAAGGGGGTCATCGATGACTATCGGTGCATATCGGGGGAGTCGAGGCCAGATCCACTGCAGTATCCGCCGAGCCTGATCGCTCTGATAGACGCGCATCGGGTACAAGGCGCGGATGGTCTATTGACGATAACAATCACCACCTCCCCCCAGGGGGCAGGGGTGTTCCTGGATGGTAAAAAGGCCGGCGACTCTCCAGCGGTCATCAGAGCGTATCCGTGCTATCATTTTTTGAGGCTCGCGAAGCACGCGTATATCACGCAAAGAGCGATGCTCGTGGTAAACAGCAAAAAAACGGCCTTCAATTTCGATATGGAACCGGACCCTTCTGCCATAGAGGTCCCCGCACTGGATAAAGAACGGACTCTGGGCATGCTCAAGGCTTACAAGGCCGACGAGATTGTTGTACTTTCCATAAACAAAGACCGGATAAGCATATCCGCAGTAAAGGCGCACCCGTTTACCGCATCGGCTTCCACTCTCATCTATGAAGACAGGAAACAGGCACTGGCCGGAATTGCGGAATTTATTCTCCCCGAAAAGGGCAGGACCGCCCCGGACACAATACTTTCCGTACCCACGGTCACACGAGTGGAACGCCCCCTGGGAACGGGCGGCGAATGGTACGAAAACAAATGGCTGTGGGCAGCAGGGGCAGCAGTAATAGCAGGAGGACTAATCCTTGGATTGAGCGGAGGGGACAGAAAATCATCGCCGAACACAGGCAGCGTATCCATAAAATGGTGATACCATGGACAGGCACCATCAGATCGAGAAAACGGTCATTCTGTCTTCGGATGAAAGGGAAAAGGACGGCCACCCATATTCAGTCGTTGAAAAAAAGAGCAATGGCATGGCCACATCCAAAGGCGTTAAATCAGCAAAAGGGCTCAGGATACTGCTTATCGTGCTTACGGCACTCTCTGGAGCGGGCACGATCGGCTATTTTGTCTATACAAACAAAGAGCAGAAAGCACTTACTGCAGAATTGAAATCCGCAGTGCAAAACAACAGAACGAAACAGGCCGCCAGAATACTGAAGACCATACGGCGGTATGGCTATACTTCTGGAGACATCGTGCTTTTCAGCAAACGACTCTCCGTACTTGAGGGACTCGAAAGCTCATGGAACAGGGTACAGGAGATGTATGATGCAGGCATGATAGCACAGGCGTACGATGCGGTACTGCCGTTTACATTGAACGCACGATACCATGACAGGGCAGTCCAGATGATCGCCGGAATACGTCAACGAAACATAAAGGGCATTATCCAGACGGCAACAACACTGTATGCCGGCGGCAACGAAGAGCGGGCCGGGGAGCTCTTGAGCCTTGTGCTCGGGACAGACCCTGCCAATAGAGACGCACGCGAGATGCTCGCAATGATCAGGATGGACCGCAAGATAAAACATATCCCGGAACACACTCACGTAAAAAAAAGGCATGTGCCTATCGGAGACGAAGCCTACAGGGGCGGCGATTTAAATGAAGCGCTCAAGCTATGGTCCAGCACCGGCCGAAAGGCAGACAGGGAAAAGGTCGTACTCGCGTGTACGATAAATAAATACCTTACCATGGGCGAATCGGCATACCATAGACACGATTATACGGCCACTGTCGCGCTCCTGGGAAAGGCACAGGTATTCACGTCCTTACTTGGCATACGCGGTTCCGTATATGGGAAGGAGATCGGCCGATATCTTGCCATGACATACGGCCTGCTCGGCAAAGAGGAGCTGTCAGCCCAGAGGTACATTCGTGCAAAGCGATATTTGGAGGAGGCATTGAAATATGAGCCCGGGAATCCGGACACGCTGCGTGGGTTTTCCATACTGAACGATCAGGCAAGCAGGCTTTATAAAAGGGCCTACGCCATCTCGGGTGCAAACAGGTCCGAGGCATGCGACCTGTACAGGGACGCTATCCTGATCGCTCAAAAGGGCACAGATATTTACACCAAGCTCAAAAGCCGCATCACCGCATGCGAACAGTGATACAGGACAAATCGTACAAAAGGGTGTACATGTCCTGTCGCGTACACAAAGTACGGTTATCCGGACAGTTCGTTGTTGGCAAAGGAGACGGGTCTATCATTCATGGACGGTAACAGCATCGGCAGATACAGGCTTATACGGCACATCGCAAGCGGAGGCATGGCGGACGTCTACAGGGCAATTATGACGGGCCCGCACGACTTTGAAAAGCTTGTCGCCGTCAAGATGATCCACGAACAATTAACGGACGACACGACCTTTGTAAGGATGTTCACAGACGAGGCGCGATTGAGTGCAAGGCTCATGCATCCAAATATCGTTCAGATAATAGACTTTGGCGAGGCAGGCAAAAGGCTTTATATCGCAATGGAGTATGTCAACGGCGTCGATCTTTCTGCCTTTATAAAGGCACTCATCGATACCAGCACTGGGCCCATGGTGGACCTGTCCGTTTACATCGTAATTGAGATACTGAAGGCACTTGATTATACCCGTAAACTCAGGGACGCGGATGGCAAGGAGTATACCATTGTACACCGCGACATAACGCCGCAAAACATCCTTCTGTCCTACGACGGCGACGTGAAGCTGACCGATTTCGGTATCGCAAAGGTAAGGGGCTCCATAGTAACGACGACCGCAGGAACGCTGAAAGGCAAGATTAGATATATGTCCCCGGAACAGGCAAGGGGCGAGATGGTCGACCATAGAAGCGATCTGTATTCCCTTGCCCTCGTGCTCTACGAGCTCATTACGCATCAACGGGCTTACGCTGGTGATACGGACATGGCACTTTTAAAACAGGTACAATCTTCGAGTATTGCCTATAGACCCCTGCAGATCAATCCCGCGATACCGGAGGGATTGGACAATATCGTCATGAAGGCACTCTCCCAGAAACCCGATGACAGGTTTTACGAGCCGGCATCGCTGAAAGACATGCTCGAGCCCTATGCAGGGAACATCGGTTCCATGAGGGAATCCCTCTCCGGATGCTTGCAGAAACTATTCAATGGACAATCCCGAGAAGTAAACAGCCCCCTACAAATCATCTATGAAAACAAACAAAACAGGAAAAAGGGCAAGAAGGCTTTTCTGTATGCGGTTGTCATTTTTTGCTTAGCGGCCGCTGCAATCTATGTAACGGTATTTACCGGACATAAAAAATCCTTCAAGGCAGGCCCGGCATTGTCGCACACGTCGTCCCCTCCCCGCTCCCCATTGCCGGAACAAAAGGTGTTTCCACCTGCCAAAGATGCAGTCCTTGTCATCAACGCGGTCCCATGGGCACATGTCTATATCTATAACGAAGGCCAGAAAAGATTCATCGGAGAAACGCCCATCAAGGCACTGCGGATTCCCGCCGGGACGTACACGCTGGTGTTTGAAAATAAGATATACGGTGGGAAAAAAGTCATGATAACCGTCCTGCCGGGGGAAAGAAAGATCGTTATCCTCAAATACGATCAGGCAGGGAAAAGGTTCAGCAAAACAATCGGGTAGACGAGTCCCGCCGGCACAAGCGACCGTCCCACTTTACAAAGGACTCATTCTGTTTTAGCATCTTTCACATGGATGAACAGATCAGGATCGCATTAAAAAAGATATTCAGAGATGAACAATTAAGCGAGGACGTCCCTGCATTGATTATCTATTCAAGGGACCTCAACCCCATAGGGACGATATTCACGCAGCAGGGCAGGCTCATGACCATGCCGGACGTGGTTGTCTGGCCTGAAGATATCGAGCAGATCCGTGACCTCGTAAGGCTCGCAAACGAATATAAAATACCCTTGATACCCTACGGCAGCGGGTCCGGCGTATGTGGAGGCGCAAACCCTGTTGGCAGGGGCATCATCGTGGACATGAAAAAGATGGCCCGCATAAGAAGGCTGGACGCCTACTCCCTTACCGCAGAGGTCGAGAGCGGCTTTATAGGCGAGCTGTTCGAACGGGAGCTCAATTCAAAAGGATTTACACTTGGTCATTTCCCGTCATCGATATGGTGCTCGACCGTAGGGGGGTGGCTCGCCGCCCGTTCAGCGGGGCAGCTCTCGGCACGCTACGGGAAGATAGAAGACATGGTGCTTGGAATAGAGGCCGTAATGCCTGACGGTGAGGTGCTTAAAACGAAGGTCACACCGCGCTCCGCAACGGGCCCGGACTTTAAGCAACTGCTCGTGGGCTCGGAGGGGACACTCGGAATCATAACCGCGGCGACATTAAGGATAAACCCGTACCCTGAATCAAGGAGGTTCAGCGGCATCATGTTCCACAGGGTCAAGGATGCGCTCGAAGCCATCAGGGAACTCATGCAGACAGGCATACGGCCCGCGGCTGTAAGGCTCTACGACGAGATAGACACCTTTATGATAGGCTCTGGCAAAGGCGGCAAGAAGCTCCTCTCCCATGATCAGGAGGACGAGCATGTCGAGGATCTTAAAAAAGTCATAATGAAAAAGGCCGAAAGGATGGTCCTTACGGTACCGGCCGTCATCAACAGCGCCGTAAGGCTGCTGCCGGCAAACAACCTCCTCATACTTACATTCGAAGGCAAGTCCGATATTACTGGGGTTGAGCAGTCGATAGCGGCAAAAATCATGCACTCCCTCGGCGGCAAGGACATGGGTGAAGAGCCCGGCAAATATTGGTGGGAACACCGCTACGATGTCTCATTCAACCTCTCACCGATATACAGCATCAGGGCATTTGCAGACACAATAGAGGTAGCGACGACATGGGACAGACTGCTTCCCCTGTACGAACGCATGAGAGAGGCAATAGGCAGGCACGCCGTGGTAATGGCCCATTTCTCCCATGTCTATCAGGAAGGGGGCTCTATCTACTTTACCTTTGCGGCTTCAACGTACGACGAATCCAGAAAGGAGGGCATCTACAGGGAAACATGGAAGGATGCCATGGATACGGCGATAGCCGCCGGTGCAACGATCAGCCACCACCACGGTATAGGCATGCTGAAGGCGCAGTGGATGGACAAGGAACACGGCAAGGCCATGGAGATATACAGGCGATTGAAAAAGATTGTCGACCCGAACAACATCATGAACCCCGGGAAGATGGGGCTGTAGTCGTGCATTGCCCCGATGTGAGGCTCTTCAGGCCGCTTCTTCCCTCGACTCAATAGTGCCTATCATCTTCGATGCAAACTCATAAGCAAGGTTGACCGGTGCAGGACGGACATTCTCAAACACATCCGTTTCCCAATGCCAGTTCGGCAATACGCCCTCATCATCGAACGCCATAATACTCATCGCCCTGTATCCCCTTGACAGCGGTACAAGGGCGTCCGTGGACATCGTCGTGAATACCCTCGGAGTAATATGCATCGAACTCTCCTTTACGATTTTGTCCGCCATGGCAACCATGCTGTGATCCGCCGGATACTGCTTAATCATGCCTTCCTCAATAATGTAGGAAACTCTCCCCGAGCCGCAGTTGTCTATGTTTATTACAAAGGCATCTTTCAAGAGGTCTCTGTGCTCTCTCACAAAGAAAAGCATGCCGGCCATACCAACCTCCTCCGCACCCGTCGCAACAAGATATATCTCCGTATTCCTGAGGGGCTCTGTTGAGAACCTCTCCGCAATACCGAGCAGCACTCCCACGCCGGACGCGTTGTCGTTGGCCCCTTGTGTATACTGTCCCTTTATCTCCCGGTGCATCAGAAGAATCACCGTTACGAGCGGATCGAGCGCGAGTATCCCAACCAACACCTTCAGCCACAGGACGCGGGTTATCCAGTACATGGCCGTGAGAATGAACATCGTGAACATCGATATAACGATCCCTATGAATGTGTTCCTGAAGCCTTTTACAAAACGAGGAGAGAACATTATGCCGGAGCGGGAAGAGTCGTAGTGAGCGGTCACTATGACCCTGTGGATACCTCTGCCCGAGGCGGGCACATGGCCGATGACATTGTACGACGCCCGCTTCGGCAGCAGCAACGAAACAACCTCGAATGACGAATTTTCAAGAAAGAACGTCACGGCCCCGACGCCGGTGAATACAATCGAAACGACCGGACGATGCAACAGCAAGAAGAGCGCTCCGGCGATGCTTATAAGATAAATCAGAATGTACGGGTAGGAAAAGGATGGAATCGTCCTGAACGGCTCCACGGTACTCTCCATGCCAAGGGCGTCAAAGGTGTCCTTTATGTAATCCCTTGCCCTGTACTCCCCCTCGGTCGCGGTGCCCCGCCTCCCTATCCTCACGGAGAGATTGTAAATGTGATCCATCAAAGGCGTCATAGGATATATATACCATACTCTGTTTCCTGGTGTAAATCCTACGAACAGACACGCCCCTGTTTGTCGCCGAGGGGGGGAGATTATGCCTTTTTCTCTTCCTTTGCTTCCGGCTTCTTTTTCTTCTTTTCCTTTATGGCCCTGTCCACAAGCTCTATGAAAGAAAGGTCCGCCCCATCGCCCTTCCTTTTCCTGAACTTTATAATCCTTGTATATCCGCCATTGCGCGCCTTATACCTGTCCGCAAATGTGGTGAACAGCTTTGCGACAGAAGGCTCGTGCCTCAGTACCGAGAACGCGCGCCTGCGGGAGGAGAGATCGCCCTTTTTACCGAGGGTAATCATTCTCTCGACTATCCTCCTTAGCTCTTTTGCCTTTGCAACAGTGGTCTCTATGCGTTCATGTATAATAAGCGATACCGCAAGGTTCTTCAATAACGCTTTCCTGTGAGATGTAGTCCTTCTTAATTTCCTGCCCGCCACATTGTGTCGCATAATCCGTCCTACTCCTTTTCCTCTTTTTCTTCAGTGGCATCCATTCCCAGAGGCTTCATACCGAGTTTCAAGCCCATTCCGGAGAGGACGTCCTTTATCTCGCTGAGCGACTTCCTGCCAAAGTTTTTCATCTGGAGTATCTCCTGCTCGGTTTTCAGCACAAGCTCTCCTATCGTCTTGATGTTTGCATTTTTAAGACAGTTTGTCGCCCTGACAGAGAATTCGAGTTCATCAATGTTCTTATTCAGCAATTCGGTAAGCTTGCTATCCTCATGTCCGCCATCGGTGTGGATGATCTCGAGGTTGTTGTGCTCGATGATCTCTTCCGAGAACAAGGAGAGCTGTTCCGATAGAATGCCAGCAGACGTTATCAATGCTTTCCTCGGTTCTATGCTCCCATCCGTCCACACCTCGATTATAAGCTTATCATAATCAATGATCCTGCCTACACGCGAATTTCTCACCTGGAAATTCATCCGCTTGATCGGAGAGAATATTGAATCTATAGGTATGACGCCTATGGGCATATTGTCGTCCTTATTTTCTTCCGACGGTATATAGCCCCTCCCTACCTTTACGATCATATCCGCATTCAGTACCGAGTCCTTATGTAGCGTGGCGATCTTGGTATCGGGCGTAAGTATAGTAACTTTATCGTCGATTATGATGTCCTTGCCGGTAATGACCATCTCTCCTTTTGCTCTGATCTTTATTTCTCTCTCCCCGACATCGAGGAGCTTGAACCTGATGGTCTTAAGATTGAGAATGATTTCCATAACATCTTCGTCAACTCCCGGTATCGTGGAAAATTCGTTCGTTACGCCTTCTATCTTTACGGATGTGATTGCCGCCCCCTCGATGGAAGAAAGGAGGATCCTTCTCAGGGCATTGCCGATGGTCGTACCGTAGCCCCTCTCAAGTGGCTCTATCGTAAATTTACCATAGGTTTCCGTAAGGCTGTTGCTATCTATCAACACCCTCTTCGGCTTTACTATGGGCTGTAGATTTCTATGAATCATTTATCCCTCCAGATTTTTGAAGCTGTCACTTAGAATATAATTCAACAACGAGTTGCTCTTGAACGGGTAAGCTGATGTCTGTCTTCTCCGGCAGCGTCTTTACCGTCGCCTTCATGGTAGCCGGCTCAAGCTCGAGCCACCTTGGTATGCCCATCTTCGTGCGGCTGCTCAACGATGACTGAACATGCACATTCGTCTTTGTCCGCTCCTTAAGCTCGATAACATTGCCTGTCTTTACAAGGAAAGACGCTATATCTACCTTCTTGCCATCAACCATTACCCGGCCATGATTGACAAGCTGTCTCGCACCGCTTCGTGAAGAGGCAAAACCAAGGCTATAGACGACGTTGTCGAGTCTCCTCTCAAGCATTGAAAGCAAGGCATCGCCCGTCCTGCCTTTATGGATTGTCGCATCTACGAATATTCTTTCAAATTGCCTTTCCGTTAAACCGTACATGCGCCTCAGCTTTTGTTTCTCTCTCAACTGTACGCCGTACTCGGTCAATTTGTTCTTATTGTGGCCGTGCGAGCCCGGCGGATAATTTCTGCGTTCTATGGCACATTTTTCGCCATAGCATCTGTTACCTTTCAAAAAAAGTTTGATGCCCTCTCTTCTGCAAAGCTTGCACGATGCTTCAGTATATCGTGACACAATCTCCTCCTTTGCCTAAACTCTTCTTTTCTTGGGCGGCCTGCACCCATTGTGCGGTATAGGCGTAACATCCTTGATAGCAAGTATCTTTATGCCTGTACCCTGTATTGCCCTTATAGCGGACTCTCTCCCTGCCCCCGGGCCCTTGACATATATGATTATGTTCTTCATGCCAAGATCCATGGCCTTTCTCGCTGCATCTTCGGCAGCGAGCTGGGCTGCAAAGGGTGTGCCTTTCTTGGAACCCTTGAATCCTTTGATGCCCGCACTCGACCATATGACGACATTGCCATCATCGTCCGTGATCGTCACTATCGTGTTGTTGAAAGTAGACTGGATATGCACAATCCCGGAACTCACGACCCTTTTTATCTTTTTCTTAGTTTTTCTTGGTGCAGCCAAAGCTTACCTCCTATTTCTTTAACTCTTTCTTTTTGAGGCCGCCTACCGTTTGTCTCCTCGGACCTTTGCGCGTTCTGGCATTGGTATGGGTCCTCTGTCCCCTCGTAGGAAGCCCTTTCTTGTGACGCAGTCCCCTGTAACTGTTTGTATCTATAAACCTCTTTATATTGGTCTTTTCTTCTTTCTTTAAGTCCCCTCCGACCTTATATTTATTTTCGATAATCCTTCTTATGATCGCCAGCTCATCTTCCGTTAGTTCTCCTACCTTCCTACTATACCCTATACCGGCCTCCGTAAGGATCTTCCCAGACAAAGTCTTCCCTATCCCGTATATATAGGTAAGAGCAATCCATATATTTTTATTTTTTGGTAGGTCCAATCCCGCTATCCGTGCCATACTACCTCCTATCCCTGTCTTTGCTTGTGCTTCGGGTTATCGCATATGACCCTTACGACACCTTTTCTTCTTATTATTTTACATTTTATACATCTTTTTTTCACAGATGCATGAACCTTCATATCTCCCTCCAAAAAAGTTTTACCGTTAACTTCTATATACTATCCTTCCCTTTGTTAAATCGTACGGAGATAACTCAACGGTGACCTTATCTCCTGCCAGAATCTTTATATAGTGCATACGCATCTTGCCGGAAATATGTGCAAGTATCTTATGTCCGTTGGACAATTCCACTCTGAACATGGCATTCGGGAGCGTTTCGAGGACCGTACCTTCCACGAGGATCGCATCTTCCTTGGGCATATCAGTTCACCTTCGATAGTACGACGCCGTGTTCATAATCGACCATAACGGTATGCTCAAAATGGGCCGACAGTGAGCCGTCGTACGTTCTGGCCGTCCACCCGTCCTGATCTATTTTGATCCTGTAGTCTCCTGCGTTCACCATCGGCTCCACTGCAAACACCATCCCTCTTTCCAATTTTATTCCTTTGCCGCGCTGCCCAAAATTCGGTATCTGTGGATCTTCATGGAGTGCCCGACCTATGCCATGACCTACAAAATCCCTTACCACGGAAAAGCCGTTGCTCTCCGCGTGGTTCTGTATGGCACCCGATATGTCATAGAGCCTATTGCCGACCTTTGCTTCTTTGATACCTATATACAGCGCTTCCTCCGTAACTTGCAGGAGCTTAACAGCAAGCTCGCTTACCATGGAAACAGGTACGGTCACAGCCGCATCTCCAAAGAAACCATTGAGTTTGACTCCGAAATCCAGGCTTACAATATCGCCTTCTTTTATGATCCTTCGTGGCGAAGGTATGCCGTGGACTATCTCATCATTTATCGATACGCATATACTCGCCGGATAACCTCTGTACCCCTTAAACGCAGGCATGGCATTGTGTCTTCTCAGCTTTTCTTCCGCCATTGTATTGATCTCTTCCGTACTCATGCCCGGCTTTATATTCAAAGTAAGCTCATTGAGTATACGTGCGACGATTTCCGATGCCTCTGAAATCCTTCTTATCTCATCCTCTGTCTTTACGCTAACCATGAAATGCCTTGCTGATAATGGCAATCACCCTACCGTTTATATCTTCTATACTGCCGTCTGCATTGACTGCCTTCAGCATATTCTTCTTTGCATAGTATTCCGTCAGAGGTGCGGTCTTACTGTTATACACCCTGAATCGTTCTCGTATAGTCGCCTCTCTGTCATCGTCTCTCTGATAAAGGCTGCCGTTGCAATCATTGCATACGCCGTCGTTGAGGGGCGGCTCTGTAACCACGTTATAGATCTTGCCGCAGTTGCTGCAGACCCGCCGTGCAGATAATCTCTGTATAATGCTCTCTTCGTTTACCTTAAGCTCTATAACGAGGAAACTGTCGATACTCAGTTCTTTAAACTTCGTATCGAGGGCATCGGCCTGTGCCACGGTCCTCGGGAAGCCGTCGAGTATAAACCCCTTGTCCGCGTCTTTTCCCTTGAGCCTCTTTTCAAGCATGCTTATGACAAGCGAGTCCGGCACCAGTTCGCCCTTGTCCATATATGTCTTCGCCTTTGCTCCCAGATCTGTCTTACTCTTCACTTCCTGCCTCAGCATGTCCCCGGTAGCTATCTGTGGTATACCGTACTTTCTACTTATTATGCCTGCCTGTGTCCCCTTGCCCGTCGTTGTTCTTG
>JAMCVD010000125.1:0-31001 GCA_023381995.1 Deltaproteobacteria bacterium
AGGTTTTTCTTCTTGACAACCTTGAGCTCTGCCATAGCGATATCCTCTTTTCTTTCTGCGGCACGCCGTGCCAGCCTATCACTTGTCCGGCTCCGCTCCTTCCTTGTGTGGCACCTGAATGGAGCTGCTGCCGCCGAAATAACCGTACACCAGCTTCCCGGAGTCTATAAGCCCCCGTATGGCCTCCTTGCACGACTCCTTGGAGCACCTCGCTTCGCCGTATTTCTGGATCATCGCGTTCGTTATATCTTTTGCCTTGAGCTGCTTCTTGCCCATGTCCTCCTGGACCATCTTGAAAATCTCGCCCTGCAGCTCGTCCATGGGTACAGAGCCTGAATCTTCCATATTATCACCCCCTTATAAGGTAAAATGGGTCGACGTATTATAGGTCGTTGCGGCAAACCTATAGTCGTCTATATGGTACTTAGTAAACTCTATGCCCGTCATATCGAAAAACCTCGACCATCCTATTCTCTCGATCCACTCTCCGAGCCTCTCGTACTTCTTCGCATTCTTTGCGTATATCTCGACGATATTCTTCACGGCATCCACGACCTCGGGCCATCGCGGAGGGTTGTTCGGTATATAGGGTATGGCCAGCTTCGAGAACATCGGCGCATGCCGTGCGTTGGAGACCTTACCTCCGACCCAGATCGAGACGCCGTCGTTCAATGAATTCGCAAGGGGCATCGCGGGGCACATCGTGTAACAGTTCCCGCAGAACATACACTTCTCCTCGTTCACCTCGACTGTCTGGACCCCGTCGACGACCGCTGGCGCAATGGCGCCCGTAGGGCACGATGCCACCGTTGTGGGGACCTCGCACAGCTTGTTCAGATTGGACAGTATCTTCGGTGGCCTCCTGTGGACCCCGAGTATGGCTATATCGGAACAGTGGACGGCGCCGCACATATTCAGGCAGCACGCAAGTGCTATCCTCAGCTTTGCAGGCAGTTTCATGGTCCTGAAGTAGTCATACAGCTCGTCCATCACGGACTTTACAATGCCGGACGCGTCCGTGGCAGGAGTGTGACAGTGCACCCATCCCTGTGTATGGACTATGTTCGTGATACTCTTGCCCGTCCCGCCGACCGGATAGCCTTTCGACTCGATCTCGCTGATAAGGGGGTCTATCTTGCTCTGATCGGTCATAAGGAACTCGACGTTGTGCCTGCTCGTAAACCTCAGATACCCATCGCTGTATTTATCGGCGAGGTCGCATATCATCCTTATCGTCTCTATATTTATCAGCCTCGGCGATCCCATCCTGACGGTGTAGATCTTCTCTCCTGTCTCCGAGACGTGGACAAGCACCCCGGGCTTCAGTATCTCGTGGTATTTCCATGTGCCGTAGTTCTTCTTGATGACGGGATGCAGGAAATTTTCATAATTCGGCGGCCCAATGTCCGTCCTTCTCTGTTCTGCCTGTACCGATTCCATACTAGTTACCTCCTTGTTTTTTATTTTGACCCCTCTCCGGAGCCTTCCTCTTCGAAATACTCCTCGTAGAATATGAATGGATTTTCCCTTGGATTCTTGATCATCTGCGGGGACGGCGGGAGCTCTATCGCTTCGAGGAACTGGCCCATACCTACCCTCTGTATCAATTCTCCGATCCTTTCCCTGTTCTTTCCGTACTCGCCCCAGAAATCCCATATCTTCTCCACGAGGTCTTTGAGCTCTTTGTACGGCGGCTCAATCTTCATGAATGGAACGAGAACCGAGGAGAGCTCTGCCCCCTGAAGGATTGGTGCCTTCGCACCGATGAGGATCGTGGCCCCGGTGTCCTTGCCCGGCCTTAATGCCTTTGGCATGGCATTGATGCAATGCATGCATTTGTTGCACCATGTATTCTCGATCTTCAATTCCCTGCCGTCCCACGACATGCACTGGGTAGGGCAAAGGTCGCATATCTCAGTCTGGACGTTCACGCCGCTTTTGGCATATTCCCTCACCGCATCCTGATCCACGCGAACATCGTCCTTCCATCTTCCGATAATCGACATGTCCGCCCTCGCAACGCTCGCAACACAGTCGTTCGGGCAGCCTGCCATCTTGAACTTCCACTTGTACGGGAACTGCGGCCTGTGGAGCACGTCCTGAAACTCGTGCGTAAGGTCGTTCGTCAGGGCAAGCGTATCATAGCAGGCAAACTCGCATCTGGCCTTTCCGAGACAGCAGCTCGGCGTCCTCAGGACAGATCCCGACCCGCCCAGGTCCCAGCCCTTGCTGGTCAACTTGCTGAAGATGGGCTCGAGGTTATCGGTCGATGTCCCCAGAAGCACCATATCTCCCGTGGAGCCGTGCATATTGGTCAGACCGGAACCGTGCTGCTCCCATATATCGCATATCTCGCGGAGCGCCTTGCTTGTATAAAACCAGCCCGACGGCTGGTTTACCCTGATGGTATGGAAATGCGCTACATTGGGGAACTTGTCCGGCGAATCGGAATACCTCCCGATAACGCCGCCACCGTACCCTCGCACGCCCACGAGGCCGCCGTGCTTCCAGTGCGTCACCTTATCTCTATAGGACATCTCGAGCTGTCCCAGCAGGTCCTTGGCACGCGGGTTCTTGTCGGCCATCTTCTTGATTTCCCTTACAAAGCTCGGCCATTTACCCTTCTCAAGGTCGTCAAGCAGGGGTGTAGTACTCTTTTTCGCTTCGTTCGCCATTATTCCTCCTTTCTCTTTGTTTTAATTGTATTACCTTCTCCTTTATTCTGTATACAATATACAGAATATTTAATATCGTGTCAAGTAAAATTTACCTTTTTTAGATAAAATAGTGTTGATACTTGTTGAAAATTCTGTAATAACATAGTATATTGTATGCATGATCAATTATTTTATCGGCATAAGGCTGGGCGAGAAATACGTAAAAATACGTGCTGCCGATGAGACGATGAACATGCAGGACAGCCGCCGGGTCCCCGTCACCGCCAGCATGTCCCCGGACAAATTCCTCGGTACCGTGGAGCAGGGGATTTTCTCTTTGCTGAAAGCCGGGCGTATCCCGATGGGAAGGGTCAGCGGGATTGCCGTGAGCGCTCCCGCCACCATAGACTATGAAAAGGGGGGCATAGGCTGCTCCTCTGTAATCCCCTCCCTGAACGGTATCAACATCAAAGAGAAACTTACCAAGTCCATGAAAAAATTCGTCGTCGTCGAGACAGAGGCGAACGCGCTGGCATACTCCGAGCAGAAACTCGGGCATACAAACGGATACAAGAACTTCGTTCTCATACTCCTGGAAAAGAAAATAAGCGCCGGTATATATCTCAACGGCTCGCTCATACGGAACAGGAACGGCTCCACTTCCGAACTCGGGCACATAATAATCGAGTCCCACGGGAGGAAATGTAGCTGTTCCAACAGGGGCTGCCTGGAGGCATACGCATCGTCCGATGCGATAGTAAGATACTATATGAAATACAAGGGGGGGGCAACGGGAGGCAGGATTACGTTCGACGATGTCTACAGGCTTGCCCAGAAATCCGACAATGCTGCGCTCGACTCGTTCTACAGGATGGGCAACTACCTCGGGATCGCAATGACGACGATCATCAACCTCATAAGCCCGGAGGCCATCATATTCTCCGGCAAGGTAAGCAAGGCGATGAGGTTCTTCCTGCCTGCAGTGGAATCGACGCTATCGGCACGCGCGTACTCGCTACCCCTGAAAGGCATTGTCTACAAAAAGAGCGGCCTCAGCGAGGACGAGGTCATGAAAGGACTCATCCACCTTGCACAGGACAGCTACAACAACGCATACGATCTGAGGATAAACGACGACATCTTCTATATTTAGGGACCGCCCTCCCCTACTGCAGCCTCCCGTCTTTCAGCCGTACGATCCTGTGCGCATAGTGCGCAATGAAGGCCTCGTGGGTGACAAGGACGATCGCGGTGTGACTGGCCTCGTTTATCCTCTTTAAGGTATCGAGCACCGCTGCCGATGATACCGAGTCGAGATTGCCTGTCGGCTCGTCCGCAAGTATCAGGGAGGGGTCATTGGCAAGGCTCCTCGCGATAGCGACCCTCTGCCTCTCGCCCCCGGACATGTTCTGCGGCAGGTGGTCCTTCCTGTGCGATAGTCCCACGGCATCGAGCAGCGAGCGCGCCTTCTCGGTGCGCTGCCTTCCGTTCTTTATGACGCCAAACATGGGCATCTGGACATTCTCGAGCGCCGTCAGTGTCGGCATCAGATAGAACGCTTGAAACACAAAGCCGATGAACCTGTGTCTGTAATCGTCTATCCGCTTCGATGACAGGGGTTCCCTCCCGACGAGCATGGCCCCGCTCGTCGGCAACTCAAGCCCACCTATGATGCTCAGCAGCGTTGATTTGCCGGACCCGGATGGTCCGGTTATTGCGATAAAGTCTCCGTCGGATATATCGAGGTCTATCCCCTCCAGCGCATGGATGCTGCCGTTCTCGTAAAACTTGCTTATGCCCCTGAGCGAAACCAACGTCCTGTCCATATCCTGTTCATCATCCTCCGAAAATCTTTCATTGACAGAGCATATCACCCAGCCCGTCCTCAGGCAAGCCCTCCTTAACCCGAAAAATGCAATAGGGAAGTTTGTCCGTATTATGAGCTGGGAAGCTATGGTATGGATATTTTTATACTGTCAAAGGGCCCTGTGGGCTGAAGTCTCCCCTATACCCGCATCCCTCATGTGCCGTATGATAATCCCGAGGACCTCGTCGAGGCCGACCGAGGGGCCGTAGCCAACCAATTTCCGTATCTTCGATATGTCAGGCGCCCTTCTCTCCATGTCCTCGAACCCCTTGCCATAGGCCCTGTCATAAGGCACGAAAACGATTTCGGACTGGCTGCTGGTAAGGGACCTGACCCTGCGGGCAAGCTCCAGGATCGTTATCTCGCGTCCGTCCCCTACGTTGAACACATCCCCCTCAGCCGCTGGCGCCTCCATGAGCATAAGGACAGCCCTCACTGCGTCCTTCACATAGGTAAAGCTGCGGGACTGCGTGCCGTCTCCGAACACGGTTATCGGATCGCCGAGGAGGGCGCTCTTTACGAACTTCGGGACGACCATACCGTACTGTCCCGACTGACGTGGACCGATCGTGTTGAAGAACCTCACCACAACGACGGGCAGCCCCTTCTCCTCGTGATAGGCGAACGCAAGGAACTCGTCGAGCGCCTTCGTACATGCATACGCCCACCGTCTCTTCTTCGTGGGTCCCAGGACCATGTTGTCTATCTCGCTCAAGGTATGGTCCCTGTGCTTCCCGTAGACCTCGGATGTCGAAGCGACAAGCACTTTCTTCCCGTGCTTGCTGGCGAGGCTCAGTACCTTCTCCGTACCGAGGACGTTCGTCTCGATGGTATCGACCGGCCTATCCATTATCAGCTTCACACCGACAGCCGCGGCAAGATGGAATATCCTGTCGACCTCGCCTGTAAGCTCCGTGAGTACCGTATCGTCCAGGACGGAGCCGACAACCAGGTGGAAGTCCTTGTTATTCCTCAGGTGCCTTACATTATCGAGGCTTCCCGTGGACAGATCATCCACGACAAAGACCTCTTCCCCCCTCGCTATGAGCTCCTCGCATAGATGCGAGCCGATAAAGCCCGCCCCGCCTGTTACGAGCGACTTCAAAATATGGTTCCTCTCCCATTTGTGATCATGAAGAAAGAGTTTTCTCCTCTGCTCGTAAAACAAAGCTCTTTTCGGTAAAGGGGGTTACGACCCATAACGCCTCCGTATTTCCCTAGCGAGAGAGAAGCAGTCCACGCAGAGTACCACGGAAGCATTGCAGGCAGTCCGGATGTGTTTCCCTTCGCAGTGTCGAACACTCTTTCTTTTTGTTCTATCAGTCCCATGATCACTTTTGGGATAAGAGCCATAAATATCACTCCTTTATGAATAAAAAGATGTACTCGTTTCATCCAATTCATTTCGTATACCACGAAAGATCACGGGTACGCAAGGACTTTGGCGAGATTGCCCCCTTACGAAGTACCGCCGTACTGATTGCACGGCCGCATACGTTTGACACAGCGGCATAAACCAGGTAGCGTATTCGCAAAGATGAAGCATACAGACGATATTTCCCTCGACATAGTAATCCCCGTTTACAACGAAGGCGAAAACATTATCGACACCCTGCATGAAATACGAGAGTACGTCCCCATCGTCGAAACGGTATTCGTAGTTTACGACATTGAAGAAGATTCGACACTGCAGTCCCTGAATGGGGCACACAAAGACCCGTTCTGGGAAAACAGGCTCAGGCCCGTAAAAAACATCTACGGGCACGGTGCACTCAACGCAATAAAGACCGGCTTTCATCTCAGCACATCGGATTGGATATTGGTGGTCATGGGGGACCTCTCCGACGACCTGTCGATCGTCCCCCAAATGCTCGATCAGGCAGCTGTGGGAGCGGACATCGTCTGCGGCTCCAGGTATATGAAAGGCGGGAAGCACACGGGCGGCCCCGTACTAAAAAACGCCCTCTCGCGTCTGGCAGGCCTGTCCATGCACTATCTCGCCGGCATACCTACCATGGACGTCACCAACAGCTTCAAGCTGTATTCCCGCAAAGTAATAGAGGCGATCCCCGCAGAGAGCACGGGAGGATTCGAGATAGGCATGGAACTGGTGGTAAAGGCATACTTCAAGGGCCACAGGATCGCAGAGGTGCCTTCCGCATGGAAGGGAAGGACCACGGGCAAGTCCAGGTTCGACATGAAAAAATGGATACCGAAATATCTGAAATGGTACCTCAGCGCCTTGAAATGGAAGTACGTCAGGAATGTCTATGAAAAGTAGTCACGCCGTTGTGTGGAATATTCTCCACGATTCTGGTATTCGTACCCGATGAACAGAAAAAAAAGATTCATATCGAACGTAAGCTATAACTTCCTATCCCAGATATGGTTCATGCTGCTCAGCCTCGCGGTGATGCCGTACATAGTCCATAAACTCGGTATCGAGGCCTACGCTATATACTCTGTGATCATGGTCGTCATGGGCTATCTTACCATTTTGGACCTTGGGTTCGGGGCAGCATCCATAAAATACATCTCCGACTTTTCCTCGCAGGACGATAGGGAATCCCTGTCCGAGGTAGTACAGACATCTTTATTGCTCTACTTGATTATCGGGCTTGTCGGCGCCCTGATACTGTCCCTGTCCACGAAGTACCTCGTCTCCTCGGTCTTCCGCATATCGAAGGACTACACCAGCGTCGCCGTGACGGTGTTCTATATCGCGGCCTTAAATTTCGTCGTGTTCATGGTTGTAAATTTCCTCAAAGCCATCTTGATGGGACTACAGAGGTTCGATCTGCTCGTGAAAAGCAGCATCGCCATCGGTACCGTGCTGGTCGCATGTCAGGTGCTCCTGCTGTACCTCGGCTTCGGGCTCATCCAGCTCATCATGCTGAACGTCGCCGTTGACCTGATAAGCATAGGGATCTTCTGGTACATCCTGAAAGGACTGCCGGTGAACCTGTCCCTGAAGCTCGTACTCAACGTGAAGAGGCTCAAGCTGCTCTGGAACTTCAGCGCCATGAAGCTCCTCAACCAGATCTCCACCCAGATCGTCTTTCAGGCCGACAGGCTCCTCATCGGCATCTTCATGCCCATATCATGGGTCACCTACTATACAGTGCCTTCCAGGCTGTCGCAGAAGCTCATGGGATGGCAGGGCAACATTGCAAACGCATATTTTCCCCTGGCCTGCGAGCTCATCGCAAAGGGTGAGAAAGACAAGCTGACGCTCGTCTACACAAAGCTGATCAAGTACGTGCTCATACTCGTTTTGCCCCTCAGCATACTGATATTCGTCTTCTCGGATACCATACTGCATCTCTGGATGCACGGCGACTTTGCGGAAAAGGCCGGGACGACCCTGAAGCTCCTCATAGTCTCTTACACCGTTGCCGCACTGACGACCGTCCCGGCGCTTACGCTCGATGCGGTCGGCAAGCCCCACATCACCGCGATATTCAGCGTTGTCAGCGCGATCATCAATCTTGTGGCCGCAATCATACTCATACCGCTTTACGGGATAGAAGGCGCTGCGCTGGCATTTGCGATAAACATATTTGCACAGTCCCCCCTGTTTTTGATATACGTCCTCAGAAGCGTCATAAAGGTATCGAGCTTCAGGCTCTTTGTCGGAGAGCTTTTACGGCCCACCATAGCAGGCGCCGTACTCCTTGTTACCTATTATATTATAAAGTATACCATCAGTACCAGGCTTTACCTCGCCATAGGCATAGTGGTCGGCGGAATGATCTATCTTGTCTTGATTTTCTTATTGAAGGCCATCGACGAAGAAGACATGAGGATACTAAAGGGCCTTAACCTACCCGTCATAGGGAGGCTTATTGAAAACAGATGACGCTGCTGTACGCGCCCATACTCGGGAGACCATAAGATCGTGAAAGTGCTGTTCATACGGTTGAAGAAAGACACGGATTTCAATCCGGTGCCACACCTCGGCCTCGGCATGCTCGCCTCCATACTGAAGGCAGGGAAGCACGAGGTAAAGGTACTGGACTACCTGCTGTTCCTGAACAGCGCTCGTGCGCCCTCCATCGAAGACGCCATACACGATTTTAAGCCCGACACAATAGGTTTCTCCATTTACACAGCCACATACCGCAGCTCCATACGGGCAATAGAAAATATATCACGCTACCGGCTGCCAATCATGGTTGGCGGGCCGCACCCGACCCTCTACGCAGACGACATGAGAAGCATACCGGGCATAAGCTACATAGTACGCGGAGAGGCGGAAGACGTGATCTCCGAAATCGTACAGAGCGCCTCGTACAAGGAAATGCCCGAGGTCATAGAGGGCAAGAAGACAGACATGAAGAAGATATCCACGCCCGACTTCAAGAGTTTCTACAACTGGGAGACCCTTTCCCAATACCCGTTGCAGACGAGCCGCGGCTGCCCCTTCAACTGCAGCTTCTGCTCTGTAAAGTACATATCGTCCCGCATATGGAGGAGCAGGGACTATATGCTCTGCGTAGACGAGCTCGAGCACGCAAAGAAGGAATACCCGCATCTGGAGTACGTCAAGATCGTTGACGATGCGCCGACAATAGACATCGTCCGCTTCAAGAACTTTCTTAAAGAATACATCTCCAGAGGAATCAATCTCAAAATGACGATCGACAATGTCAGGGCCGACAACATCGATGGGGAGTTTATCGAACTCGCAAAGGCCGCAGGGAACAACAACCTGTGCATCGGCGTGGAGAGCGGCAACGAGGAGGTCTTCAAGGAAGTAAACAAGGGCGAGACGCTCGACGAGGTAAAAAGGGCCGCGAGCCTTATAAAGGCGGGCGGGCTGGCTCTGGGACTCTGTTTTGTAATCGGCCTGCCGCATGACAACATAAAGAGGGTGAAGGACTCCATAAACCTGAGCAAGGAGCTCAAGGCTGACTTCATCTTCTGGAATATGGTACATCCGATGGACAGGACAAAGGTCATGGAATGGTTCAAGGAGAACGGCGCAAGGATCTACGATACAAGAAACTATACTTCGTACGATGCCCCTTCCTTACGGGTACAGGAGCCTGTCGTTGCAACGAGAGACTTCTCTAGGTATAGCAGGAAAAGGGCGTATTTCATAGCGGCCGTAGAAACGGAGCAGTACCCGGCAACCCCCAGGGAGTTCCTCTTACTGTTCACCGGCGCATTCAAGTACAACTATCTCTGGGGGGTTACAAAGGCCTTTTCGAGGAGACTCTATAAAAAATTAAGGAACGTATATATAAAATCAAGGGGGAGAGCATGAATTACCTGTGGGAGACGATCAAGAGATACCCGACCATCCCCTCCTTTGCGTTGTGGAGGGCGGTCGAACTCAGGGTCCTGAACAAAGGAACCGGCAGACTCGACAGGCCTTTGCTCGACCTGGGGTGCGGTGACGGCTCTTTCGGCTCATTATTCTTCACAGACACGAAGGTGGATGAAGGTATAGACAATGACAGGGACTCGGTCGAGCTTGCAAGCAAGGTCTCCGTCTACGAGAAGGTACGGCTTATGGACGCATGCAGCATGTCCTTCCCAGACGAGGGCTTTAAAACGGTCTTCAGCAACTGCGTGTTCGAGCATATTCCGTGCTATAAAGACGCGGTCAAGGAGGTCTACAGGGTCCTGCAACGTCACGGCATGTTTGTACTGACCGTGCCGAGCGAAAATTATCACAGGTATCTGTACCATTATAAAAACTATATACGCATGGGCAGGGAAGACAAGGCACAGGAGTACATCAAAAAGAACGATCTGAGGCACGCACACTATTATTACATGTCTCCGGAGCAATGGCGGGAGCTGTTGTCCGGGACGGGTTTCAAGGAGATAGAGATCAGCTATTATCTGCCGGAAGAGACGTTCTCGACATGGGACAGGATAGAGGAGCTTTTTACACGCGAGTTCTTTACCATGCTCAACTCCTACAGGACAAGGGCGCTGTCCCTGATACCAACAACGGTCTCCAAAATTTTGTGGTTTCTGTACCTGAAAAAACATTATCTGTCGGACGTACAACCAGGGGACAAAGGCGCAGCCCTTTTGATCCGCTGCAGGAAGGAAAGATGAAGGTTGCGATCTTTCATAACCTTCCTTCCGGGGGCGCAAAGAGGGCGCTGTACGAATTCTCAAAAGAGCTCCAGAGACGGGGCTTTCTCCTCGATGCATTCATACCATCGACCGCAAACGAGGAGTTCCTGCCGCTCGACGAGGTCGTACATCGTAAGTTCGTCTACCCCGTAAAGCTCTTTCCCCCCTCCATAGACCTTATGGGCTTCCGGTGGATGCACCACAAGGGCCTCCTGCTGTCCCACGTGGTGAACCAGAAACACATCGCCTCCGAGATAAATAACAGGGACTATGCACTGGCATTCGTACACCACTCCATTATCACACAGAGTCCGTTCATACTAAGATACCTGAGGATACCGTCCCTGTACTATATTCAGGAGCCTCTCAGGTTCGTGCACGAGCACCGTTTGATAGCGGAGCCCATCCCCCTGTCCTTCCGCAGATCCTTTCTCCTCAATGTACACGGCCTGTTTTCAAACGCCCTGATAAAATCCATAGACGAGTCGAACACTCTGCACGCTTCGAGGATACTCGTCAATTCCTCGTACTCGCACGAGTCCGTGATGAGGGCCTACGGAGTGAACTCATATGTCTCGTATCTGGGGGTCGATGCGGAGAGATTCAGGCCGGACGAGAATACAAAAAAAGAAAACATGGTATTGTCCGTCGGCAGCATAAGTCAGTTCAAGGGGTTCAGATTCATACTGAAGGCAATGGGTAAGCTGCGCAGCAAGCCAAGGCTCGTCATCATAGGCGACAGGGACAACCACGATGAAAGGACCGTATTGACTGCTCTTGCAGGAGAGAACCATGTCGACATGGAGATAAAGGTCGGCGTATCCGATTCAGAGCTCATCGGGCACTACAATAAGGCGATGATGACAGTCTACGCCCCCTACCTGGAGCCGTTCGGTTTTGTACCATTGGAGGCGATGGCCTGCGGTACGCCCGTCATAGGGGTCGGCGAGGGAGGCGTAAGGGAAAGCATTGTGAACGGCACCACAGGCATGATCGTCGAGCGCGATCCGGACAAATTTGCGGACGCCATAGAGTATCTCATGCAGAGCCCGGACAAAAGGCGCTCCATGGGTAAGAATGCGATCGAGTTCGTCAGAGAAAGATGGACGTGGGAGAAAGCAACGGACAACCTCGTCGCCCATTTCGACGCGGTGTTGAGAAAGGGCTGAGGCGCTCAGGCGGCCGGGGGGCGGCCGTGTATGCGGATGATATCGTCCCTGACCTCGAAGACCCATTCCGGACGGCTATCACGAACCAAATCCTCGAGCTCGCGCACCGTCGGACAGTCGTTCTTCCCCGTAAACATGACGGCATCGTCTATGAGGATGACATGGCCTTTCACCGGGTGGCCCAGGATACAATGCAGCTCCTGCATTATGGGGGTCTCGGTCTTTCCCATTGCCGTGATGCCACCTGAATAATGGGCATCGAGCCAGAACAGGCACGGCTGCGTAACGTCCCGGAGGATGCCAGGCAATAGATCGCTGCTGTCTCCGTGGAGTATGAATATGTGAGAGAACCTGGAAAACCTTTTTTTCGCCCGCTCGTACAGGGTACCGTCGAGCTCTATCGAGTAGATCCGTGCGAATATCCCCTTTACGGCATGCACCATATCGCCGAAGTACGTGCCCGTCTCGACAAAGGCAAGGACCGCAAACTTTCCCGCGTACTCCCTGACTATCCTCTGTTTCTCCAGAGACGGCAAAGGCGTGGACCTGCCGCCCTTCTTCCAATCCCACAGCTCCTTCCTCAGTTGTATGGCCCTATACACGGGGTATGCCCTGGTGCCCCTGAACAATGTTTTGATCGTCTCAATCACCTGCCGGTACCTGTCGGGTATATATAACTATGTATCCCGGCGATTTGCAAGCCCCCCACACGGAATGCCCACGTACCACCCGCCCCCTTCCCTATCGGCCCTTGAAAGCAGTACGCTTCCGGTCCCGAGACGACGGGACAATAATAAAAGTTGAAAAAAAACAAATATTCCTATAGAGTGACGTGCATGAAGAGAACACTGGCTGCTTTCATGGTGCTTTCCCTGATGGGGTGCGGGCCCGGAGCGATAGACGTCAAGACGTCCTTCGAGCAGGCACAGGCTGCCTACGACAGACTCATGACGCTCCACCCGGAGGCCGTGGACACGCAGGGGTACAGGATATACATGGCAAAGGCCCGATCGGCCCGTGACAGCGGCAACTACGCGTCCGCCGAGAACTATGCCGTACAGGCACGCGGGCAGGCAGACAGCTCCTACACTACACTGGAACAACTGAAGACGAGCACGAAGGAGCTCCTCGATGCCACGAGGTCGAAAATGGACAACCTGCTCGTGCCGAGTCAGTACGCCGTGCACCTGTTCTTCACCGCCCGGGCGGCATACTACGACGGCGGGTACAGGCATGCGGAGTCTCTGCTGGACGAGGCATCGGGAAAGCTCGATATAGACGCACAGACGGCTTTCGCCAGGTCCGTGACACTCAATGTCCCGAACAGCCTGAGATACAGGTTCGGCGACCATATCCCGGTATTCTCGTTCCTCGGGAACGACTTCAGGCTGCACAGGCAGATCCGGAGCATCAAGGGGCCCGTCGAGGTGGAGTTCGTGAACCAGTTCTTTTTGAACGAGGACTTCTCATACTTTCACATCAAAAGCGCCAAACTAAATGTAGACGGTTGGGTGTATCCACAATTCGTAGTGAAAGGCAAAATAAAGGAGGTAAAGTAATATGCTAAAGAAGAACGCTTATGGCCTGGCCTGGGGGCTGCTGACGGGCGTCGGATTGTTCCTTGTCACCAACTATATCGTGTTGCTCCACCACGGCGGAGGCACTCTGGTAAAGATCGATCAGGTATACAGGGGGTACTCCATAACATTCGGAGGCTCGCTTCTGGGGCTCATCTATGGGTTCGTCACCGGCTATATAGTAGGATGGTTCATGGCCTTGTTCTACAATATCTTTGCCTGAGAAAGGACCATCACAATATCCTATTCAGTCTGGTACACACAGGGTGGACAATCTTACTTATTATCTTGAGATACTCAAACTGGAACCCGAAAACGTCCCTGCATTAAAAGGCGTCGCGGAGATATACAAAGCCAACAGGCAGTGGAGCGAGCTCGTAGAGACCTATGAGAAGCTGTTCAGCTTCTCCGAGGGAGACGACGAGCGCCTCTCATACCTCACAGAGACGGCGGACGTATACTATTACAGCCTGAACGACAGCGGCAGGGCGATAGAGTTCTACCTCGACGCCCTGGAGTTCCAGCCGGCTAACCAGACCGTCATCGACACGCTCATAGAGATCTTCGATACCCTCAAGAGGCTGCCGGAGCTCACCATAATGCTCGAGGGCAAGGCACTGCTCTCGAAGGACGACGGCGCGGCCGCGGGCATCACAGACAGGATCGTCAGCAACTACCTCTCGCTGAAAATGTACGACGAGGCCCTCGCAAGGCTCTCCGCATCGAAAGCCCCTCCGTACGATGCCGTCAGGGCCGCATACGAGGGCCTGAACGCGAGCGGCATGCTCGCCACCATATTCGAGTACAGGGGGCTTTTCATAGACGCCCTGCAGTCCGGGGGGGAGGCCGCAAACGCTGAGCTCGCGGGCCTGTACTGCCTGCTTGCGGACATGTACGAGAGGGTACTGGGGGACATATACGAGGGCGCCTGCAGTTACGAGGCAGCACTGGGACTGGGCCCGGACGGCCACGCGCAGGCCGCCCCGCAGTTGTACCGCATCTACACATCGCCCGAATACACCTTCGCCGACGAGCCGGTCCTCTTCATACCGGTCCTTCTCAGAATGAGGGAGCATGTGGCCACGGACGCCGTCCCCGGCATCGACAAAAAAATAGGCATGGGCTATCTGGAGCTCGGCGAGCCTGCGTCCGCGATGCCGTTTCTGAAGACCGCGCTCTCCGCATCGCCCGACGACAAAGAGCTGCTCTATGCGCTGCTGGACGTCTCCACATCCAGCAATGACGCCGAAGGCGCCTACGAGACCGTGCGTAAGCTCATAGACGTCGAGCACGACGGGGCCCGGGAGGCAGACCTGTACAGGAAGGCCCTGCCGATACTCATCGGAAAGAAAGACTACGACACGGCAAAACGGCTCATCACCTCCCTCGTGTCGCTCACCGGGGACCAGTCCCACTACGCCCTGCTCGAGCAGCTCTACACGGACAGCGGGGACTACGGCAGCCTCGTGACATACTATCTCGAAAGGCTCAACGGGCGGGAAGACGACAGGGACTCGGCCGCCCTCTGGGCGTCCCTGGGCGACGCCTATCTCAAGGGCTTTTCCCACTACGAGTACGCCATAGACAGCTACAGCAGGGCGCTCGCGCTCTCCCCGGACAACGCCGGCTATCTGGAAGCGCTCGCGGGCCTGTACTCTTCCTTGGAGAGATGGGAGGAGGCAGAGCATGCCATCGCCCGGCTCATACAGATCCACGAAGGCGATGACGGGGAAAAGACCAGGCTCCAGCTCATGCTGGGAGACATCTACCTGAAACACACGAAGGACCATGACAGGGCTGCGGCGTTGTACAGCGGAGTGCTCGCCCAGCACCCGGACAACGGCACTGCCCTGGCTGCGCTCGAGAGGATCTACAGGGAGAGCAGCGACTACGCAAACCTCGTAAAGATACTCGAAAAGAAGCTGTCCGCAGCCGACGACAGGTACGACGTGCTCATCGAGCTCGGTTCGATACTCTTCGACAGGAGCATGGACGCGCTGCAGGCGCAGAACTACCTGTGGGAGGCGCTCGAGCTCAGGCCCTCGTCGACGTACGCACTCGACGTCCTGAAGCGGCTCTACGAGACGACGGGGGACTTCAACGGCTTCGACAGGCTTTACTCGTTCCTCATAGACAGGACCCCGCACACGGACCGGACAGGCGTTGAGCTGCTCGTAAAGCTCGGGCACCTGAGGGAGGAAAAGCTCGCAATGCCGGAAAAGGCGATATCCGCATTCGAGCAAGCACTATCGATCGACCCCGACAACAACGATGCGAACCTTTCGCTCGCAAAGCTCTACTTCAATGCAGGCGAATGGGACAGGGCGGCGCCCCGCTACGCCTTCTCCATGGATCACGACGTCGTAGAGAAGCAGGCCGTGCCGGAGTTTACGTTCGAGTACGCCCGCGTACTGGACAAGCTCGGCAGGCAGGAGCAGGCCATGCAGTACTACCAGAAAGCCTTCGAGCTCGACGGCACGGAAAGAAGGTACGCAGAGGCCTACGGCAATTCCGCGTACAAGAACAAGGACAGCACGGCCGTCATTACGGCGTTCGAGGCGCTGCTGAAAATCCCGGTACCCGACGACAGGCGGGCCGACGGCACCAACGAGGTCTACCGGAAGCTCACGGACGCATACGAGGCCACGGGGGACCATAGGGCCGCATCCATATACCTCATGAAGCTGATCGAGAAAGACCCCCGGAACATGAGGAACTATACATGGCTCGAGAGACTGGCCGCGAGCACCAACGACTATTCCCTGCTCGCGAGCACCCTCAAGAAAGAGGCCGAACTGACCGAAGACGACGATCAAAGGGCGGGTATGATACTCAGGAGGGCATCGATACTGGACGAAAACCTCAACGACCTGCCGGCCGCCGTGAAGGCGCTCGAAGAGTTCGTTAAAACGGGGAAGAGGGACCTCGACGTCTACGTAAAGCTGAACTCACTGTACAAAAAAGCGGACAACCGGGAAGGCTTCGTATCGACGGCCGGCGAGATCCTGAAATTCCAGATACCCGCGGAGCAGAAGGTAAGCCTGCTGCTCGAGCTCGCTGCCGTCCAGCGGGACGACGTCCAGAGGGCCGCGGGCATCTATCGGGACGTCCTCGACATCCAGCCGGACAACGCTGCCGCCTTCTCCGCTCTCGCCGCCCTCTACGAATCGTCGCATGACTACGCTGCCCTGTCCGCGCTGTACGAAGAGAGGCTGCACGGCACGCAATCGGCCGATGACCGCATCGACATGCAGAAGAAGCTCGCCGCCGTACGGGTGGAGAAGCTGAACGATCCCGACGGAGGGATATCCGTCTACCAGGACATAGTGAAAGCAAGGCCCTCGGACAGCGAGGTATACCCCCTGCTCGAGTCTCTGCTCTTGAAAAAGGGCGACAATGCGCTGCTCAGCCAGTTCTACAGGTCCGCGGCGTCCAGCGCCGCACAGAAGGAGGTAAAGCTCGACTATTTCATAAAATCGGCAGAGCTGCTCTCGTCCCGCATGAACGACGAAAAGGGCGCAATCCAGGACTACGAGTCCGCCTACGGTATCGACAGGACGAACAGCGACGTGCTCATACAGCTCGCAAGACTCACCGCGTCGCAGCACCTGAACGACAGCGCCCTGGCCTACTACAGAGAGGCGATCAAGTCGAAGGCCGTGCCCGACGAGACGATCGCAGCGCTGAACTATGAGTACGGCGGGCTGTTGAAGGACAGCGGTAAGCCCGGCGAGGCGCACGGCGCCTATAAGAATGCGTACAATCTGTCCCCCTCGAACATCGATTACAGGCTCGCATACGGCGAGTCCGCATACGCATCCGGGCTCTACAAGGACGCATACGATACCCTGAAGAACATAACCTACGCGCACGAGCAGGGGCTGGAGCCCGGAAAATTGTTCCCGCTCTATAAGATTCTGTCGGACATATCCAGGAAGCTCGGCAACACACAGCAGGCCGTCGAGTACCTGCTCAGGGCCACCGATATAAACGACAGGGACGCCGATACCCTCACGACGCTCGACGAGATGACCGCAAGCCTCGGCAACTTCGAGCTCGAGATAGAAGTGCTTGCAAAGCTCTTGAAGGTCACGGACGGGCCCACGGACAGGGTCAGGGTATTGATGAAGATTGCGAAGCTGAAGCACGACAAACTCTACGACCTCGACGGTGCCATCCCCCTTCTGAGGGAGGCCATGACGATCATGCCCGACAGCGCCCCGATATACAACGAGCTCATACAGATATACCGGGAGCAATCGGACGCCGACAACGAGATAGATATCCTGTCAAAACTGCTCAAAATAGAAAAATCGGCGGACGACTTCGTCGCGACCTCGATGAGGCTCGGGGAGGTGTACGCCAAATTCAAGAACGATCCCGATACGGCAAAGAGGTACTATCTCGAGGCACTGAAGAGGGAGCCGTCCTCCATCCCTGCTCTGAAGGGGCTCGGCAGCATATTCGAGCTCCAGGGCAACTTCCAGGGAATGGCGGAGATGTACCAGAAGTTCATAAAGGTACTGCTGCCCAAGGAGCCAAAGAAGGTCCTCCCGCTGATAAAAGAGCTCGGAGCGCTGTACACCACGAAAGTCGACAACCCGGAACTCGCCGTACAGCAGTACCAGACGATAGTGAGCATCGAGTCCTCCGACATCGATGCACATTGTGCGCTTGCGGACCTGCTGTCGAAAAGTAAGTCAGGGGCCGCGGAAGCGGCGAGGGAATACGGCATCGTGCTGAAGCACCGGCCAGGCAGCATACAGGCAGTACGGTTCCTTGCGAAATTCTACGAGCAAAAGAAAGACTACGACCGCGTATTCTCCTACTACAGCGCGCTCAAGCTGCTGGGGCAGGAGAAGGACATGGAGCGCATATTCGTAGATGCCAACAGGAGCAAGCAGCCCAAACAGCCGAAGTCCCCCGTGACCGACGATCTCTTCACCGCACACCTGCTCCACATAAAGACACGTGGACCGCTCAAAGACATCGTGAATGCGTTCCCGGACTACGCAGGGGGCATATTCAAGCCGGACCTGAAGAGCTACGGCGTCGGCAGACAGGAGAGGATAACCTCGAAGTCCGCTGCGTGGCAGGAGTACGGGAGGCTGCAACAGCTCCTCGGCATAAAGGACATGGACGTTTACCATGCCCCAAAGGGCGATTTCAGGATCGTGGTCGAGAATACCGACCCTCCGTCGCTCATCGTCAACACGTCCGCATTCTCCGGCATGTCAGCGGAAGAGAAGACCTTCGTACTGACCGAATACCTTGCCTACATAAGGTCTGGGCTTACCCTGCCCGTCAAGCTGGGCAGGCAGAGGTTCTCACAGTTTATAGGCGCCCTGATCGCGATATTCAGTCCCTCGGCCGCGACGCAGCACGAGAAAGACCCGGGCCTCGGTACCGTACAGAACGCCGTCGGAGACATGTTGTCGAAAAAACAGAGGAGCGCGCTCGACGAGCCGGTCAAAAAGTACCTGAAGATGGCAAACCATTATCTGGAGGACTGGTTTGCCGGCATCGAGATGACGGGCGTGAGGACCGCCTCGTTCATGATCGGCGATATAGAGCAGGTCTTCTCGTCGCTGGTCAAATGGCACATCGGCGACACCTCGCTCCTCTCGAACAAGGAGAAAAGAAAGGATGTCTTCTCGTCCTCCGAGCTCATGCAGGACATGCTCCAGTTCTACCTCTCGGACAGTCACTTCCTGCTGAGGAGCAGGCTCGGCATGTCGATACTCTCGGTATAGCATGAGACGCATCCTCGTCATAAGGTTCGGCTCGATAGGCAACACGCTGGTAAGCATCCCGGCCGTACGGGCGATAAAAAGGCAGTTCCCGGACGCGTCCGTAGCAATGATCGTCTCGCCCGGCATTGACGATCTCATAAGCGGCATACCGTGGATCGACGAGACGATAGTCTACGATATGCACGGCATCCATAAGTCCCTGAGGGGCTACCTCGGCTTCGTACGGGGGCTGAGGAGGAGGCACTTCGACGTCGCGATCATGTTCAAGAGATTCCTCAGGAGCGAGCTCATCGGCCTCTTCTCCGGCGCACGGAGGAGGATAGGGTTCCGGACGGAAGGCAGGTCGGACTTCCTCACGGACCGCGTCGAGTACACGGAGGGCGAGAACATTGTAAAGCTCAACATGAGGCTCGTCGAACCCCTCGGCGTATCCAGCAGCGACCTGTCCCTGGAGCTCGGCACGGACGACTGCTCCTCCTACCGGATCATGTCCGTCATCGACAGGGTCGGATCGGACGGCGGCGGGAAGTATGCGGTGATACACCCGGGCGGGAAAACGGTCAGCGGCCAGGGCATGACGCCCAACCGCTATGCATACATCATAGACAGGCTCGCACAGGACCATCGTATCGGGTCCGTGGTGATAGGTGATACAACGGAAGCGGAGACGATAAACGGGATACTGAACACCGTAAAGGCCGGCGCGGCGTCCGCGGCCGTGGGCCTGCCGCTCAAGCAGGTAAGCTGCCTAATACGGCAGGCGTCCCTGTTCATCGGCAACGACAGCGGCCCGTGCCACATAGCCGATGCGGCTGGCACCCCGGGCATCATAGTCTATCCCCCGATGAGGGGAATAGAGGACCATATAAGGAAATGGAAGCCGGCCGGAGACAACTATGTCGCGGTCACCCCTCCACGGTACTGCGATGCGTGTCCCGACTATCCGTGCAGCGGCGATACGCGCTCTGCATGCATCGAGGACATCGACGCCGACCTCGTTGTCCGGCGCGCGGTACAGATATTGAAGCTGGTGTAATGGTTTGAAAAGTCATCGTTATAATGATACAGGGACCTCTATGGGCACTACAAGGAAATTGCTGAAGATCGTCAACGATTTCAGGAGGGCGAGGATTCTCGTGATCGGAGACATAATACTCGATGAGTTCGTGTGGGGAAAGGTCTCGCGCATATCCCCGGAGGCGCCCGTCCCGGTCGTGGAAGTAACGAAGGAAAGCATCATGTTCGGCGGCGCCGCAAACGTCCTTCAGAACATCAGGACACTGGGCGGAGAGGCGGTATTGGTCGGGGTGATAGGCAACGACTACAACGGCGAGAGGATGATAGAGATGCTGAAGGAGGCCGGCTACAGGACCGATGGCATCATCAGAGACGGGCTCAGACCAACCTCGATAAAAACGAGGGTCGTCGCACAACACCAGCAGGTGGTACGATTCGACAGGGAGTCGAAAGAGGAGCTCTCGAGGAGGACATACAGCGACGTGAAGGCATTCCTGGAATCAAAGCTGCACGAGTTCGACGCCGTGATCGTCTCCGACTACGGGAAGGGCCTGATCAACAGGGGCATAATCTCGCACATCCTCGAGTCCAAAGACAGGAACGGCACCGTGGTCGCCGTGGACCCGAAGATTCGCAACTTCAGGGCCTACAGGGGCGTGACCGTCATAACGCCCAATCAGAAAGAGGCGGAAGAGGCCTGCGGGTTCGAGATCAACTCCGCGAAGACACTGTCAAGGGCCGGGACGTACCTGCTGAAGGCATACGACACCGATGCAATACTCATAACCCGCGGCGAGCACGGTATGAGCCTGTTCCAGTCGGACGGCACGATAAAGCACATACCGACCATAGCAAAAGAAGTGTACGACGTTACGGGGGCGGGCGACACGGTCATCTCGGCGCTGACACTCGCACTGGCCGCCGGGGCATCGTGGATAGACGCGTGTATCATATCGAACCACTCGGCGGGGATCGTCGTCGGCAAGCTCGGCACTGCAACGGCGTCTGCAAAGGAGCTGGAGTCTTCTATACGCTCAAAGAGCGTATCTTTTTAATCTTATGATAGAACGTCCTTCTCGACAGACCGAGCAGTTGTATGGCTTCGGACTTGCTGCTCGTCTTGCTCACCGCCTCCGTGATGATCTCTGTTTCGACCGCGTCGAGAACATGCTTGAGCTTCCTGTACTGTGTGCCGTTGTACACGAGGTGCCTGCCCAGCCTTCTACCACTTTTTTCAGTAATATAAATGGGTTTTCTCATAAAGATGATTATTTTTCAACGTTTCTTTTTATACAATCACATTTACGATAAATTTTCAACGTTTTCTTGCTATCGACTCCGATAGAGCAGGACTTCCCGCCGCAATCCCGGCACACCCGCTGCCCCGATCCCTCAACTTTTTATTGAAAATGAATGCCGTTCAAACTATACTGGGCGCATGAACGGATTCATCCTACAGGAGGAGGAGCAAAACATACTCGTCCTGAGGCTCAACAGGCCGCCCGACAACTTTATAAAACTGCCCGTCCTCGAGCAGCTCCACGGCGTGATCGACAGCATGTCGCTCCGCAACGACTACGAAGGCGTGATCATAGCCAGCGCCATCGACGACATATTCACCTCCGGGCATGAGGTCGTGGACATCGCGGACGGTCACAACGAAAGGAAGCTGAAAAAGGCGCTCAGCTCGGTAGCGGAGGTCCTCCTGACCATACAGCGGCTGCCCCTGCCCACGCTGAGCCTGATAAACGGCCACTGCGTCGGCTTCGGACTCGAGCTCGCCCTCGCGACGGACTTCAGGATCGCCGTGGACGAGGAGATAAACATAGGCTTTCCGGACGTCAGGCTCGGCACATTCCCGCCGTTCGGAGGCATATACAGACTGGTCAAGCTCGTCGGCGAGACACGGGCAAAGGAGCTCCTCCTCAAGGGAAAGCTGCTGGGACCTCGATCCGCACTTGAGGCCGGGCTCATCGATGCCATCGTGAGCAAGGAAAGCCTGTTCGAAGAAGGCATAAAGCTGCTGAAGGGCTTCTCGAAAAATGCGCCGCTCGCCATGACCGCCGCCAAGAGGTCGATAGTGGACTCGACGCTGAAAGACTTTATGGCCGTCGTCCGGGAAGACATCGAGGACTATACGACGATCGTGTCCTCCGAAGACTACGCAGAGGGGAAAAACGCCCTGCAGGAAGGCAGGCTGCCCACGTACAAAAAAAGGTAAACCCCGTTACTTGGCCACAGGGCGTTAAACCCTGTGGCAAGTGGAGCTCGCTCCGCTCGCGCTCACCCTGCGCCAAGAGCGCAGGGCATTCAAGGAACGGGGCAAATCCGGAGGATCGGCTTTGACAATACCCCCTGCGTCTGCTATTATAAAAAAACAGGCCCGTGAGGGAAGAGAGGTACGGTGCCTAAAACGTATAGGGAGGCTGTATGAACAAGCGAATGGTCATTTTCTCTATGACATGTTTTCTACTGTGCGGCATATCCGCTGCTGCTCAGCCCATAAACAGAGCGAGGGAAAACTCCGCAACGGAGCAGCTCATAAAAGAGCAGACGACAAAGCCTTTATCGGCACTCGACTGGTACAACAGGGGCGTTGCCATGAACAACAACTCCGACGAGGAGCTCGCATGCTACAAAAAAGCGGTCGAGATCGATTCGACGTTCGCGCCCGCCTACTACAACATGGGCATCATCTACATGAAGAGGGACATGAACACGGAGGCCATCGACAGCTTCAACAAGTTCCTGCAGTACTCGAGCGACGAGGCAAAAAAATCGCAGGTCAGAAAGGCGATAGAGGGCCTCAGCGGTACGTCTCCGGCCACGCCGGGGCAGGCGGTAAGCCCCGACCTGAGACAGAGGGCAATAGCGCTCTACAACCAGGGCAGCTCCTTAAATAACGATTCCGACGCCGAGATGCAATACTACCTGCAGGCAGTCGCCCTCTACCCCGGGTTTGCCGCGGCCCACATGAACCTCGGGCTTCTGTACTACCACAGAAAGGACTACAGAGACGCCATGGACGAGCTGACCGCGTACATAGAGTATACGAACGACCCGCCCGAGAAGCGCAAAGAGGTGTTGAACCTCATCGAATGGCTGCAGATCGCCATAAAGTCCCAGCAGAGCCAGCAATCACAGCAGACCCAGCAGCAACAGTTCCAGCCCGGCACACAGCCCGCTGCTCCGCCCCCTGCGCAGAACAATATAAACAACGGTACCCAGCAGTTGCAGGAAGTGCCGCTGCAGTGACATGGACGGCATCTTCCACCCATCCTATGAAGCGTTCGTAAAGCTTGCCGGGCGCTCCACCATCGTACCCGTATACACGGAGATACTCTCGGACGTCGAGACGCCCGTCTCCGTACTGTTGAAACTGAAACACCTCTCATACCCGTTCCTTCTCGAAAGCGTCGAAGGCGGAGAGAAGTGGGCCAGGTACAGCTTCATAGGGTTCGACCCCTCTTCGGTATTCAGGGTCAGGCACAGGGACGTATTTATAACGGAGTACAGGAAGGGACACGAGGGGACAAAGGTATACCGGGACGTCGGGGACCCGCTCGAACTCCTGCGGGCCGAGTTGAAAAAATACAGGCCGGCCATCATCGAGGACCTGCCCCGCTTCGTCGGAGGCGCGGTCGGATACTTCGGCTACGATATCGTAAAGACATTCGAGAAGGTGCCGGACCTCGACAAGCGGGCGCTCGGGTTCGACGACGTGTTCCTCCTCTTCACGGACAGGCTCGTAATATTCGACAACATCAAGCACACCATCATCGTCCTTTCCAATGCCTTCATAGAAGGGCGTGACACGAAGGGCGCCTACAGCAACGCCGTGGCATCCATAAAGAAGGTCGTATCGGCACTGGGCAGGCCGCTCGCCCCCGCACGGAAGAAGAAATACGCAGTCAGGCCCTTTGAATCGAACATGACACGGCAGGAGTACGAAGGCATCGTCCTGAAGGGCAAAGGACACATCGTCGATGGGGACATTATCCAGGTCGTCCTGTCACAGCGGTTCTTCTCCAGATCACGGATAGACCCCGTATCCTTCTACAGGGCGCTCAGGCTCATAAACCCGTCCCCGTACATGTTCTATTTCGACATGGGGGACAGGCACATGATCGGCTCGTCGCCCGAGGTCCTCGTGAGGCTCGAGGACGGCAGGATCACGATAAGACCCATAGCAGGCACACGGAAGCGCGGGAGGACGATGGAGGAAGACCGGGCGCTCGAGAAAGAGCTCCTTGCCGACGAAAAGGAGCGCGCGGAGCACGTCATGCTCGTCGATCTCGCGAGGAACGATGCGGGCAGGGTCTCGAAGACCGGCAGCGTCAAGGTCGACGAACTCATGGCCGTGGAGCGGTACTCCCACGTCATGCACATCGTCTCGGAGGTCAGCGGCAGTGTGCTCGACGGGAGGGACGCGATCGACATACTGAAGTCCGTCTTCCCTGCCGGCACGCTCTCCGGCGCGCCCAAGGTCAAGGCGATGGAGATCATAGAGCGCCTCGAAAAAGACAGCAGGGGACCCTACGGCGGAGCGGTCGGATACATCAGCTACACGGGCAGCATGGACACGTGCATTACGATACGGACGGCACTCGCGGACCGCAACGGCGTATACATCCAGTCCGGCGCAGGCATCGTCTACGACTCTGAGCCGGAGAAAGAGTACCTGGAAACAAGATCCAAGGCACAGGCATTGATGGACGCACTGGAGAAATCGGCCGAGATACCATGAAGATACTCGTCATCGACAACTATGACTCATTCACCTACAATCTCGTGCAGTATCTCGGCGAGCTCGGCGCGGGGGTCGTCGTGTACCGGAACGACGCCATACGGTCCGATGAGATAGGCGGCCTCGGCATCGACGCCATCGTCGTTTCGCCGGGGCCTTCGACGCCCGCAGACGCAGGCATCACCGTGGACACGATAAAGCGGTACGCCGGCGTATACCCCATACTCGGCGTATGCCTCGGGCACCAGGCAATCGGCTACGCGTTCGGCGCACGTATCGTGAAGGCCGGCAGGATATTCCACGGTAAGACCTCCAGAATACAACACGATGGCTCCGCGATCTTCGCTGGGATCGAGAGTCCTCTGACGGCGATACGGTACCACTCACTCGTCATAGACAAAAAAACGTTGCCGGACACGTTCACCGGCGAGTTCGTCATTACGGCGAACTCACAGGAAGACGGGGAGATCATGGGAATCAGACACAGGCGTTTCATCCTCGAAGGCGTGCAGTTCCACCCCGAATCCATCCTGACATCGAGCGGCAAGAAGATGCTTGCAAATTTCCTGAACATGGTTAAAAAATAGCGATATGATAAAGGAAGCAATCGACATGGTCGTCCAGGGCGTGTCCCTCTCCGAGCAGCAGATGCATACCGTGATGGGCGAGATCATGTCCGGCAATGCGACGGACGCACAGATCGCGTCGTTCGTTACGGCACTGAGGGTAAAGGGCGAGACGATCGAAGAGATCTCCGGGGCCGCAAAGGTAATGAGGGAGAAGGCCGTAACGATCAGCACGGGACATGAGGTAGTGCTCGACACCTGCGGCACGGGGGGCGACAGAAAGGGCACATTCAATGTATCGACGGCGGTGGCGTTCGTCGCAGCGGGCGCCGGGGTCAGGGTGGCGAAGCACGGCAACCGCTCCGTCTCCTCAAAGAGCGGCAGCGCCGACGTCCTCGAGGCGCTCGGTATAAACATAAACACAGAGAGCGCGGAGGCCGAGCGGCTCCTGGACACGGTCGGCATGTGCTTCCTCTTTGCACCGCTGTACAACAGGGCCATGAAGTACGCCATCGGACCGAGGAGGGAGATAGGAATAAGGACGATATTCAATATGCTCGGCCCGCTCACAAACCCCGCGGGCGCACGCTATCAGCTGATCGGGGTCTATGACCGGAAGCTCACGGAGACAATCGCACACGTCCTGCACAACCTAGGCAGCGTGTCTGCGTGCGTCGTCCACGGCAGCGACGGCACGGACGAGGTAACGATGACCGGTACCACGAACGTGTCGGAGCTGAGGCACGGGACGATCACGTCGTACACATTCAACCCGGAAGACTTCGGCTACAGGCTGTCCTCGGAGGAAGTGCTCAGCGGGGGCGATGCACGCTACAACGCATCGATCCTCGAAGACGTCCTGAGCGGAACGGCCGGCCCCATGAGGGACATGACGGAGATCAACAGCGCATTCGCCCTGTACATCACGGGCATGGCGGACAACATAAGGGACGCGATCTCGCTCGCACGCGACGTCATAGATTCCGGCAGGGCGGCGAAAAAGCTGGAAGAGCTCAGGCGCGGCAGCGCCAGCGCAGAGGGATGAGACAATGAAGGGGCAGGCCAACAACGGCAACTTCCTCGGCGATATCGTGACCAGCAAGCAGAGGGAGGTCGCGCTGAGGAAGCAGGCCAGGAACGCCGACGCACTCATCAAGATCATTGAGGCCGGACAGCCGGCCCGCTCTTTCGAGCAGGCCATGGCCGCGAACGAGCCCCCGCGCATCATTGCCGAGATAAAAAGGAGGTCCCCCTCGAGGGGGGTGTTTGCCGGCTCGATCGATATCGATCGGCTCGCCGCGGACTATGCATCCGCAGGCGCATCCGCCCTATCGGTACTGACCGACGACCTCCACTTCGGGGGCAGCATCGAGGACCTCGTTGCCGCAAAGCGGAGCGTCGAAATACCTGTTTTAAGAAAAGACTTTATCATCGACGAGTTCCAGGTGTATGAATCGAGGGCCATGGGTGCGGATACCCTGCTGCTGATAGTGAGGCTGCTCGGCAGCGGTGTCGGCACCTATATAGAGCTCTCGAGGAAGCTCGGCATGGAGCCGCTGGTAGAGGTGCACAGCGAGGACGATCTCACGATAGCACTTGACGCTGGCTCAAGGATAATCGGCATAAACTCGAGGGACCTTGAGACCTTCGACGTAAACAGGGACGTCGTCGAGGGGCTCGTCGGGCATATCCCGGAAAACGTCTACACGATAGCAGAGAGCGGGATAGTATCGACGGACGTGATCTCTGAGTTTCTCAAGCTCGGCATAGACGGGTTCCTGATAGGAGAGGCGTTCATGCGCGCCGAGTCGCCCGCGAAGAGGCTCCGGGAGTTTATAGACAAATTCAGAATAAGTTCTTTTACAGAAAGGAGATAACATGCAGACGAAGATAGTGCTTGACGAAACAGAGATACCGAGAAGATGGTACAACATCATGGCGGACATGCCGAAACCGCCCGCCCCGGTACTACACCCCGGCACGAAGAAGCCCGTTACCCCGGACGACCTCAAGCCCATATTCCCCATGGGGCTCATCGAGCAGGAGGTCTCGACGAAACGGTGGATAGACATACCCGAAGAGGTCCTGAAGATCTATGCCCTGTGGAGGCCGTCGCCCATGTTCAGGGCACACAGGCTCGAGGCATACCTGAAGACGCCCGCAAGGATATACTACAAGAACGAGAGTTTCAGTCCCCCGGGCAGCCACAAGCCGAACACCGCCGTAGCACAGGCATACTACAACAAGAAGGAAGGCATAAAAAGGCTCGCGACCGAGACGGGCGCGGGACAATGGGGCAGTGCGCTCGCGATGGCGGGAAGGTTCATAGGCGTGGACGTCACGGTCTATATGGTGCGCGTAAGCTACGACCAGAAGCCGTACAGGAGGATCATCATGGAAACATGGGGCGCTAATGTCCACGCGAGCCCGACGGAACTCACGAACTCAGGTAAAAAGGTCCTTTCCGAGGACCCGTCGTCGCCCGGCAGCCTGGGCATAGCCATAAGCGAGGCCGTCGAGGACGCAGCGACGCACCCGGACACGAACTACTCGCTCGGGAGCGTCCTCAACCACGTGCTGATCCATCAGAGTATCATAGGCCTGGAGGCAAAGGAGCAGTTCAAGAAGATCAACGACTATCCGGACGTCGTCATCGCGTCGTGCGGCGGGGGCAGCAACTTCGGAGGCATCGCATTCCCGTTCCTCATGGACAAGTTCGCAGGGAAAGACGTCAGGGCGCTCGCGGTAGAGCCGTCGTCGTGCCCTACCCTCACGAAAGGCCCGTATACCTACGACTTCGGAGACGAGGCCGGACTTACGCCCCTCATCAAGATGTACACGCTCGGGCACAACTTCGTACCTCCCGGCATCCACGCAGGCGGCCTGCGGTACCACGGCGACTCACCGCTCGTAAGCCAGTTCTACAACGAGGGCATCATAGAGGCCGTCGCGTACAACCAGCTCCCGGTGTTCGAGGCAGCGCTGACATTCGCACGGACGGAAGGCATGATACCGGCGCCCGAATCGGCACACGCCATACTCGCCGCCATCAACGAGGCAAAGAAGGCGAAGGAGGAAGGCAAGGAGCGGGTGATACTATTCAACCTCAGCGGGCACGGGCATTTCGATCTCTCTGCCTACGACAGCTACCTCAGGGGCAAGCTGCAGGACTACGAGTACCCGGAGGCCGAGATAAAGAAATCGCTGAAAGACCTGCCGCAGGTATAATCCCGAAAATGAAGGGTCGTGAGGCCCGGGGTAGTTACACATATGCTTCTTCGTTATCCCTCGTACATAAGAGGGATAACGGGAGTTACACTTTGTGTCCGTTCTTAGCTTATATAAAATCATAACTCCCCGAGCCCCTCTTATCGTAAGAGGGGTATGTGGGAAAAATGTAAGCCATGGATTGTAGAGTATTATTGAAGGGTTAAAATGAAGATCAAGATCTGCGGCATAACATCGATCCATGATGCGATGACGGCGTGCGCATACGGCGCAGACGCCCTGGGCTTCGTGTTCTATAGAAAGAGCCCGAGATACATCAGCCCGGAAAACGCGAAGGCTATCATAGAAAGGATACCCGCCTTCGTAGCGACGGTCGGCGTATTCGTGGACGAGGACATCGAACGCATGGACGCCGTCATCGGCCTGACAGGGATCGATTATGCCCAACTCCACGGCAATGAGCCGGCCAGCACCGTCCATAGGCTGGGCAGAAAGGCCATCAAGGCATTCAGGATCAAAGACGAAAGCTCCATAGCGCAGGTCAACGGCTCCGGCCTCGATACCGTATTGCTCGACGGCTTCACGGATATCTACGGAGGTGCGGGCAAGGGCTTCGACCACGGCCTGTTGAAAGATGTATCGAAGAGTATACGGGTCATCCTTGCAGGCGGCATCACGCCGGAGAACGTCGTAGAGACCGTGCGCGAGTACGGGCCTTATGCCATCGACGTATCGAGCGGTGTGGAGAGCTCGCCGGGGAAAAAATCCGAAGAAAAGCTCAGGCTGCTGTTCGAAAGGATCAGGGCCTGCGGGCCGGGTCAGAACACGTAGCTCGCCTTCAGGAAGACCTCCGAGTCGGACGTAACGGCCCCGAAGTCGGTTGCGCCATTCCCTGCGAATATGAAGCCGCCGGCAGCGATCTTTATGTCGTCGTACGGCATCCAGTCGAGCTCCGGGTAGAGCATATAGCCCGTCGTGCTGTGCGGGGCTATCTCGAGCACGACGGCTGCCTGTGCCATGAGCTTACCGTACAAGAAGCTCCTGTTCGACATCAGCGCGACATAGTTCTGGAGCTGATTGCCTATCTCGTAGAACTCGCCGTGGAGGAACTGGAGGTTCACGTACGTGCCGTCGTTGAAGGTATAGTCCGTCCCCAGCACGTACTTCACGAAGGGCGACGTCGCGATGTCGAACGATGCCTCCGGGTACGGCACCCCCATGACAGAGCTCTCGAACCTGACGGGCCGATGGGGTATGTTCAATGCGACCTCCCCCCAGACGCCGTGGTCGCCTATGGAGCCTGCGAAATCGCCGCCTATGATGGAAAGCCTCGGGAAGTTGAGGTTTGCCGATGCTATGATATTGCTCCCGGAGAGAGTGGCATTCGCGTAGGACGGCTCCGGCAGCGTGTACCAGCCGTCGTAATAGCTCAAAGACACGTCGTAGTTGAACAGCGCCTTCTTCGCTATCCTGAAGCCGTAGCTCAAATTGCCCGGCATGGACTGCCTGGGCCTGTCCAGGTTTATATTGATCTGGCTTATGTGCACCCCCGACGGTATCGGTACCGATGGGATAAACGCGGCAAGCCATCGGTCCGAGGGAAGGACGGAGGGAACGAAGAGGGGCTCTATCACGCCGGTCAACGATACGTCGTGCGGGAAATAGTACTCGGCGACAAGCAGGGGGACGGGAAGCTTGTTGTCGAAACTGAAGGGGTCCTCAAGGTCGTACGGATTGACGTTGTTCGTAACGTTGAGCTCGTCCGCAGTGCCCCATGTCAGGACCTGCTTCCCTATCTTGACGTCGAGGTCGTCGAGGAGAAAGCTGTAAAACTCGACATAGACCTGCCTCACATCGAGGTATGTCGGGGGGTTCGAGCTGTACTGCTGGAGCTGGGGCAGGTACGTGGCGGGCTGCGTTATGCCAAAGCCCCTGAACCAGACCTCGCCATACGCGTAGAGTTCCTTTATCCTCTTGGAGGCCTTCAGGGTAAGCCTGTACTCCTCGCTGCTCAGGTCGCCGTTCGAGGTCTGCGTCCTCGTATCGACAAGTATGCTGCCGGAAACCGGACCGTCGGCGCACGCATGCCCTACGATAACGGACGAGGCGATCAGAAAGACAATAACGCCCGCTTCGATATACCTTCCCCGGCTCATAGAAACGCTTTCCGGGGATCGAAAAGACGCATGGTGAGCAGCGCCTCAAGAGACGGGTACTCCACGGGCTTCAACGTGTCCGCTATCTTTACCTCCCAGCCGGTCTTGTCCCTGACGGCCTTTACATGGGCATCGAGGTCCATGTCCTTCCTGTACGGGTACCTCGTA
>JAMCVD010000125.1:31011-31795 GCA_023381995.1 Deltaproteobacteria bacterium
TCCCGTCCTTCTCAAACACGCCCATATCGCTCACGACCGTACTCACCCTTTCCCCCGGGGCCGTAATGTAGGAGACCCTGTCCACGAAGCGCATCTGGTTCAGCGGACAGACGACGATGGTCTCCTTCGCTCCAACGGAGACGTCGTTCCCGCCGCCGGAGCCCACGAGGAATATGCCGTCCCCCACCCTCGTCGAATTGATGTTTCCGAACCTGTCCACCTGGCCGGCGCCGACGATGCCGATGGTCCTGTTCGAGTACCCGCCGACCATGAGGCCGAGCGCCTCGTACGCGCTCGTCAGCATCTTGCACGCCGGTATGTTCGCAAAGTTGAAGATAAAGGGGTTCCCGGGCCTCGGGTAATAGCCGTAAAACCCGACCTCGGCTATGAGCTCGACATCGACCCTGGCCCTCTTGAGCTTCACCGCTGTCAGCCACGCCGCGAGATTGGAGTTGCCGATGCCCGCGAGGATGGCCTTGTAGCCGGCCGACCTGATCCTCTCTTCCAGGAGAGCGGCCGCAATGCCCGTCATCAGCTCGTTCTTCGAGGGCTGCTCCGACACGGATATATCGTCGACGACGTCCTTGATCTCGTCCACCCACGAGAGCGGCTTTGCCTTCCCCTTCAAGTATAACAGCTTTTGCCCCCCGAGCTCCTTGAGGTAGCCTTCGTGGCTTTCGACGTCCGTCACCCACTTTTTGATCCATGCATCGAGGCTGTCCACGGACTTTGCGGCCTCCCTGAACCCGAGTATAAAGTCGTAGTCCTCGCTGTATCCATCGAA
>JAMCVD010000007.1 GCA_023381995.1 Deltaproteobacteria bacterium
ATGAAGGTGTTATGGTATAAGTAATGAAAAGCCAGCGTCGCTCCGCTCCGATAGGGGTGCCCGTTTTGATTGAAACAGGCGACCGATTTGGAGTGAAACAAGTGCCCGTTTTGAGTGAAATATGCAACGTAGCTATTACCTCCCTGTCCAGCTCATCGTAGCCCGTGGTAGAAAGAAGTCTTATGGTAAATGCCCCCTGCTCATCCACAATAAACTCAACGCGTATGGACGTGCTGTATCTCTGTGTCCTGAGATTCTGCGGTATAACGGGCATGGGATTAAAGGCCGGTATGGGCGGGAGGTCGTTATTCGCCACCGACGTTGATCTGGCTGATTCACCCTGGTGAGACATGACCGTACCTGCTTTTACTTTCCCGCCCTGTGGCACCGAAAATCCCGCGGTTGATGGTGATTTCGACGTGGAGGAGAGGAACTTGTTATGTCCCGTCTTGATTGTCCCGGTATGCCGTTTCACTTCATGCAACTTCCGGGGCATGTGTTTTACGGCAACATGCGCTTTTGGGGTATTCACTTCCGTCACAGGCTTAAACAACATTGTGACCGGCATCAAAACCTTTTCCGGCTGTTGCCGTTTCGCCAGGTTCAGCCATCCTATGAAATACAATATGATAAAATGGAACGTGACTGCAACGATGAGCCCGGCGAGCAGGTATTTTTCATGTTCCGTGTTCATAGCTACTTCGTTTCCGCTGCAATGGCGAACCTTGTTGCACCTGCCTTTCTGGATATGTCCATGATAGTGACGACATAGCCATAATTGGAATCCCTGTCCGCATTGATCACGACTACTTTGTCCGGATGCTGAGCAAGCTCTTCCGAAAGCTTCCCGTACAGGTTTTCGACATTCGTATCTTTACCGTCGATGAAAAGCTTTTGCTGCTTCGTTATGGTGATGGTGATGAACTTGGAAGCAGTGGCACTGGCCGTGGATGCCTGCGGCAGGTCCACTTTAATGCCTTTCATGGAGATGATGGAGGCCGACGTGACCATAAAAAAGACAAGCAAAAAGAATATCACGTCGATCATGTTGATGACTTCTATCCTCGCCTTTTTGGGCTGTTCCAGCTGGGGTATCCTCATTTCCGTTCCTGCTTCACGATCTTTATGAATTCGTTTGCCGCAAACTCCATGTCTTTCATGATGCGCCGTACCCTCGTATTGAAGTAGTTATAAAATACGAGCGTAAATACGGCTACGATAAGGCCTGTTGCCGTTGCGATGAGCGCCTCTCCGACACCCCCCGATATGCCGGTTGGCTGGTTCAGGCCTTTACTGGAAAATATCTGGAATGCGTTGATCATGCCGATGATAGTGCCGAGCAATCCGAGTAAGGGTGCCATCGTGATGATGGTATCGAGTACCCATAATTTACTTTCGAGTTTCGGTACGATGCTCAGCGCGTGCTGTTCCATTGCAATGTCCATATCGCTGATATCGGCATCGATATGGTCGGTACCGGTTGCAAGGACGTCTGCAACCGGTGTTTTCTGAACCGAGAGTAAAGCCTTCAGGTCTTCCATTCCCCTGTTTGTTATCATATTTTTTATCCTGTGCAGCAAGGAAACATCCAGGTCCTTTATCCTTCCGAAGAATATCAGTCGCTCGACGATCAGCGACATGGATATGACCGATATGAGGAGAAGGGGGTACATCATGATGCCCCCCTTCATTATAAAACTTATCGCACTGTATATGTTTTGCATTTTTCACCTCAGAAATATTTTTTGAAGAGGAGCAGTATGGTACGCGGGCTGCCCCAGTGTGTATTGTTAAAGCCGTTCTGCTGGTTTATCAGGTACGACGTGTTCAGTATGTTGGCGATATCAAGTTCTATGGCCGATTTGCCGAGATAGAAGCCCCTACCGAAGTTGTAGCCCAGATACAGGTCGGGTATCGTGTGCGGAGGTACCCTGAGAAAGTTTACATTGCCTGTTACCGGATCGTAACCGTAGGGCAGGCCGCTACCGTATTCTATGTCGAGCATGCTCCAGAAAGCGGCGTACCTGTAATTGATGGTAAGGGAAGACGTATAGGTCTGGTCGTGGTCGAAATAGAAATACCCCGGCGGCAGGGGCTGAACGGTAAACAGTCCGCCCGTTATGGCTCCTTTACCCTGCGACTTTTCCCATGCTATGTTAAACTCGCCCGACAGTCCGTAGGCCTCGCTTGATTTCAGGCTGAATTCTATGCCCCTGGTGTATCCAGACTGGATATTGTAAGGCACATAGATATTGGAACTGAGAAGCTGGTTGTAGTCTATTACGTCCGTCATAAGTTTGTAGTACCATGTCAGTTTTGCAAGCAGGTACGGACCTATGAGTTGCCGGTCGCCTGCCTCGAAGTAATCGTCCCGTTCGGGCTTCAGTGGTATGCTCATGTTCTGGTTTTGAAACATGGGTATCGAGTTTATGCGGATACTCTCGAACGGCGCGGGCTGGAAAAACTGTCCATAGTAGCCGTGGATGGTGTTCGTTGCGAAGGGCTGGATCGCTATACCGAGGCGCGGACTTACCTGGTCCGCGGTAATATATTGATCAAGGTAGTCATACCTGAGTCCTGCATCAACGGTCACGGGTCGGAGATGGAATTCGTCCTGAACATAGCCACTGCCCTCGTACGCCCTGTCTACATGGGCGTCGAAAAAGGACTGGTACGTTGCCGGGTTCTCTTCGAGGTAAAACGACTGATTGTTGATCATGTACTTGTACCGTATGCCTGCTTTTATCTGGTTGTGTTGTACCGTATTGTTCGTGTAGTCAGCCTGCGTCCCGTAATCAAGGTTCGATTCGATGACATTGTTCAGATATGCTGGGGTTGTCACGGTGCCGCCGTCAAGGTCTGCCGGGCTTCCCAGGGAACTGAGCGTCGAGCCCCTCCTGTACTGTGACAGGGAAAGGTTTGAATCGTTCAAAAAATCATGACGCCATATCAGGACCTCGAAATCATTGGACTCGCCCTGGTTGTCGTTGACGCCCAGTGCCTGCTGCTGGTACGTATTCGGAATTTGATATTGTGAAATGTTGCCGGACAAAAGCAGGGCCAGCTTGTCGTCGTTGTCTACCACGTAGCCGAAGTCGCCGAGCAGCGCATTTTTGAACAGCTCGTCGTGTATGGGATTGACGACCGGCGTATCGATGCCCCTGTCCGTGTGGTAGCTTATGCCCGACAGGTGATAGTCGAATGCACCCTTACTGCCCGCAACATCGAAGTTAATGTCGTTCGTGGTATAGTTGCCCGCGCTGAAGCCTACCTCTTTTCCCGAGGTGTGCTTCGTCTGTATGTTGACCACACCCGCGAGGCTATTCCCGTACTCGGCAGGATAGCCTCCGGTCAGGACATCGATGCTCTCAATGTCCTGAGGGTCCAGTATATCGGAAAAGCTGCCCGAGACGGCGGAAGGTATCTCGATACCGTCTATCCGGTAGGTTATCTCCGTATGAGCGCCCCGGAAGTGCACCTCGCCGAAAGGCCCCTGCACGGCGCCCGGGACCGTGTACAGTATCTTCGACAGGTTATTAGTCCCGGCCATCGTCGCTATGGTCTGCTCCGGGATTTTGGTAGAAGACGATGAACTCCTTGTGTCCATGGCCAGTGCCTTTGCATGGACATTGTACACAAGCTCATTGTACAGGTTTACCGTGTACAGTGCCGCTTCGCCGCCGGTGATATCTATGGTTTGTGTATGTTGTGCATAGCCCTTTGAAGAGACCTTTAGCGTGTATGTCCCTGATGTCATACCGCCTAGTATGCATTGGCCGTTTTTGCCCGTGGTACCCTTTACTATGTTACCGGCCCCCCGTATAGTGGACGATGCGGTAACAAGGGCACCGTACAGAGGCCTGCCCGTATCACCGATTGAAACATGCACGATGAGCGTGCCTGTTGCGGCTGCGGTGTCCGCCTTTGCCATGCCCGTGTCTGCGATTATAATTATGAACAGCAATACTATCGTTTTTATAAATTTCATGAGACCTCCTTTGTTCTTATTTGTTGATTATTGTTCCGAATAAGAATGAAAGGCATACCAATGGATAGTATTTGCGATGGTGGAGTTTACCCCGATCTTCCTTGACACGGAGATGGAAATCACACGCACCGCCCCTCTTTTAGAGGGGAAATAGAAAGAAATCCGCTTGACTGCAAATAGCTATGGATTGGTACGCTTATAAAGCGAACGCCGGAGGGGCTCTTTCTTGGAGAGGGTTTGGAACGACATACTTAACCTTGATAAGAATAGCCGGTATCAGATAGATGAAAGAGAAGAATACGATGACTATCGTTATTACATGGTTTACCGTTCCCGAGCTTGTAACGACAAAGGCATTCTCAGGACAATGGGCCGGCTCTGCCTGACCCAGCACAACCGGATGATCGTGTAAGAACGGCAGAAAGATAATGATAGACAGGTAAAGCGATGCCAACCCTATTCTCAGCAGACGAGCTCGTTCTGATGTCTTATTCTTCTCCAAAACTTGCATAGTTACTCCCATTTAATTTATATGCAGCACTTAATTCTTCTGATAACGATTCAGGTGTAATAGTATCAAATTGGAATCCTCCATTTAAGCCCTCAAAAATAAAATTTTATCGTAAAAAATTTCTTTCAAATGGACTATCCCTGCGCCACGAGCGCAGGACGTTTCGCCAATTCGATGCCACTCCGCTGTTTATTCCACTCAAATCGGCAATCCCTATCGGGCGAAGCGATGCCGGCATGTTTCTTCCTTATACTATCCCCGATTTTCAGTCAAGCCTTTTTTCGTTTTCTCGTGGATTCACCGGATAGGTTTATATTGTAAGTATCCGTGCTTACACTATCGAGGATAGAGCAGGATATGGAGTGTAGGATGGACACCAAGGGAAAGGTGTTGCCGGAGGATGACGTGATGTTTTTGCAATTTCCCTTAGTTGTGCTAATCTACACATTGATGTAATCAAAGTGGTGAAGGAAACAAAATTTATTTTTAAGGGCTTGAATGGATGATCCAAAAAATTATTTCCGAGGGCTTAAATAGAGGATTCCACTCTACAATGCTCCTATGAAGAAGGCGCTCTTTATGCTCTTACTTGCCGTGCTGGCAATGCCGGCCGCCGGGTGCTTGCACACCAGGCCACCCGGCAGTATCCACGCCGCTGTCTGGTCCGACGGTACGTGGCTCAGGGACGCTCGGGGGAGGGTGATGATCATCCATGGGATGAACGTCAGCGAGGTGGCGAAACACCCGCCTTACCTGCCCTTCACAACGACGTCCATGTCGGTTTCCCAGACGGCATCGGTATTCGCAGGCCTGGCCCATGAGGGCTTCGACGGCGTCAGGCTGATCGTAGAATGGGCAGCGCTCGAGCCGACGCCGGGTACGTTCGATGAAGGCTACCTCGACCAGGTCCAAACGGAGGTCGACGACTGTGCGGCTGCCGGGTTGTGGGTCTTGCTCGATATGCATCAGGACGTCTTCAGCAAATGCTTCTGCTATGCCGGCAACGGCGTATCGACAGCCTGCGGTACGACAGGGGGTATAGCATACGACGAGGCCAACCAAACCTACAGCAACGGAGCGCCCCCATGGGCATGCGACCTTGCGGGATACAGCCCGGGCGAATGCAACTGCGTGTGGGCCCTGAACTACATGCTTCCCCAGGTCATGCAGTCGTTCCAGGACCTCTGGGACGATGCTCCCGCGCCCGATGGCACCGGCCTGCAGGAGCACTACGTGGCGTCGTGGCAAAGGATCGCTGCGAGGTTCAAAGACGATACCGACGTGCTCGGGTACGAGATCATGAACGAGCCGTTCCCCGGGCAGTATCCGCTGCTGACGACGGAGTTTGAGCAGAAGGGGCTTGCACCGTTTTACGAGAAGGTCGCACGGGGGATACGGCAGGTCGACCCGGTACACGTCATAACGTTTGAGCCGTCGGCCACCCTGTCCAATACGCTGAATGACTATGCCACGGGGATAAGCCTCACCACCTTCCCTGAGCGGTTTGCGGACCTCGTGTTCACCCCCCATTTTTACGCCCTCAGCTCCAACCCATCTGGCGGTACGCAGACCGCGACAATAATCCCGAGCTTCAACACCATCAGCTCCGTCAGCAGGTACATGCGGACGCCATGGCTCATCGACGAGATGGGCACTGATTACAACAGCCCGGGTAGCGCTGAATACATGGTCACCCTGCTGAATACATTCGATGATTACAACGAGGGCTGGTTTGACTGGTCTTACGACATCGCCTACAACCTGAGCATGAGCCCGTTCTATCCCGATGGCACACCGAGGTCCCTCCTGGACCAGGGCGGCAGCCCTGTCTTTCACGGCATCGACGTGCTCTCCAGGCCGTACCCCATGCTGACGGCTGGCACGCCGATGAGTATGAGCTATCCTATCACGTCAGACCCCGCGAGCTTCTCAACCACCACCTTTACCTATACCTACAGGGAGGACGGTATCGGGCACGGTTCGACCGAGATATTTCTGCCCCGGACGCACTTCCCTGACGGGTTCACGGTCACCACGTCCGACGGCTCCGTAAGCTTCGACACGTCGACGGACGTGCTGAGCTATACAAAAGGCCCCGACGCCGTGCACAGGATAAGCATCGCGCCGTGCAACGCCGCCGACAGTAACTGCATGGGCTTTTAAACGGCCAGAGCCCCCTGCCCGTGCAGGTTTCCATGCTGTATCAACCCGGAAAATGCATTTGCAAGATAGGGAAGTTTGTGTAATGAGTGATAAGCCTGCGTCAAACAGGGGTATTCTTCGAATATCAGCCAAAACTATGACGTTGGTTTGTGCATATAGACTTACAGGGGACTACACCATCCTTTATGATAAAAAGCTTATAGAGCTTCGGTGGATCGCACGACCCATGCCCCGCACGGGTACCCCGAGCGAATGAGCAAACTTCCCTATTGCATTTTTCCGGGTTAAGCATTGACTTGCTGTCCAGGAACCAGTATAACCTGCATAAGTTCAATAAAATGGAGGCCCTCTGACTGGGGCAGGGCACTACAATGGGAAAGAGGAACAGAGGCATATCGACAGGCGTTATCGGCGGGCTCGTGTTGATACTGCTGGCCGTAAGCGGGATGGCCGATGCGGACGGAGGAAAGACGACCTATGTCGTGAAGCATGGCGACACCCTTTGGGGCATAGCGGTTCGCTTTTACGCCGATCCGTTCTTATGGCCTGAGCTGTGGAGGCAGAACGGCCGTATGATATCGAACCCGGACCTTATCTATCCCGGCCAGATAATAGTCTTTA
>JAMCVD010000020.1:0-15628 GCA_023381995.1 Deltaproteobacteria bacterium
GGGCATAATATAATCGGGGCGTGGCGCAGCCTGGCTAGCGCACTCGCTTGGGGTGCGAGAGGTCGCCCGTTCGAATCGGGTCGCCCCGATATTGGATTCTCCGATGACAATTAATATCCTTGTAACGAACGATGATGGTGTATATTCAAACGGTATACGGGCACTCGCGAGAGAGATGGACAGGCTGGGCACGGTCTATACCGTGGCGCCTGCGAGCGAGAGGAGCGCGACGAGCCATTCGCTCACCCTCCACAGGCCCTTGAGGGTGAAGAAGATAGGGAGGGGACACGTCTACGCCGTCAACGGTACACCGACGGACTGTGTCCACCTTGCGCTGAACGGACTGCTCGAGGTAAGGCCACAGATCGTCGTGTCGGGCATAAATATCGGGCCGAACCTTGCCGACGACATAACATACTCCGGTACCGTAGCGGCGGCCATCGAGTCGACGCTGCAGGGAGTTCCGGCCATTGCGGTCTCGATGGTTGGCAAGAACAGGGTGTACCTCAAGACGGCGGGAGAGATCGCGTTCAGGCTCGTCAGAAGGATGCTGGGGCAGGCCCTGCCCCCGAACGTCCTGCTCAACGTCAATGTCCCGAACCTGCCTGGCAACAGAATCAAGGGCTACAGGTTCACGCGGCAGGGGAAGCGGAAGTACGGCGAGTCAGTTATCGAGAAGTTGGACCCACGGGGGGAGAAGTACTACTGGATAGGCGGCTACATGATCAGGGAGACACCCGTGGAGAACTCCGACATTCAGGCAGTGGACGAGGGATACATATCCATTACCCCGATACAGCTCGATTTTACAGCGCATGCATTCCTGAAAGAGATGTCGGGCTGGAGGCTGTGATTGATAGAGAAGAAGGACATCGACGCCATGTCCATGCACAGGGAGCGAATGGTGCAGGAACAACTGATCGCCAGAGGCATAGACTCCGTACGGGTCATCGACGCGTTCAGAAAGGTCCCGAGACACCTGTTCATCGAGGACGGGCTCATCTACCAGGCCTACAGCGACTATCCCCTGCCCATCGCGGAGGGGCAGACCATATCCCAGCCTTACATCGCCGCGCTCATGACGCAGAGCCTCGAAGTACGTCCCGACGATACGGTACTCGAGATAGGGACGGGATCCGGGTACCAGACCGCCATACTCTCCGAGCTGTGCAGGAAGGTCTGTTCCGTAGAGCGTCTGGGCACTATCGCCTCGAAGGCGAGGAAGCTGCTCGACGGGCTCGGGTACCACAATGCGATGATCGTGATCGGCGACGGTACAAAGGGCTATGCGGAGAGGGCTCCCTACGACGGTATCATCGTTACGGCGGCGGGACCCCGTGTGCCGGAGCCGCTGTCGGAACAGTTGAAGGACGGCGGTAGGCTCATCATGCCGATCGGCGACGAGCGTACGCAGTCCCTCGTGAAGGTAACGAGACAGGGGAGGACGCTCAAAGAAGAATCGCTGGGAGAATGCAGGTTTGTAAAACTAATAGGTGAGTATGCATGGAGTAAATAAAAGACGCTTTCCCCTCCGCGCATCACTCGTGGCGATGGTGCTTGTGTTCGTTTCCGCCTGCGGTGTGCCCTACGGCGTGTACCATACCGTGGAGAAGGGGCAGACGCTCTATACCATCGCAAAGGTCTACAATGTGCCCATCGAAGACATCAAGAGGGCCAACGACCTGACCGACGCATCCGAGCTGAGGCCGGGCGAAAGACTGTTCATCCCGGACGCAGAGAGGAGAATGCATGTGCCCCCTACGGTCGAGACCGCAAACAGACAACCGTCCCGGAGGACGCCAGGTGTGCAGCAGCGGCATGCGGAGCCTTCCGGGAAAGGCGGTATGTCGGCAGGGGTCGATCGCGGGACCCCGTCTTTCCGCTTTATCTGGCCGCTGCACGGAAAGATAGTGCAGGGCTTCAGTACGTCGAACGGCTCGAGGCACGACGGCATCGATATAAAGGCACCGGAGGGGACGCCCGTCAGGGCGGCTGCGTCCGGCACGGTGATCTACAGCGATGACACGATACGGGGGTACGGCAACATGATTATCATAAAGCACAGAGACGGCTTCGTATCGGTCTATGCCCATGACAGCGTAAACCTTGTCAGAAAGGGACAGGAGGTGGAGCAGGGCCAGGTTATCGCAAAGGTGGGACATACCGGCTATGCGACGGCCCCGCATCTCCATTTCGAGATAAGGGTCCACGCCCTGCCAAAGAACCCCCTGGACTACCTTCCGCGTTAGGTTTACTTCTTCGTGTCATTGGGGTAAGGGGAAAGTATATGGTAAAGAACTACGTATTGGCCATTATACCGATTTTCGTCGCGATAGACATATTCGGGCTGCTCCCCATATTCATGTCCCTTACGCCGTCCTATACCGAGGGAGAGCGCAGGGGCGTCGTGAGGCAGTCCACCCTTACGGCGTTTCTCGTCAGCGTATCGTTCATCGTGATAGGCAAGGTCGTCTTCGCCGCACTGGGCATCACCATACCGGACTTCCAGATAGCGGGCGGCGTGCTCCTGCTCATACTGTCCATAAACGATATCATCTATCCAAACAGGCCCACGCGCGTCCCCTCGGGCTCCGTGGGAATCGTCCCCATAGGCATACCGCTCATAACCGGTCCCGCCGTACTGACGACATCGCTCCTGATCATCGATCTCTACGGCATAGGGCCGGCACTTGTCTCCCTGGCCCTGAACATGGGCATCGTCTATATCGTCCTGAGGAGTGCGTCCGCCGTGGTGAGGCTCATCGGAGAGGGCGGAACCATGGCCATCGGAAAGGTCGCGAGCATACTGCTCGCCTCGATCGGCGTCATGCTCGTCCGCATGGGGATACAGTCGATACTGCTGCACTCGGTCGTGAGGTAGGCATTCCGCGGTCCTGACCTACTCGTTGTGCTGCCTGTTGAAGGCCACCGCAGCAAGGACGATGCTGACGATGGTAAACGATATCATAAGGACGATATCGTTGAGCATGGATATGTCGGAGCGGAAGCTCGTAAGCCCGGCGAACATGATGTGCTTGAAGCTGTCGATGCCGTAGGTGAGCGGGTTGAGGTACATAAAGTAGCGCATTACCCTCGGCAGGATGCTGATGGGGTACATTGCGCCGCTCAAGAAGAACATGGGCATGACGATGAAGTTCATGATGATGTTGAAGCTCTCGAACGACTTTATCAGCGACGCTATGAAGACACCTATCGCGGATATGCACATGGAAACGACCATGATGAACACTATCAGGGAAAACACCTCAGCTATCGTGAACCGTATGCCGATGAACGGTGCGGCGACCATGATTATGAGCCCCTGGACGGTGGATATGAGCGTGCCGCTCACCATCTTCCCGAACGCGATGGAAATGCGCGAGACCGGTGTTACGAGTATCTCTTTCATGAACCCGAACTCCCTGTCCCACACGATGGATATGGAGGAAAAGATCGCGCTGAAGAGGATCGTCATGCCCAGGATGCCGGGCAGGATGAACTGTATGTAGGTAACGCCGAGGCTGCCCTTGATGATCTGATTGAGCCCCGTTCCGATTATCAGGAGCCACGTCAGGGGCCGTGCGATCATGCCGATGAGTCTGGACCGCTGTCTGAAAAACTTTTTGAGGTCCCTCAGGGTGATCACATAGACGGGCAGTACGAGCCTTCTCATGAGCCGTGTCCCCTCTTCCTCACCGGGTGCTCTATCCGCTCGTCCCTTATCTCCGTGCCGGTGAGGGAGATGTACAGGTCTTCGAGCTCCGGCTGGTTTATCGCGAACTCGTCTATCTTCAGTCCCGACAGGTTGAGCATCCGCTTCATGAAGTCGCCGGGCTCTTCTATCCTGATCTGGTACTTGCCGCCGTCTACGCGGCTCATGCCGTACGACAGGAGCTGCCGGGCCGTATCGTCGTCCCCGGTGACGAAGGTGACCGTCGTCTTGCTCATCTCGTTGATGAGCTTGTGGGGGTTGCCGATCGCGATGATCTTGCCGTGATCGATGATCGCGATCCTGTCGAAGTCCGAGGCCTCGTCCATGTAATGCGTGGTGACGAATATCGTCGTGCCCTCCCTCTTCCTCATGTCTTTTATGAAGCCCCAGACGCCCGCCCTCGTCTGCGGGTCGAGGCCCGTCGTCGGCTCGTCGAGGAACAGTACCCCGGGACCATGGAGCAGCCCCCGTATGACCTCGAGCCTTCTCTTCATACCGCCGGACAGGTGTTTTACGAGCTCCCGTCTTTTGTTCCGGAGCCCCACGATCGAGAGGAGCTCGTCGATACGCCGCACGGCCGTGTTTCTTTCGAGCCCGTAGAGGTAGGCATGGAACAGGAGGTTCTCAAAGGTCGTCAGCTCGTTGTCGAGCGTCGTTTCCTGGAACACAAGGCCTATGCGCTTGCGGATTCTGTCCGGCTCCCTGCTTACCTCCGAGCCGGCCACGTATGCCTCCCCTGAGGTGGGCTTGAGCAGGGTGCACAGGATGTTTATGGTCGTTGTCTTGCCTGCGCCGTTGGGCCCTAGGAAGCCGAAGAGCTCGCCGTACCCCACTTCGAAGCTTATGCCGTCCACAGCGGTCAGAGAATTATAGCTTTTGAACAGGTCCCGGACCTCTATTGCGTTCATGGACAATAGGCAATCACAGATGTATGCATCTAATCAACAATTTGCTGCAACGGGCAGGACGCCCCGTCCAGCCGGCGATCCACCCACTTGTATTCCGACAAAAGAGGACGTATCATAATGTCGGTCATGGACATCGTTCAGCGTATTCGGTCTTTGGAAAAGCAGGGCATAAAGCCCGGCCTCGGGCGTATATGCGCACTGCTCGGGCGCATGGGCCACCCGGAGCGGGCGTACAGGAGCGTGGTCGTGGGAGGCACCAACGGCAAGGGCTCCACGTGCGCAATGATGGATTCCGTGCTCCGCAGCGCCGGCCAGAGGACCGGGCTCTACACATCGCCGCACCTTGTTCACATGCGCGAACGGATAAAGACCGACGGCGCTACGATAGACGATGGATCGCTGGAAGATACGGCCCGGGCCATATTCAATATGGTCCAGGACGACCCGGCGCTCTCAGGCACGACCTATTTCGAGTTCCTCACGGCGCTCGCCCTGCAGCACTTCAAGGATCGGCACGTCGACATCGCGGTGCTGGAGGTCGGCATGGGTGGAAGGTTCGACGCTACGAACGCCGTAGAGCCGGTGGTGTCCACCGTGACGAACATCGCGATGGACCACGAGGCATACCTCGGAGGCACGCCGGAGGAGATCGCCGGCGAGAAGGCAGGCATAATAAGGAGAGGCCGGCCCTTCGTCACTACGGACACCTGTCCGGGATCGAGGGCCGTACTCGAGGCCGAATGCGGGCGAAGGGGCGGCATGCTCTACGCAGTCGAGAGGGACTTTTCGGTATACGGGGACGAGTCGGACATGGGCTTCAGGGGCCCCGGCCGTACGATAGAGGGCCTGAAGCTGTCCCTGCGGGGCAGACACCAGCTCTACAACGCAGGTGCTGCGATCCAGTCACTCCTGCTGCTCGAGAGAGAGGGCATCGGGGTAACGGACGGCCAGATAAGGGAAGGGCTCCTGAAGACGGTATGGCACGGGAGGTTCGAGACCATACACGGACATCCGGACGTGGTTGTTGACTCTGCGCACAACCCCGCTGGCATCCGCACGCTCGTTCAGGCGGTAAAGGACAACTATAGCGGTAAGGCCACTATCGTCTTCGCGGCATCGAGGGACAAAGACTGGAAGACCATGATATCGATGCTGAGGGAGATATCGGACACCTTTGTGTTCACCTCGTACAGGGGCGAGAGGAGCGCGGACCCGGGGACCTTCAGGGACTTCACCGGCACGGTCGTTCCGGACGGGGTGTGCCGCGCACACGTGGTTGAGCGGGCGGACAGGGCGCTGAGGCACGCCCTCGACATAACGCCCCCGGACGGGGTAATTGTCGTAGCGGGTTCTATTTTCCTCGTAGGGGAATTGAAGATGGAGGCAGGCCTATGAATTATAACGGCGTACCTATAGACGGCGTACTGGAAGAGGCCCTCAGGTGCGGTGCCGCGTTTGCGGAGCTGTTTTTCGAAGAGACGACCTTTACGAACATACGGGTCGAGTCGCACAAGGTGGACAGGGCGGTGACCGGCACGGACAGGGGCGTGGGGCTGAGGCTCCTGAGCGACGGCATCGAGTATTACGCCTCGACCACGGACCTGACAGACAGCGGGGTCGCGGCGCTTTTAAAGACACTGTGCGCTTACCTCGGACATGGCGGCAGTAACGGGCGTGTGGTCCTCCCTGGCCCTTCCAGGGCAGCTACCCCCGTGGCGAAGCACCCGTTCGGTATCGGCATAACGAGGAAGGCGGACATCCTGCTGGCGTCCCAGAGCGAGGCATACAAGATAGGCGACCAGATCGTGCAGGTCCAGGGCGGCTATATCGACAGCTCGAGGAGGATAGCGGTGTTCTCGAGCAGCGGCACCTCCGTCGAGGACGAGCAGGTGAGGACAACGATGACCTTCAATGTGATCCTCGAAAAGAACGGCAGGCTCCGCACGGGCTACGAGTCTATCGGCGGATCGGTCGGCATGGAGCTCTTCAACAACGACGGCCACCTGACGGCCGTGAGGACGGCGGTGAACAGGGCAATAAAGATGAGCAACAGCATCCCGATAGAAGGAGGGGCCATGACCGTCGTGCTGTCGAGCGAGGCGGGCGGTACGATGATACACGAGGCGGTAGGGCACGGGCTTGAGGCGGATCATATATACAGGGACCTCTCGGTGTACACGGGGAGGCTGAACGAGCAGGTTGCATCTCCGCTCATCAGCGTGGTTGACGACCCCACGATGCCCGGCATGAGGGGCTCGTTCAGCTACGACGACGAAGGCACGCCAGCAGCGCGCAATACCGTCATAGAGAACGGCGTACTCAGGAACTACCTGTTCGATCTCAAGCATGCCGGGGACAGCGGTATGCGGCCCACCGGCAACGGCAGGAGGGAGTCGTTTAGGTACCCCCCGATACCGAGGATGACGAACACCCTCATACTCAGCGGCAGAGACGACCCCTCCTCTATCATATCCGAGGTCGACGCCGGCCTGCTCGTGCTGAAGATGGGGGGCGGAGAGGTCAATACGGTGACCGGCGATTTCGTGTTCGAGATCACAGAGGGGCACCTGATCGAGCACGGCAGGATAGGTCCCCCGGTCGAAGGCGCAATAATGCTCGGCAACGGTCCTGCGATATTGAAAGAGATAGATAGGGTGGGCAACGACATGGGGTACGGCATTGGCACGTGCGGGAAGGACACTCAGGGGGTGCCGGTCGCCGACGGTCAGCCGACGATACGGATACCGAGGATAGTCGTGGGCGGCAAAAAATAATTTTATTGACATCGGTAAATCTATGGTGCATAAACGCAGAGAATTTGTCACAGGGGAAAAGGCATGTTTGTACCATCGAAACTTTTTTTGACGAAGGGCATCGGTAGGCATACCCAGAGGCTCACCAGCTTTGAGATGGCACTCAGAGATGCGAAGATAGCGGAGTACAACCTCGTACGGGTCAGCAGTATCATACCGCCGAGGTGCAAGATCATCACGCTCGAGCAGGGGCTCCAGTATCTGCAGAAAGGGCAGATCGTGTTCTGCGTCCTGTCGGCGAACGAGTCGAACGAGCCCCACAGGCTCATCGCGGCATCGATAGGGCTCGCGAACCCGAAGGACGAGGCCATCCACGGCTATCTCTCGGAGCACCACAGCTTCGGACAGACCGAGAAGATAGCGGGCGACTATGCCGAGGACCTTGCGGCGTACATGCTTGCGACGACCCTGGGCGTGGAGTTCGATCCGAACAGGAGCTATGACGAGCAGAAGGAGATATGGACGATCAAGGGACAGACGGTAACGACGAGGAGCATAACCCAGTCAGCTACGGTCGACAAAGACGGCTACTGGACGACGGTGATTGCAGTGGCCGTGCTCCTTCCATGACAAAACGATGAAGCCGATACCCGACAGGAACAGCTTCCTGAAATACATGGTACCAGTCGAGGACGCACGGTTTTTGATCCTGCCGGTCCCCTACGAGCAGACCACGTCGTACGGCAAGGGCACGAAGGACGGGCCCGACGCCATCATAAAGGCGTCCCGCTACCTCGAGCTGTTCGACGAAGATCTCGACACGGAGCCCTACCTGAAGGGCATCTACACATTGGCTCCGATAAACTTCGAGAAAGGCTCTCTGGAGACGTCCATAGAAAAGATATACAAGGAGGTAAAGGCACTGCCGATCAAGGATAAGTTCCTGATATCCCTCGGCGGCGAGCATTCCATAACGTACCCGATAGTCAGGGCGTACCATGAGCAGTTCCACAGCATGACCGTACTGCAGATAGATGCGCACTCGGATCTACGGGAAGAGTACGAGGGCACAATCTACAGCCATGGGTCTGTGATGGCACGGATAAAGGACATGGCTGGCATCGTCCAGGTTGGCATAAGGAGCCAGACGAAGGCGGAGTACGATCTGATAAGACAGCGGGGCATCCATACCTTCTACATGCACACCATACGTCGCGACAGCCTCTGGAAAGAGCACGTGGTGGAGGCACTCGGGGACCATGTCTATCTGACGATAGACCTCGATGGCTTCGATCCCTCCGCCGCACCGGGCGTAGGCACGCCGGAGCCCTGGGGCCTCTCATGGTACGACGTCATCGACCTCGTAAAGCTCGTGATAGAGCGGAGGCACCTCATCGGTAGCGATATCGTGGAACTTGCGCCCGTCCCGCTGTCGGTCACGACCGATTTCCTTGCTGCGAAGCTCGCCTATAAGATAATGGGCTACATCGCCGCACAGGGGGGGTAGGTCATCGCAGCAGAGAGAACAGGAAGAACGAGAGCATGTTGCTCAGCCAGTGGAAGACGATCGGACCTGCAATGTTGTCGTCCTTCTCCCTGAGCCAGCTGAACGCGAGCCCCGGGAAAAACACGGCGAGCCGCCGGACGTCCGGTATGACGATGAGGTGACCTGCCGCGAACAATGCGTTCGTGATCAGGACGGACACGCCGAGCTTTATGCCGAAGACACGTATCTTCCGGCCGTCACAGCGGCCCATCTCTGCCTGCATATAGCCCCGGTAGAACACCTCCTCAGGTATGGCCACCATCAGAAGCCCGTTCAGGGCGAACCCAAGGACATGCCCTGCCCCGGCGAACGGTGCCAGTGGAAACGTCACGCCCAGGCTGTAGAAGTGCCTCATGTAGACGAAGAAGCCGGCCGCGTAGAGAGGGAACACTATCGCGGCGAGCAGCAGTGCCCTGGCAACAGACCGTGCCATGAACTTTCCGCCTATCCCGTACAGGGACGGCGGTCGCTTTTTTATGAGCAGGAAGGCGACGGGCGTATAGAGGAACAGGGCCGCGACGACGATACCGAGGGAGGGCTTGAGCGGCGACAGTCTGTTCGTCGCATAGATCGCGAGCATCACAACGATATAGACTATGAGGGGTGTCCTGCACTGTTTCATTGCGCCTTTCCCTGAGATTTTTCTTCACCCATGGCCTCTTTCAGCCTGACCAGAAACTGGAGCGCCTCCAGAGGGGTCATGGCGTCGGGGGAGACCGCTGCCAGCATATCGTGCAGCTTCGTACGGTCCGGCCTGAACAGGGTGTACTGCACCGCGTGCGACTCTGTCCCTTCCGCGAGCCTTGGTCTGCCCAGACTGTCTATCTCTCCGTCCTGCAGCTTCTTCAGGAGTCTCTGCGCGAGCCCGATGACCTCCGCCGGCAGTCCGGCCATCTTCGCCACCTCAATACCGAAGCTCTCGTTCGAGCCACCGTCCACGAGCTTCCTTACGAAGATGAGCCTGCCCTGCCACTGTTTTACGGGGATGGACTGGTTGACCGCCTTCGGATGACTGCGACCGAATTCGATCAACTCGTGGTAGTGTGTCGCGAACAGCGTCTTTGCGCCGATCCTGTTCGCTATGTGGTCGAGCACGGCCCACGCTATGCTGATGCCGTCGTACGTGCTCGTGCCCCTTCCTATCTCGTCGAGGATAATGAGGCTCCTGCCCGTGGCGTTGCCGAGGATGTTGGCCGTCTCCGTCATCTCGACCATGAATGTGCTCTGTCCTCTTGCAAGGTGGTCCGATGCGCCCACCCTCGCGAAGATCCTGTCGACGATCCCGATCCTCGCCTCCCTCGCTGGCACGAAGCTTCCCATCTGTGCCATGAGGACGATCAGCGCCGACTGCCGTATGATCGTGGACTTGCCGGACATGTTGGGCCCGGTAATGATGATGACCTGTCTGTCGGTGCAGTTCATGTCGATATCGTTCGGAATGAATGCGGCGTTCTTGAGGTGCCGCTCTATGACAGGGTGCCTCGCCTCTTTGAAGTCCATTGCATCTCCGTAGTCGATCACCGGCCTGACGTAGTTGTTCCTCACCGCGATCTCCGAGAAGCAGGCCAGCACATCGACCGCGGCTATGATCGAGGCCGTCTTGAGGATACGCGATGCGTTCCCGGATATCACCTCGTTCAATGAGACCAGGTATCCGCTCTCGATCCGCTTTATCTCCCCTCGGGCGCTCAGCAGCCTTACCTCCATCTCCTTGAGCTTGGGAGTGATGAACCTCTCGCCGTTCGCAACGGTCTGCTTCCTTATGTAGTCGTCGGGCACCAGACGGAGGTTGGGCCTTGTCACGTCTATGTAGTACCCGAACACGCCGGAGTAACCCACCTTCAGTGAGTTGATGCCCGTGCGCGAGCGCTCGTCCTGCTCGAAGTGCTTGAGCCACCCTTTCGTGTCCTTCACCAGGGCCTTGAGCTCGTCGAGCTGTGCGTTGATACCGTTTCGTACGAACCATCCGTGCTCTGCCTGGTCGTCCGTCAGATCGAGCGTGTTTCTCACGTGCGTCCCGATGTCCGAGAGGTCGTCCATAGCCCCGTAGAATTCGGAGAGCAGGGGGACGTCTTTGTGTATCATGGACTTTATGTCTCTTACCGCCTCTATGGAGGCAGAGAGCCTCTGGAGAGACTGGGGGACCAGCGTCCGGCTGTGTGCCTTTGTCACGCTCCGCTCCATATCGCCGACGTCGCCCAGCCTGTCCCGCAGCTCCGATCGGGTCACGGGATCATTGAAGAGATGATCCACGACGGCATGGCGCTTCGCGATCTCGTCTGCCGAGACCGAGGGGAACCTCAGATAACTGCGCAGCATCCTGGACCCCATGGGCGTAACGGTCCTGTCCATCGTCCCTATAAGGCTTATTCCCTCGGAGCCGTCTATGATGGAGCTAAACAGCTCGAGATTCCGAATGGTCGCATTGTCCATGTACAGGTACGACGAAGGGAGGACGTTCTTTATCGTTACGTTGCTTATGGGCGTCTTCGTGTCTTCGAGATAACGGAACAGAGCTGATACAACGGACAGGAGCGCAGGACTGCCGTCCGCGCCCGATGCGGCGAGCTGACCGCCCCACAGCGACGTGACCCGTTCACGCACCGGGTCCCAGTCGAAGTATTGCTCCGGGAGCGGCGTGAGTATGAACGGGAGCTCTCCCCCGAACAGTTCTATGACCCTGTCCGGCAGGGACCTGTCTTTATAGACCATCTCCCTCGGCATGAGCTTCTTTACCTCGGAGAACGCCTGTTCCGGGTCGGCGGTCGAGAGCAGCAGCAGCTCGGACGTAGAGGGCTCGAAGAACGCAATGCCGTATGCGATGTTGATATACGCGAGGGCCGAGATGTAGTTCGTCTGACGGGGCTCGAGCGTGTCCGGGTCGTATACGAGTCCCGGCGTCGCCACCCGTATGACGTCCCTCTTTACGATGCCCTTGGCCTTCGACGGATCCTCGAGCTGCTCGCATATCGCGACCTTGAACCCCGCGTCCTGCAGCTTCTTTATGTACGGTGCCGCGGCGTGGTACGGCACCCCGCACATCGGGACCGGATCCTCGACGTCCTTGTGTCTCGACGTCAAGGTCAGGTCCAGGACCGGTGCTGCGGTCACCGCGTCCTCGAAGAACATCTCGTAGAAGTCCCCCAGCCGGTAAAACAGTATGGCGTCCTTGTATTTCGCCTTTATCTCGAGGTACTGCTGGACCAAAGGGGTGGGGGGCTTCTGCATCTATTCCTTTTCTATATAATCGCAGGCCTTGTTGGGACAGGCGACGAGCATCCCCGCTTTCTGTGTATACTTCTCTACAAGGTACTTCGACCCGCATTTCGGGCACGCCCTGGCCACGGGCCTGTTCCATGACACGAAGTCGCACTTCGGGTAGTTGGTGCAGCCGTAGAACAATCTGCCCTTCTTTGAGGACCGCTCCGCGATTCCCCCGCCGCAGACAGGGCATTTCACATCGATCGTGTACGGCCTCGTGTTCTTGCATTCTGGATAGTTCTCGCACCCGAGGAAGCGCGCGCCGGCCCGTGCCCGCTTTATGAGCATCGCGCCGCCGCACAGCTCGCAGGTCTGGCCGGACTTCTCGTTTTGGATCACGGTTATCCCCCCGCCCTCGTTCCTTCTGAAGTTTTTTGTATTCTTACACTCCGGGTAGTTGGAGCACGCAAGGAACGAGCCGTTCCGTCCCCATTTTATCACCATGGGCGATCCGCACTTCTCGCAGGTGATGTCGGTCTTCTCTTCCGTCGACTTCATGTTCTTCATCTGCTTGCCCGCCCTGACGAGCAGATCCTCGAAGGTCCTGTAGAACGCCTTGAGGATCTCGATGTAGTTGATACTGCCTTCCTCCACGCTGTCCAGCTTGTCCTCCATGTCCGCCGTAAACCCTATGTCCATGATCTGAGGGAAGTTTTTTATGAGCATGCCCGTAACGATCGTGCCGAGCTCCGTGGGTGCGAACCTTCCCTCCTCCCTGACGACGTACCCCCGCTGCTGGATCGTAAACAGAATCGTCGCATAGGTGGAAGGCCTGCCGATGCCTTTCTCTTCCAGCTCCTTTACAAGGGAGGCCTCTGTATACCTCGGCGGCGGCTCGGTGAAGTGCTGGTGGGGCGTTACGTCCTTCAGCACGAGCCTGTCCTTATCGTTCAGGGCCGGCAGGAGCGCCTCCTCCCTCTGCTCTTCGTAGACCTTCAGGTACCCGTCAAACGAGAGGGTCGAGCCGGTCGCGCGGAACACAAACCTCCCGCCGGCCAGATTTACCGTCACCTGCTTGAACACTGCGGGCGTCATCTGGCTCGCGACAAATCTCTCCCAGATCAACCGGTAGAGTGCGTACTCCTGGTCCGACAGGAACTTCCTGACCTTGTCCGGATGCAGGTCGAACCTCGTCGGCCTGATTGCCTCGTGGGCATCCTGTGCTGACTTCTTGTTCCTGTAGGCGTTCGGGGCCGCGGGGAGATAGGGCCTGCCGTATGTGCCGTCTATGTATTCCCTTACCTTCGACAGTGCCTCACCCGCTATCCTTACAGAGTCTGTCCTCATGTACGTTATGAGCGCGGTGTGTCCCTCTTTGCCGAGCTCCACCCCCTCGTAGAGCTTCTGTGCGACCTTCATGGTCCTGTCCGCCGTGAACCTGAGCCGCTTTACGGCCTCCTGCTGCAAGGTGCTCGTTATGAACGGCGGGAGCGGATAAGACTTCCTTTCCTTCAGCTCGATGCCGGCAACGGCGAAAATCTGCTTTCTGATCTCCATGACGAGCGCATCCGCCGCGTCCTTGTCCGGTATGTCTGCACCCTTGCCATCGATGCTGAAAAGCTTCGCCTCGAGGACTTCCCTGCCCGGTGTCAGAAAGCTCCCGGTGATCGACCAGTACTCCTGCGGGACGAACGCCTCCCTTTCCCTTTCCCGGTCGCATATGAGCCTTACCGCGACAGACTGCACCCTCCCCGCGCTCAGCCCCCTTTTTACCCTTTCCCACAGCAGAGGGCTGATCTGGTAGCCGACGAGCCTGTCGAGTATGCGCCGCGCAAGGTATGACTCGTACATGTTCTTGTTGAGCCTGCCGTGGTTCTTGATGCCATCGAGGACTGCCTGCCTCGTGATCTCGTTGAACATCACCCTGTATATCTTTATCTTCGCGTCCTGCCGTACGAGCTCGTCCGCTATGTGCCATGCGATGGCCTCGCCCTCCCTGTCCGGGTCCGGTGCAAGGTACACGGTGGTCGCTCCCGTCGCGGCCTTCTTGATGGCCGATACGATCTTCAGCTTGGCCTTGAGCAACTCGTACTCCGGCGTGAACGTCTTTACGTCAACGCCGAGCCTGGACTTGGGCAGGTCTTTGATGTGTCCCATCGAGGCGACCACCTCGTAGTCGCTGCCCAGGAATTTCTTGATGGTCTTTGTTTTAGCAGGCGACTCCACTACTATAAGGTACTTTTCCGCACGTTTCTTATCAGGCATGTTCACTCCATTCTCACAAATCTTTTGCCCGGCAGTTGTTTCACAATGCCGCTCAGCTCCATTTCAGTAAGGATACTCATTACTTTTGCCGTGTCAAATTTCAGCCGGGAGATTAGCGTATCGAGGTCGACGGGCCCCGACGACAGCGCGGAGAGCACGTCCGCATGCTCCGGGGGCAGCTCGGCCTTCTTCGCAGGCTCTGGCGGTGCAAACGCCTCCAGCTCCCTCACGAGACTGTCTATGGTATCGACCATGCCCCCGCCCTGCTTTATGAGCCTGTTGGTGCCCTGGCTCATCATCGAGTATATAGGGCCGGGTACGGCGAACACCTCCCTGCCCTGATCGAGCGCGTGCGATACGGTGATCATCGTGCCGCTGTTGAGCGATGCCTCGGTCACTATGACTGCCAGCGACATACCGCTTATGATCCGGTTCCTCTCCGGGAAGTTCGTCTCCAGCGGGGGCGTGCCGGTCGGATATTCGGTCAGTATGAGCCCGTGCCTTGCGATGTCCTGCGCGAGCCCGGCGTTCGCCGCCGGATACACCCTGTCTATGCCCGTGCCCCATACGGCGACGGTATGTCCCCTGTGCAGGACAGCCGTCCTGTGTGCGACCGCATCGATGCCCTTTGCCATGCCGCTCACTATGGTAAACCCCTGTCTGACAAGCTCCAGCACGATGTCCTCTGTCACGCGTTCTCCGTAGGGTGACGGGAACCTTGTCCCGACCACCGCGATGCACTTCTGCACAGGGGTCTCCGGCAGCCCACTTGCGTACAGGAAAGGGGGCGGGTCCGGTATTTGCTTCAGCATCTCCGGATACCGTGTGTCGGTCAGAGTTACGACGTCTATTCTCTGTTCTCTTATCCTGGCGAGTTCGTCCCTGACCCCATCGAAGCCGTCGAAATTCCTGATCCTGTCCGCGGTCGCCCCGGCGATGCCCCCGACCCTCTGCAGCTCCTCCGGGGACGCGGAGAACACGGCCTCGGGCCCGCGGAAGGCGTTTATGAGCTTCTTGCAGTATACATTGCCTATGCCCTCCACCCGCTTGAGCGCAAGCCAGTAGTACAGGCTATCGCGTATTTCGGCGTCTCTGGTCATGATCGTTGCAGTCTAAACAGAGTTGCGGGGAATCATCAAGCAAAAAAGGGTTCCTCTCCCATTTGTGATCATGAAGAAAGAGTTTTCTCCTCTGCTCGTAAAACAAAGCTCTTTTCGGTAAAGGGGGGTACGACCCATAACGT
>JAMCVD010000020.1:15638-31568 GCA_023381995.1 Deltaproteobacteria bacterium
GCATTGCAGGCAGTCCGGATGTGTTTCCCTTCGCAGTGTCGAACACTCTTTCTTTTTGTTCTATCAGTCCCATGATCACTTTTGGGATAAGAGCCCAAAAAAGACCCGTCCGCGCCCCTCCACACAGGAAAGAGGCGAGCGGCCCCCACAATAGCTCCGGGCCAGGCTCGGTCGCACCGCGCCGTTCCACCCGCAAGCACGGCGCATCGGATTGCGATGGAGTTTTCCACGGGGATGTGGTAGATGGATCGAAAGGTGAAAGAAGGCTGTATGTCTATAACCACTGTATCAACGGTATTCGTCTGGCAGGACCGTACCTTCCATTCGCCATGAAATACCGTATCGAAAAGGACTCGCTCGGCAGCATGACCGTTCCCGGGGACGCGTTCTACGGGGTCCAGACGGCACGGGCGCTTTCCAACTTCCCGGTGAGCGGCGAGAGGAACCACCCCTCTCTGATCAGAGCGTACGCCGTCGTAAAGAAGGCCTGCGCCGCCACGAATCATGAGCTCGGCGCGCTCGATGCGAAGAGGGCGAAGGCGATCGTACGTGCCTGCGACGGCATACTTGCCGGCGGGCGTGCGGACCAGTTCGTGATCGACAGGTACCAGGCCGGGGCGGGCACGTCCCTGAACATGAATAGATCGGAAGAGCACACGGTCAACGAGGTCATAGCGAACATGGCCCTCGAGTCTCTCGGCCACAAAAAGGGAGACTACGCCAGGCTGAGTCCGAACGACCACGTGAACATGTCCCAGTCCACAAACGACACCTTCCCCACGGTGGCACACATCGCACTGGGCCTCGATATACAGCAGCTCATCGGAGCACTGGGCCGTCTCGAGTCGTCGCTGCTCAAAAAGGCGGGAGAGTACGCACCGCTCCTCAAGTCCGGCAGGACACACCTGCAGGACGCCGTGCCCGTAACGCTCGGCCAGGAGTTCTCGGCATACGCCTCGAGCATAAAAAAGTCCATCGCCCTACTGGGGGCAGTCACCGGCCGGGGATACGGCCCGACGCTCCTCGAGGTGCCCATCGGCGGTACTGCGGTCGGGACCGGGATCAACACCCCTCCACACTACAGGGCGACCGTCATAAGGCACCTGAGGGTACTGACGGGGCTCAAGCTTTTTGCATCCAGGGACCCGAGGGAAGGCCTGCAGTCAAGGATCGCCCTCAGTCACACCTCCGGTATACTGAACACGATAGCCCTTGAGCTGATACGGATCGCCAACGACCTGAGGCTGCTTTCTTCCGGGCCAGTCACCGGGCTTGCGGAGATAGCCCTCCCGGCGGTCCAGCCGGGCTCTTCCATAATGCCGGGCAAGGCGAACCCCGTCATGGCAGAGGCGCTCGATATGATCTGTTTCAGGGTCGCAGGCAACAGCCTGACGGTGTCGATGGCCGAGCAGGCAGGACAGCTCGAGCTCAACGTCATGATGCCGCTCATGGCAAACACGCTGCTCGAGTCCGTCGATATCCTGAAGAACTTCCTACCGGTGTTCGCAGAGAAGGCGATAGACGGCATTACCGTCAACAGAGAGAGGCTCAGATACTACTTCGAGCACACGCCCGCCATAGCGACGCTCCTGAACCCTGTCATCGGCTACCTCAATGCGGCCGAGGTCGTAAAGCAGGCGATAAGAGAGGGAAGGCCGGTTACGGACATAATACTCGAAAAGGGCTTCCTCACCCGGGGGCAACTCAAGAAGCTCCTCTCGCCGAGGAGCATAGCAGGTACGTAGCTCATCACTTCTTCTTGTTCTTGAGCCTATTGGTGATGCTTTCTATCTTTATGTCGATTATGGAGGTCTGGGTCGGATACGCCGACTTGAGGCCGTTGAGCAGGGACAGTGCGTCCTCGGACCTTCCGGTCTCCTCGTAGCAGTCGGCCATCGCGATCTGTGCGGACACGCTGTACGACGAGTCCGGGTACAGATCGTGCACATGCTGGAAATCCTTGATCGCATCGCTGTAGGAGCCCGCCAGGTACCGAAGATAGGCATACTCATAGAGATAGTTCGGGGGCGGCTTCCTGTAAAGCCCCAGAAGCCTCTTGTACACGGCCGTGGCCTTCGGTATGTTGTTCACGCTCTCGTACTCAACCGCAAGCCTCGGCAGCACGCGCTTCATGTCCTTGCCGGAGGCCGTAGTACTCAGGAGCTTCTCGTAGATCTCTATGCCCTTCTGCGGCATGTCCTGCTGCTCTATGTATATCCGTGCTATGTACAGGTACGCGTCGAAGGTGTACCTGTAATGTGGGTAGGTGTACACGAGGTCGTAGAACTGCTCGAGGGCGATCGGGTAGTCGTTAAAATAAAGGTATTCCAGCAGCCCGAGCCTGTACATGGCGTCTTTTCTGACCGAGCTGTTGGGGTAGTGCTTTATGATGAGCTTGTAGAGGTTCTCCGCGAGCTCCACGTTGCCTTTTGCGGCGGCATTGATGGCACTTGCATAGAGCCGATCCGGCTTATCCCTGCTGCAGGACATGCCGTAATAGGTGCCCACCGCCAGCAGCAGAAGGACCGCGCCGGCCCTAAGCGCGGCGGCCTTCGTAATAAGCCTCATGCCTGCCCGTCTGTACCGTTCTCGGACCCACCGTTGTCGTCGGCCTCCACTATCCGGACGGCCTTCGTCACGCTCTCGCCATGCTCGAGCTGTATCAGCCGTATGCCCTGCGTGTTCCTGCCGATGATGGAGATGTCCTTGACATGCAGCCTGATCATCCTGCCGGTGTCCGTTATGATGAAGATGCCGTCATCATCGTTGACCTTGATGACAGACACCGCCGCGCCCGTCTTGGCCGTAATCTTGACGTTGATTATGCCTTTGCCCGCCCTCCTCTGCAGCCGGTACGCACCGAGCTTGGTCCTCTTCCCGTACCCGTTCCCGGTAACGGTCAGCACCGTGGCGTCCTGCTCGAGGGTGTCCATGGCTATGATCTCGTCGTCCTTATCGAGGGTCATGCCGTTGACACCGTACGCGGCCCTGCCCACCGCCCTTACCTGCGACTCCGGGAACCGTATGGCCATACCGTGCTTCGTGGAAAGTATTATCTCCTGTTTCCCGTCCGTAAGCCTCACGTCGACGAGCCTGTCGTCCTCCTCCAGGTTGATGGCGATGATCCCGGCGGACCTGGGGTTCGAGTACATCGACAGCGCCGTCTTCTTCAGATAGCCTTTCGAGGTGGACATGAGGAGGAACAGAGGCTCGGAGAGGTCCTTTATCGGCACATAGGCCGTAATCTTCTCGCCCTCGGACAGGTTCAGCAGCCCGACAATGGGCTTGCCGCTCGATGCCCTGCCCGCCTGAGGTATCTCATAAACCTTGAGCCAGTACACCCTTCCCTTATCCGTAAAGAACAGGATATAGCTGTGAGCGGAGGCCACAAAAAGGTTCTCTATGAAGTCCTCTTCCTTTATACCGGAGGCCGTCTTGCCCTTGCCTCCCCGCTTCTGCGCCCTGTACAAGCTCGCCGGGTTGCGCTTGATATAACCCTTGTTGCTCACCGTGACGATCATCTCCTCGTTCGCTATGAGGTCTTCTACGCTGATGTCTCTGGACTGGCCCACGATCTCGGTCCTCCGCTCATCGCCGTACCTGCCTCTGATCTCCTCGAGCTCCGCAACGATGATCCCGGCCAGTTCCCCCTCGTCGGAGAGGATGTGCCTGAACCTCTTGATGCTCTTCTCCGTCTCCCTGTACTCGGCGACCAGCTTCTCGATCTCCATCGAGGTCAGTCTCTGCAGCCTCATATCCAGAATCGCCCTGGTCTGGACGACCGTGAAACCGAACCTCGCTGTAAGTCTGGCCTCCGCGTCCACGGTACTCTTCGACCCCTTTATGATGGCTATGACCTCGTCTATGTTCTCTATCGCCTTTCTGAGCCCCTCGAGTATGTGCAGGTGCTCCTCCGCCTTCCTGAGATCGAACACCGTCCTGCGCGTAACGACCTCTTTCCTGAACTCTATGAACCTGCTCAGGATGTCCTTCAGCGACATGATGACCGGCCGGCCGTGATCGATCGCCAGGAGTATTATGCCGAAAGACTCTTCGAGCTGCGTGTGCTTGTACAGCTTGTTCATGATGATGTCCGGATACTCGTCCTTCTTCAGCTCTACGACAACCCTCATGCCCTCCCTGTCGGACTCGTCCCTTATATCGCTTATGCCCTCTATCTCCTTGTCATTCACGAGCTGTGCGATCTTCTCGACGAGCTTCGCCTTATTGACCATGTACGGCAGCTCGGTTATTACGATGTTCTGGCGCTCTCCCCTGGCCTTCTCCACGGCGATCCTGGCCCTCATTCTGATGACCCCCTTGCCCGTGGTGTACGCCTCTCTTATCTGGTCCGCGCCGGTGATGAATGCGCCGGACGGGAAGTCCGGCCCCGGGATATGCTGCATAAGCCCGGCCACATCGATGTCCGGATCGTCTATCAGTGCCTTGATAGCGTTTACGACCTCCGTAAGGTTGTGGGGCGGGATATTGGTCGCCATGCCGACCGCTATGCCGGAGGAGCCGTTCACGAGAAGGTTGGGGAACCTCGAGGGCAGGATCGACGGCTCCTGCAGGGTATTGTCGTAGTTCGGGACGAAGTCCACCGTCTGCTTCTCTATGTCGGCCAGCATCTCCTCTGCCAGCCTCTTCATCCTGACCTCCGTGTACCTCATGGCGGCAGGGGGGTCGCCGTCTATCGAGCCGAAGTTGCCCTGGCCATCGACAAGGGGGTACCTCATGGTGAAGTCCTGGGCCATTCTCACAATCGTATCGTACACCGCGACATCGCCGTGCGGATGATACTTGCCTATTACGTCACCAACGACCCTCGCAGACTTCTTATACGGCTTGTCGTGAACGTTGCCGAGATCGAGCATCGCGTAGAGGACCCTCCTGTGCACGGGCTTCAGCCCGTCTCTGACGTCCGGCAACGCCCTGCCGATAATGACGCTCATCGCGAAGTCCAGGTACGATCGTTTCATCTCGTCTTCGATGTCCGTGATTACAACATTTGTATACTGTTCGGTCATAGTGTTCTAAAACCTCCAAAATCTGTGTAACCCCCGCAGGAAGGACGTGCGGACACGCGCCTTCTCTCAGGGATTCGAAATCTGTCCTATCATGCTCTCCGTGGGTAGTGAAGCCTTTTTCAAGGGACAGACTCAGGACTTTCTCTCCACTACGGAAAGGGCAAAGCTTCTCAGCTCTTCGATCTCCGGGGAAACGGGCAGCCCGTCGAGCAGGCCTATTGCCCTGTGTGCGAAGCTTTCGGCCCGCCTCTTTGTATACTCGAACCCGTGGTACTTCTCTATGATGCCATAAACGTCTGCAAAGGAGCCCTTGTCCGTCGTCCCTGCGAGCGCCCTCCCGAGCACGGCCTTCTCCTTCCTGTCCGCGCCGGAAAGAGCGGTTATCATGGGGAGCGTTATCTTGCCCTCTTTCAGGTCAACGCCCCTTCCCTTGCCCGATACCCGTGCGGACGACACATAGTCGATGTTATCATCGATAAGCTGGAAAGCAATACCCAGCAGGAGCCCGAACTGGCGCATCGTGCGTCGTACCGTGTCCGGGGCCCGGCCCATGATTGCGCCGCTCTCGCAGGACAGGGAAAAAAGGTAGGCGGTCTTCTTCTTTATTATCGTGTAATAGTCCTTCTGCGAGAGCCCTGTGTTGCGGCTCAGACCGAGCTGGATGAGTTCCCCTTCGGCCATGAGGCTGAGCACCCTTATGAACGTCCCGAGCAAGTCGTCGTTCTTCATCCCCGCGATTATCGAGGACGAAGCCGCAAGCAGGAAATCTCCCACAAGCACGCTGCGCTTGTTGCCCCATATGTTGTTCGCCGACGGGCTGCCGCGTCTCTGCTTCGCATTGTCGACGACGTCGTCATGCAGCAGCGATGCGGAATGGTACATCTCGATAGCGGCCGCGACCTTTACGTAGGCGTCCACCGGGACGTCGAACATCCTCGACGTGGTTATCACGAGATAGGGCCTTATCCTCTTGCCGCCGCTGTCGATAAGGTGACGGCCTATGTGCGCGATCGCGGATATATCGTGCTTTATATACCTGTTTATGTACCTGTTGACCAGGTCGAGGTCGCCTGTTATCGAGTCTTTTATAATCATACCCTACTGGAGGAACCCTATCTTCTGTGCCTGCGGCTCCTGGGCCGTCCTTATCTCACCGAACCTTTCCTCGTACTTCTTTATATTCTCCGTCACGGCATTGAGCAGGCGCTTCATGTGGATAGGGCTCGTCAGGACCCTGCTCCGCACCTTGCCCTGAGGGGCCTGGGGCTGAACATAGATGAAATCGAGTATGAACTCTGTCTCGGTATGGTTTATCAGGGCAAGGTTTATGTAAACACCCTGTGCGGTAAGCTCGTCGAGCTGGATCTGTATACCAGCATCTTTCTTCGGTTCCTGGTTCTGCTGCATAAATAACCTCCTCTTTTCTCATAATACAAATGTAATTCAAATCAAGGAAAAGATGCAACCGGGGGGCAGCGCTGCCCCCCCGGGCTGTCCCATACAGCGCGTCCCCCATGTCCCGGACATGGTGCCAACCGACAGCGAAATGTGTCCCACAGAGAGTATATCGAGATACCGTTATTTTTGAATTAAACGGGTATAACGGCTATACTATAACTGTACCTGCCCTTCCATGGTTGGTAACCCATGGGAAAGACCGAGACGATACCAGAAAAATGACAGAGGATGCCATTCAATGTAGACCCGGCCCTCCCTCCCTTTTTATCCCCTATTGATAAAGGGGGCGGGGGATTTTCCCCGAGAGATGGGCATGAGGTATCATAATTTAAACCGGTCGCTGTCCCTAATTTCTCGTGCTGACTCTAAGGCATAGTGCTGCCTTCATTTTGAGCCAGCCTTTTGACTACAAGCTTGTATATTTCCTCTTTATCTCGTTTCCCTATTCCGATAATTTCCACAATTTCGATATCGCCTTTTACAATACGGTAGACAATACGATATTTTTTCTTTGCAAAATAAAGTTTATAAAAACCTGTAAGGTTCATCCCGGACTTATTGCCAAGTGGTTTTCCAAGCAAGGGGTTTTCTGAAAGAGCATCTATTTTTTTATGAGCTTCTTTCTTTAAAGAGCCATCAAGATCATCAAAATCTTTCTCGGCATCAGCAGTAGCAAAAACAACTTTACAGGCCATGTTTCTTCTTTATCGATTCCCACGGGATGGTCCTCTTAGGATCATAATTCTTCATCCTCTTTTGTACCATCTCATAGATTTCTATATGTTCCATCAGTTCCTCTGCCTCACTCAATAACTCGTAATCATCAGGGGACACAATCACAGCCGCCATTTCATTGTTTCTGAGTACATATAAAGGCTCACCTTTCTTGGGAAGATCCCTTATAAGCTCTGTCAAATGCTTTTGAAGCTCTGTTACAGAGACCATTTTATTTGTGTCAATCATCATCAATCACCTCTCTACAAATACAAATTAGCTAACCAAATATAATTATACATAGTTTTACACGTATGTCAAGTGCTCTTTATTTAGACTTGCCCACGCTGCCGGTGCCGGCAAAGCGTGAGCGGGACAGAGGTGCTAAGCCCCCTACCCTTCGCAAACTTCTTGAGCGGCTCAAGCTGGTTCTCGAGCTCCTGCTTATCCGTGCTGACTCTGGAGAATTATCGAGAAACATCACGCACACACCGAAACCCAAGGTTGACGTCCCCGGCAGGCGGGCTGTCGAAGTCGCGGACCGACGAACGCAGGAGCGACGGATAGTCGCCGTCCCAGGAGCCCCCGCGACCCACACGGTACTGCCCGCTATCCGGACCCTGTGGATTCATATAGGGCGAGTTCGCATAGTAGTTTGCACCATACCAGTCCGAACACCAATCCCAAACATTGCCTGCCATGTCCATTACTCCATAAGGACTCGCTCCTTGTGGATAGCTCCCTACTGGGCAAGTGGAACCCTGATTATAACATGCCTTGCTTGCATCCCATTCATTCCCCCATGGATAGATCCGTCCATCCGTCCCCCTCGCCGCCTTCTCCCATTGTGCCTCGGTCGGTAATTGCTTCCCTGCCCATTGGCAGTATACATTCGCTTGATTCCAGTCTACGCAGTTTCTTGGATAGTCTCCTCCATCTCCTGTACAAGCTGCTGCCGTACATCCCCCTGTATTCACACACCGCGTATACTCATCCACAGTCACATCATTCTTATCTATATAATATGCATCAAGATACACCTGATGATACGGCTTCTCATTTTTGCTACACTGCTTTTCATTCTGACTGCATCCCATCCAGAACCAGCCTGCTGGGATATAAATCATACCACGTGGCTTACGAAGTTTTATATGCACATACCAGACGCCAATGCCGAGTAATGCAATAATAATGACCACGCTAATGCCTATGAAAATAAGGTTAGATGTTTTTATAAATCTCCGGCTCGTTCTATGTTCTGTCGATGCAACTTCCACTTTATCGTCTGACGGGATTATCTTCTTTAGGTTTGCCCCACATTTGAAGCAGCATACAGCATCATCCATATTTTTAGAGCCGCATTTATTGCAATACATAAATTTTTCTTCTATCGAGCGCTTTTATTCTGTGTATCATGCGTTAAGACAGTGTCAAATTAATCGTATATTTCTTCTGATTACATGGATTAACATCCTCTTTTAACTGCACGGATAGCTACTTATTCGTCCGCATCCATGCTGTGCAGTTTATCGGATAATCTGTTCTCCCACCAATGCCTAAGTTACAATATTCGCACCAACCGTTTGGGGAAACAACTGCTCTATCTTCGAGCCCCTGTGTCACGCATTTTTCTGCTAAGCTTTTTTGGGTCATTAAAAATTGCGGGTACCTCCAGTCAAATAAAACTTTATTTTGATATTCATCGACATTTGGATAGGCATTCCACTCTAATGCGTACCTATTGTATATACCTTGTATATTGATAAAAACTCCGATTGCCATTAGAGAAAAGAATATCGTGTGCATAGTTTTTTGAGGGCCTATTTTAAAACGAGTAATTTCTCCAAGAACAATTATTGTTAATAAAAAGTACCAATATATAGCATCCGCAAAAATTCTTGGTCCATAACTCCCGCCGCCATACCAGTCAGTCCAAAAAAGGAGGAACAGTGAGGTTATAACACCAGAGAGGAGAAGAGCCAAAATAAAATATTTAATTTTCCTATCATGCATATGAGTTTTTGAAATTATATAATACATTCCTGCCGGCAAGATGAGCAAAAATGGATTAAATATAAAAACACTACGTGCTGGGCTCCATATAAACCCTTCAAGGGCCGTGATAAAGTTTGTTGTAGAAAATCGAGCCGTTGTTGATGTAGTTGTTGCTGATTCATAGATGTGACCAAGAAGAGTACCGGTATACCTGTAAATAACTAATTCATACAGCATTAAGAGAATGCCACTTATAATGGCTCCTTTAAAGAAATACCTTTTGTCGTATAGAATAAGGAAAACAAATATAGAAAATATTAAGATGGAAGCCGTAGGTCTGGAGATAAAAGCAAGAAGAAAAAACAAACCTGTTAAAACCGATGAAAGTTCGATCCCTTTGATATAAATTTTATAATTCTTTTTGGCATACAGAAATATTAACAGAATTGACAATCCACTAAAGAATAGCTCGTAGTCTGAGTCCCAAAGACCTGTTCCCACAACCGTTCCAACAGTTGTCCCATAAAAGCCAATCAAACCTATAAATATAGAATATACAAACGAAAAATATTCCAAAGATATTATAAAAATGGTTAAAAAAATACCTATCGCAACTGTGGAGGCTAAAATTTCTTGCATCAGCTTCTCATGTTGTAGCATGTTTAAGCCACAAGTATTCGCTATAGAAACGAACGGGATCGAAATTATGGATGTCCCCAGTGGATAAGAAAAATATACATTATCGTCTCTGCGATAAACCTGATAATTGTAGCTCTCATGAGGATATTCAACGGGATTGATTCCCCAATATCGTTTAACTTTATTTAAATTTAATGTCCTATTTTGGATAATACTTTGAGATACTATCAAGGTGCCATAAGGATCACCCTTCCAAGAAGGTAGCTTACCAATAAAAATTGATACTGCTATTAATAGACAGATCAGAAAAATAATAATCTTTTTAGAAGGCGAGGTTATGCCTCTTAGGTTTGATCCACATTTGTAGCAGAATACCGCATCATCCGTATTTTTAGTTCCGCATTTATGGCAATACATAATATCTTCTTATCAAAGGTTCATTATAAAGGCTTTTGTCCCTTTTGTGATCATAGCATGTAAGGGATAAAAAACAAAGAAAAGCATCGGTTGCTGTGATAAAGCTCCTTTAACTTTACGATCAATAAAGAAGGAGGTCACAGGTGATGCGTATGGAAACATATATCAGAAAAAGCCTGGGAATGGCAGGCCCATAGTCAAAAGTAAACCCCGTTACTTGACCACAGGGCATTAAACCCTGTGGCAAGTGGAGCTCGCTCCGCTCGCGCTCACCCTGCGCCAAGAGCGCAGGGCATTCAAGGAACGGGGTAAAGTTCATCTTTCCCAAAAACTGATACAGGTTTCGCTTGTAAAACGCCGTACGATGCTGGTACACTACCGTACGAAGAGGAGGTACTATGGTCAAGGTGGCAGTATTTATGCTTCTGTGTCTTGTGGGACAGCTCGGGATGGAGGCCGTTGCGTACGCGTTCAAGCTCTGGAAATACACCTCCGCGAAAAATCTTCTGGTGCACCTGGTGCTTGCGGTGATGGTCGTCTTCGGCGGGGTCTCTTTTCTGGTGAGCGGCCTGCACTGGTATATACGGTATCCGATCGGAGTCGTGCTCGGCTTTGTCTACGAGTTCAGCAATGCGTCCGGACTCGACATGTTCTACTTCCCGGGGGACAGGTTCTTGTTCTTCAAGGGCAAGGCGTCCATCCTCGTCGTGATCTCCCTCATGTGGGGGGTGTACCCCCTTATCGTGCCGATCGTCTATGGATACCTGGCGCCCCTTATCCGGGGATGAGCCCGGCACGCGCGGTATAGTCACTTCTGCTTCGTATCATAGTCCTCGATCCCGAGAGAGAACTTCTTCAGGGCTATATTCGATCGCTCGCAGACCTGCCTGATCCTCTTTATCCTGTCCTCCCGTACCTTGGGTGTTGAGACGATAACCTCGTCTATGTCCCTGCTCCGTATGATGTCCTCGATCCCGTCGATCCCGCCGACGACCGGGTACCCGTGTATCGACCTTCCGTGCTTCATGGCATCGTCGTCTATGAAACACACGGGTGTCAGTCCGAGCTGTCCGTTGTTCAGGATCTCGCTGACCGCGAACATCCCGCTGTCCCCGGCCCCGTAGATAAGCACCCTTTTGCTCGCCGAACCGTTGCTCTTCCTGAACAGGTAGTCGAACGACCTGTACGTGTACCTCGACAGCGTCATGAGTATCAGCAGGATGGCACCGTAGATGATGAAGACGGTCCTCGAGTAGCCCGAGAACCGCCATACCAGCAGGACGGCGAGCATACTGAGGCTGACGCCCATCACGATGCCCTTCATGATCGTCCATACATCGTGAGTGTCGGTGTACTTCCATACGCCCCTGTAGATCCCCGCTATGGCGAAAGACACTATCTGTATGCTCAGAATGAGGGGCAGTGCCTTGAACAGCGTAACGACATTGGCCCTGAACGCGGGGCCCTCGAACCTGAGTATGTAGGCACCGTACAGGGAGAGGAAAATGATGACGAGATCGAGCATTATCTCGAATATCCTTCTCTTGTACGTCACGTTGACGATGATGGATACCACACCCTTCTCGCCCTCTCTCGTCTCGCGGACCTTGATCCTGGAGAGGTATACGCCGAGGAACACGATCACGATCGAAAACAGGAATATCAGCTCGATGTACACATACACCGGCATCAGCCTGCCGAGGTATGCGAGCACGCCCGAGAGCACGCTGATGCCGTATATCACGAGGACGGCCTGCCTCTCCGACAGACCTATCTTCACGAGCCTGTGCGAGGTATGGTCCTTCCCGCCCTTCGTTGCGTCGAGCCCGGACAGCTTTCTCGTGAGCACCGCAACGCTCGTGTCGAAGATCGGTATGAGGAAGATCAGCACGGGTATGATGACTATCTGGAGGAGCTGCCCCGACAACTTTATTTCCGGGACGAGCACGATGCCCGAGAGTATGAACCCTATGAAGAGGCTGCCCGAGTCGCCCATGAATATGGACGCCGGGTTGAAGTTATACACGAGGAAGCCCAGCGCCGCCCCTATCAGGGAGGCCAGCAGGGCCGCGACCGGGGTCCGGGCGCTGCCGAACAGGCACAGGAACACGACGATGCCGGTAATGCCAGCTATGCCCGCGGCCAGCCCGTCCATGTTGTCCAGCAGGTTGAACGCATTGGTAATGCCCACGATCCATACGATGGTGATGACGGTATCGACGGCATAATTGCCCGTGATATCCAGCTTCAGGCCGGCCACTATCAGGAGCGAGGAGACCGTTATCTCCACGATGAGCTTTACCGGCGGGGAGAGGCGCCACAGATCGTCTATGAGCCCGAGGACGAACACCACGGTCCCTCCGCAGACAATGACGATGGAATGCTGGTCCGTCTGTCCGATCACCGCGAACGTCAGGACGGTCGCCGCATAGATGGCAACGCCCCCAAGGAGCGGCACATGCTTGTTGTTCCACCTGTCGTCCTTCGGGTGGGACAGCACGTCCCGGGAGACCGCGATGCGCTTGACAACAGGCACACCTATGACGGCAGTTATAAAAGCCAGGAGTGCGGCCGTGTATATGATCATCGCTCCATCACTCCGGTATAAAGTTTGTCCATATCTTCCATCAGTCTGTCAATCGTAAAAAATCCGCCGGTGAATCTTCTTCCCTGAGCTCCGGTTGTATAGCCGATCCCGGGGTTATTTATAAGGTACTCGATCGCCGCTGCTATGGAATCCTCGCGCGCGGGCGGTACGAGTATGCCCCTCTCGCAGAGGTACACATCGTCCGCGATGCGGCCCAGCCTTATGCCGAGCAGGTCTGCGATCCCGCCTACGTCCGTCGCTATGACGGGCCTCGCGGACGCGAGCGCCTCGATGACCGCGACCGGGGCCCCCTCGTTCAGGGAGCTCAGGACGAATATGTCCGTCTCCCTGTAGACGGACGCCATGTCCTTCGTGTACCCGAGAAAGCAGACCCTCTCCGATACGCCAAGGTCCTTCGAGAGCCTTACGAGCTCGGCCTTCGATACGCCGTCCCCTGCTATGAGGAGCCTCGCCCGGGCCTTAAGCATGCTGAACGCCTTGATTAAAAACGCCTGCCCCTTTATGGGGACGAGCCTTCCGACCGTCGTTATGGTGGTCTCCCTGCCTGCCGGAGGCCCATCCGCCGGGTCGATCTTCAGGAATGCGTCGAGGTCGTATCCGTTGTATACGACCTTTATCTTCCCGTCCGGGGCTATCCTGTATGTTTCCACGAGATCCCTCTTCAGGGAACCGCTCACGGCGATGATGGCGTCCGTGAACGCGGCAAGCGCCCGCTCCGTCATCGCGAAGAGTGAGGAGACAGGTCTGTTGAAATAGCCCCTGAATACGTGACCGTGAAACGAATGGACGAGCCTGATCCTGCTCTTCCCGTGTCTGAGGTGGAGCAGGTTATACAGGATGCCCGCGGCCCTGCCGATCGCTCCGGCCTTTGCGGTATGGGTATGGACGATGTCCGGCCTGAACTCGCGTATGAGCCCATAGATGCGGAGAACGGACCTCAGGTCACGGAAGAAGGACAACTCCCTCCTGAGGGTATTGACATGAACGGGGACGACACCGAGCCTCTCGAGGAGATAATCCATGCTCTCCTCCCCTTCCGATACCTCGCCGGCAACGAGCCTCGTCTCGAACCTACCGCCGAGATAGCGCGTCAGCAGGATCGTATGGATCGCAGGACCTCCTATGTTGAGCCGCGCGATGATCCTCAATACCTTTATCTTATTTTCGGTCGATTCCATCTTTCAGATAAGCCACATACTTCTCGAGAACGGCCTCTACGGCCCTCCTTCTGTGGCTCATATCGTTCTTTTCCCGGGGGGACATCTGGGCAAGGGTCCTCCCCTGGCCGTCTGGCACGAACACCGGGTCGTAGCCAAAGCCGTTCTCGCCCGCAGGTCCATCGATTATCCTGCCGCTCAATTCGCCGTATCCCGAAACGAATGCGCCGTTGACAAAGGTTATCACCGCACACGCCTTGAAGACCGCTCTTCTGTCAGAGGGCCCGAGGTGCCTCATCCTGTCGAGCAGCGCGCTGTTTCTGTCGCTGTCCGTACCTTTTATAAACCGCGCCGATATGATCCCCGGGAACCCGCCGAGTGCCGGGACCTCGATGCCAGAGTCTTCCCCGAACGCGTCGACGCCGAGCCTCGCGGTCACATACGAGGCCTTGAGCCTCGCGTTCTCCTCATACGACAGGGTCCCTTCCCGGACGCCGACCTTTATGTCCGACATCCGTGCGGCGATGCCGTACCTGCCCATTATGTCTTTGATCTCCTGAAACTTGGCGGGATTGCCCGTCGCGATAATAACGGTGCGCAGCATTAGATCATCGACCGGAGGGCATTGTGTCGGAGAGATACACCAGCCATGCCATGCGCTATCCCTTCATGCCCTTGTAGCCCCTCTGTATATCGTTGAACAACTGTTCGACGGACTGGTACCTGTTTTCGGGCACCTTCTCGAGACACCTTGTCCCGACGTCGGAGAGCCATTTCGGTATCTGTGGATCGACGCTACTCAGGGGATCCGGGGGCGTATGCACGTGGTGATAGCCAATGTCGCCATGGACAAAAGGGGGCCTGCCGGTCAGTATCTCATACAGAGTGCACCCGAACGAGTAGATGTCCGTCCTCGTGTCCGTCTTCTCCCCGAGTATCTGCTCCGGCGACATGTACAGCGGCGTGCCACCGACAATGGTCTCGCCGTGCTTTATCTCTTCCAGCGCCTTTGCAAGGCCGAAGTCCATGAGCTTCGCGACCCTCTTCGACGTCCACATGATGTTCGATGGCTTTATGTCCCTGTGGATGATGCCCTTCTCGTGGGCATAGGCGAGCCCCTTCAGCATCTGGGCGGCGATAAATATCGCGAGCTGGAGCGGTACGCCGTTCTTATACTCCTCCAGCAGCTTCCTGACCACCATCCCGTCCACGAACTCCATAACTATGTAGAATGCGCCCCTGTCCTCCCCGACGTCGTAGACAGTAACGATGTTCGGGTGGTTCAGCGATGCCGACGTCCTCGCCTCTCTCACGAAGGCGTCGATACGCTTTGGGTCAGACGCTCCCCCCGTCGACATGATCTTGATGGCAACGACCCTTCCGAGAACGATGTCCTGTGCCTTGATCACAATGCCCATCCCCCCCCTGCCGAGCTCCGCTATAAGCTTGTAGCGCTTCGAGAGTATGCCCTCGCCGCTATCCGACAGCAGAATGGTTTGGGCGTACTGGTCTATGATGGAGGGCGAAGGGGTATCTACGATGCGCTTGAGCCTCTCGATGCGCTCTTTGACGTCCGAATAGCCCTCATCGAGCTTGATGAGCTTGCTATAGATCATCACTGCGTCCCTGGTCCTGCCCTCTTCCTCGTATATGTTGGCAAGCCTGTAGTAGAGCTGTATGTTGGACAGCACGGGTGACTTGCCGGCAAGCATACCCTCGATAATGTCTCCTGCGTCCTTGTACATGCCCTTCTCCATGAGCAGATCGAGCTTTAACGTCCTCGCGCCGTCGTCCTGCTTGTCCGCATCGGGGGCCGATTCCAGTATGGACAGTGCCTTGTCGACGTACCCCACCTCTTTAAACATGGACGCGGACTTAATCGCCTTCCCCGCCTTTGCATAGAGCTCTGCCG
>JAMCVD010000072.1 GCA_023381995.1 Deltaproteobacteria bacterium
TAAAGATAAAAAGCAATCCAGACCTTCAAATATTCTGCCTCTGCTTCGCTTTGACAGTCTATCTGGTCTTTGCCTGATGAAATCTGCCAGCCAAAAAGTCCATTTTTAATCTGTATATCTTTTGCAGGATGAAAAAGTTTGATAGTTTTTAAATCTTTCTGAGTGAGGATCTTTTCCTTGTAAAAGTTACCAAGCAGGTTATCCCCGATCTTTTCTTTTATTGTTTTTGTTAGAAGATCGACATCAATACCATCCTTTGTCTTAGCCTTTTTGCCAAAGCTTCTTGCCTTATCAATTCTTGACCTTACAAGGTCAACAGCCGCACGGTAAACCTGAAGCTGTTCATCTTCTGTTAAGCCAAGTATATCGCCCATGATGATCTTATCAAGCTCACGACGATCTGGCTTGACTTTCTCAAGGGAAACTTCATTTGAGTATTTAGCTCCAACTTCATCAAATATCGAGGAAATTGGGCGTTTTAGAAAACTTTTAAACGTTCGACCGTTTTCAATAGTGTATCTATAGACATCAACAACCAACATAGAGGCTGCCTCGTACGTCATGTTATCAAGCGCACCTTCTCCAAGATTTACCCTGCCAAAAAGCTCTACTATTAAAGCAGCAACCGTAGAGTTTAGATAAAGGAAAAGGTTATTTTTATGAGTTTTGTTATGCAGATATATTGCATAGAATCTATCGCTTGAAAAAAACTTATGGGTATTCAATGGGGCTAAAACTCTTTCATTGAAGGCTTTAAACCAAATACCGTCTGGTGGTTGCTGATTGCCCAAATCGTACCATAAGTTTCGGCTCTCGCAGGTTGGTCTTTTATCAAAGCCTTTGTGTTCTCCCTCACTTAAGTAACGAAGAATATGTGTCCCTTTTAATTGCTTTTTATCTTTATTTATTAATAAAACTCGATGTTTTAAAATATCCGGTTTTACCATTATAGATTTACATTCTTGAGGGCTTTTAATTATATAATTCGGTACCCAGCTGCCTTTTTCATCTTTGTGCATCCAGAATTCTTTTTCAATGCCTCTTGCTTTTATTTCTTCTTCAGTAAGATAGAAAAATTCATTTGCACCTGTTTTAATACCAAACCTCACATCTGCGATTTCTTTTAATGGCACGAGTTTATCTTTGCCCTTCTCAAGGATCTTAAAGAATATCTCCGGTGCTCTTATATATTTGCCCCATTTTGCTCCTACATATATCTTTTCCTCTGCATCAAAGCCTTCTCCCCATAAGTCTTTTTGCCTTTTCGGATAGATCCTTAATTCATCGTTTTGATAGAAGCCGTTATGATAAAGTATTGTCTTTATCAGATCATCTATGGCATCAAGCCTTTGTTTCTGCTTTTCCCATATATCCTGAGCAGGAGGTATAAAGGTTCTTAAAGGCTTGAAGAGGTATACAAACCGAACAAGGTTTTCATCACGTTCCTTCTGGTCTTTGCACTTCTCAAGGATAATTATGCACGTGTTCACATCGGCCTGCTCAAACCAGCGTTCTACTTTGGATTCAATTATTGCGATGATTTTGTAATGTGTAAGAAAGAGCTCCTGAAGCCCTTTGCCATAGTCAACATCCATCCATGAGTTTGAGACAATAAAGCCGAACCTTCCGCCATCTCTCAGAAACTTCGTTCCATGAACAAAAAAGTAGGCATGAATGCCTGCTCTTTTTGATATGTCAGCAAGCTTATACTTCCCATCATAAAGTGCCTTTTCAATAAGGTCCTCTTTGTAATGTTCTGTCTCCGTGATTTCGGTTATCTCTTCCTGTCTTGTGTATGGAGGATTTCCGACAATACAATCAACAGATGTCGGGTATGGGATAAGGATCGTCTTTTTGTTGAGGGTTGCAAGGCCCTTTTTGCGGGCATCATCTCCCCCCCATCTTTTCCATAGGAGATAAATTAAAAAAATCTTCATTCAGTATTTGAGGATAGTTTTCATCAACAGACAGGTCATTTACAACAAGATTGATGGTTGAAAGATGGGCAGGGAACTTGGCAATATCTGTTCCCCAGAGGGTCTTTAAGATTTCCTGATGAGTTTTTCGCAGGTTCATAAGTCTTTTATGCTGATACGCCCTTACAAGAAAGGTGCCGGCACCGCATGCGGGGTCAAAAATCTTATCGTCTTCCTGCTTGATGCAGAACTTCAAAATCAAATCAACGACATCCGGACTTGTAAAATATTGCCCAAGATTATGCCTCTCTTCTTGAGGGATAAGCTGTTCAAATATCCCGCCGATAATATCATACCCAATTTTAGAAAAGTCATATCTCTTAAGTACCTTGATAAGCTCTTTTATGTCATCAACAACATCCCTATCGTCAGGAAAAGCTATCTGGTCGATAAAGTCAGTGCTGTAGATGGTTTCATAATCTATGTTGTTAAGAACATAATCAAAATAGCCCTGAAGCGTTGTCTGGAGGAGCCCTCCCTTCGTGAGGCCATCCGGTATTGTAAGGGCATCAAGCTCTCCAGATCGCCGTGATTGGAGCACGTCATAAAAGAGTATTTTGTTTATGAGAAGATATGCAGTCTGTCTCGCTGCCTTTTCAAAGTCACTATCTGAATAGGTAAATGCCCATTGTTGTTCAATAAACCAATTCTTAAGCTTTCCAGAAAATTCTGCATCTTTATGTGCTTTATCTCTGATGATTCCTTTATAGTGTTTTGCAAGGCGGTATATCTTTTCTTGAAGCCTGAATTTTAAAAACTCATCAATGGGTAATAAAGGCTCTGGTGTTATACCGGTATGAACTTTTACAAGTTCTTCAAGGAATCTTTCAATCCCTTTTATGATAGGATTTTTAAATCTTATATCTTCAATTTCATCGAGGTCTTCAATACCTGAGAGGTAGAATTTATCAACAATCTGTTTTTCATCAGGCTCCATCCTGTTGACCTTTTCTGTGTTGAACCAGACGAGCCATTGGAAGTTAGAGGTGACAAAGTATTTTGCTTTCCTATTGGTTGCCTTTAGCCGTGCGGGCTCTTTTAATTCTTTTTCGTCAAATGGGCTGAAATATGGGGGTTTCAATTCAATAAGGCATAATACTTGCTCGCTGTTTTGGCTATCGTAAAGAACCACATCCGGTTGTTTCCTGTCAGCGCCAACAGTCTCCTGTTCGGCAATGCCGAGAGGTAAATGTCGTTCTTTGACTATCTGATTGATCCATTCAACAAACTTCTGATTGCCTGTGCGTTCGGTTTTATGCGATGTAGTGTCATAAGGACCTGTAACACGTGTAGGCTTCTCTGTAAGTTTGGAGTGTTTCATGATTTATCATGTTCCTTTAGCACCTGATTTACAATCCTTTTCGCAATCTCAAATGCCGCTGCAATCCTGATGATTTTTACATCACCGAGACCTTTTATCTGAAGAAATTTAGACAGAGGCTGGTTTGCCATACCTTTGAAAGAACTGAATTTTTTAAGGATCTCATTTGCTATATCCTCTGCCGACTTGCCCTTTGTCCCGGTTGAAATAAGGATTGATAGAAGCTCTGCATCTGTCAATGCCTCTGAACCAAGTTCTCGCAATTTGCCGCCAGCGTGCGTCCATGTGTCCATGATTATTCCTCCAGACAGATTATTCTATATTTTATAATCTATTGTTGCTCTATGGTCAATAGATGTGAGGCATATTATTACGTGTTTCTTTCCAACCGCTTTATAAGATCAAGTACTGCGCCACTACTTTATTCTGCAAGCCTGTCGATAAGGACGCGGGTGATGTCCATCACCTTTGCGTCCCCGTCGGCCTTTTGCAGCCACCGCACGCAGCTCGGGCATGCCGTAAGCAGGACGTCGGCGCCTGTGCTCCTGAATTCGCCCATCCTCTTCCTCGCTATCTTTCCGGACGTTCCGGGCAGCGTCAGAGGCACAGCGCCACCGCCCCCGCAGCAGTTGGCATCGTCCCTGTTCCACAGGAGCTCCACGCGTCTCTCGTAGAGACGGTCTATGATCTCCCTCGGAACATCGTAGACCCCGAGGTGCCTGCCGAGGTGGCAGGGGTCATGGTACGCGGCAGTAGTGTCCTCTTTCTTCCTGCCGTCGAGCAGCGGCCTGACCGCAGGCGCTATGTACTCGAGCATATGGACCGGCCGTGCCTTTATGTCTATGCCGTGCCGGTGGTACAGCGTCCTGAACGTGGTTATGCACGTCGGGCATGTACTCACCACCGTATCGTACCCATCGAGTACCTGCTTCATTCTTGAAGCGACCTTCATAAACCAGTCCATGTTGCCCGACGCGTAGCCCGGGTATCCGCAGCACAACGGCTCGTCCATGATATCGGTGCGGATGCCGAGCCTGCTCAGCAACCCCATGGCGTCCTTCACAAGCTCCTTGTCGAACCGCAGGGCAGTACAGCCGGGGAAGTAGAGCACACGCTCTTTCCCTCCGTCTACCGTGGGGGCGGGTCCTGCCTGTGTGCCCCCAGGCGCCGCGGAAGGCTCTGTGTCGGCCACGGCCGGACGTGTCCGGTGGCCTGCATCCACTACCTCTTTAAGGTTGTCTCCCATGATGCGACTGTACGGGTGATCGTACTTCTCCAGTGCATCGGCAAACCTCTTTACATTGTCATCGGCAATGCCGGACCGGAAGGCCTTTGCCCGGGCGGCTATCAATACCTTCGGGACATCGATCTTATGGATGCACGGGGTCATGCAGTGCTTGCAGTCCACGCACATATAGAACGCCTTCTTCACCTCCTCGGGTCGTGCGCTCGCTATCTCGGCGAGGTATACGAGGGTCATCTTGGAAGTCGGTGTGTACGTCTCGTTGTCCTCCGCAAGGGCGGTGGGACACACGAACCTGCACAGCCTCGGGCAGAACGTGCAGTACTCTATCTCCCGCTTGTATCTCTTGAGCAGATCCATGTCCGCTTCCGTCATAGCATCATGCCCTGTCTACTTTTTGTTCCTCGATGCCTTCTCGTCGATCCCCGAGACCCCGAACCTTCTCTTGAGCTCCCCGTATACCTCCCGCGGGGCTATGCCCCTGTACCCGAGCAACACGAGCAGGTGGAAGATCAGGTCTGCGGCCTCATAGACGACGTCCCCGTCTTTCTTTTCCCTGCCTGCCTCGGTGACCTCGCCTGCCTCCTCGATGATCTTCGAGTTGACGGCATCTATGCCCCTGGCCATGAGGGAGTGGACATAGGACTTCCGCGGAGGATTGGCCTTCCTCTGAAGGATCACATCGTACACCGCATCGATGATACCGGCGCTGTCGGGCAGCTCGTGCCCTGCCCCGGCACCTGAGCGCTGCCACAGCACCGTCTCGGCGACGACGCCGTCTTCGGGTCCGGAGAAGAAGCAGCTCCTGTGGCCGGTGTGACACGCAGCGCCTATCTGCTCTACCCTCAAGAGCAGGGTGTCATTGTCGCAGTCGAAAAGGATCCGCTTCAGATACTGGAAGTGCCCGGACGTCGCTCCCTTGAGCCACAGCCTCCGCCTCGACCTAGAGAAATAGTGGACCCTGCCCGTCGACAGTGTCTTCCTCAGTGCCTCTTCATTCATGTACGCGAGCATAAGGACCTGGTTCGTCGCATGATCCTGCGCAATGGCCGGCACGAGCCCGCCCTCACCGAACTTCACCGCCCTTACGAAGTCGCTGATATTCATACCATCCTTACCTCCACGCCCTTCTCCCTCAGGTACACCTTGAGGTCCCTTATCGAAAGCTCCCTGAAATGGAAAAGGCTCGCCGCAAGGCAGGCGTCCGCCCCGGCGCTGACAAAGCCTTCGTAGAAATGCTCCATGGTACCGGCGCCGCCCGACGCTATGACAGGTATACCCACCCTCTTTGTTATTTCCGACGTGAGCTCGATGTCGTAGCCCGACTTTGTGCCGTCCCTGTCGATGCTGGTAAGCAGTATCTCGCCTGCCCCTGCTGTCTCCACCCTTGATGCCCACTCGACGGCGTCCGTGCCCGTCGGCTTCCTTCCGCCGTATATGTAGACCTCCCATTTCGACAGGGGCGGAGGGGACATCCTCTTCGCATCGATCGCAACAACGATGCACTGGGCGCCGAACCGGTACGACGCGTCCTTTACAAAGTCCGGCATGAGCACGGCCTGCGTGTTTATCGAGACCTTGTCAGCGCCGGCACGCAGCAGCGTCTTGATGTCGTCCAGCCCCTTTATCCCGCCGCCCACCGTCAGCGGCATAAAGACCGCGTCCGCCGTCCTCTCAACGGCACCTATGATGGTGGACCTCCGTTCGCTCGATGCCGTTATATCGAGGAAGACTATCTCGTCTGCTCCCTCCCTGTCATAGATGAGGGCGGTGTCGGCCGGGTCCCCGGCGTCCCTCAGCGAAACGAAATTTATGCCCTTGACGACCCTCCCGTCCTTTATGTCGAGACACGGTATTATTCTCTTGGTCAGCATTATTCCACGGCCTTCATCGCGTCTTCCAGCCGCACTGCGCCGGTGTAGAGCGCCCTCCCTACAATGACGCCCGTGATGTTTTTGTCCTTTATCCGCCTCAGCTTCCTGAGATCATCGATACTCGATACCCCGCCCGATATGATCACCGGCCCGGATATCCCTTCGAGCACGTCCTGTATCCTCCCGACCTCTATACCGCTCAGGGTCCCGTCCTTGTAAATGTCCGTAACTATGAATGCATAGACCGGGGCGCCGCTGAACCTCCCTATGAATTCGTACGGCCGCACATCCCCCGTCTGCGTCCAGCCCTTGATCGCGACGGCGCCCGAGACGACGTCCACGCCTATGGACACCCTTCCCGGATAGCGCCTCGCAATGCCAATGACCTCGTCCGGCCGCTCGTAGGCAAAGGTCGTTATGACTATGGCCCGCGCGCCGTGCTCCAGATAATACTCTGCCATGTGCTGGTCCCTAATGCCCCCGCCGATCTGGACGGGTACGTGGACGTGTCTCAATATGTCGTTGATGCAGTCTCTGTTCATCGGCGTCCCGGTGACGGCCGCATCGAGGTCCACGACATGCAGCATGCCCGCGCCCTCCCTCTCCCATCGCAGCGCCATCTCCACGGGGTCGTCCCCGTAGACGTCCACCCTGTTGAACGAGCCCTGCCAGAGCCTCACGCATTTACCCGATTTTATATCGACGGCCGGTATGACGTTCACTTCAACCCCTATACGTTATGAAATTCGACAGCAGCCTCAATCCGCTGCCTTGGCTTTTTTCCGGATGGAACTGCGTCGCCATGACACTGCCCTTCTGGACAACGCTCGCAAAGTCCGTGCCGTAGTCGGTAA
>JAMCVD010000132.1:0-298 GCA_023381995.1 Deltaproteobacteria bacterium
CTTGCCGAATCCCTCCCCTTCTATCTCACGAGTCGTAAGCATGACGTGGACATGCGGGTTCCCGTCCCCTTTATCGTGTATGTTTAAATCGGCAACCATGCCCCGACTCACAAATTCATTTTTCACAAATTCCCGTGCAAGCGTGATTTGCTGGTCTTTACTCAGTTCAGCAGGTAAAGATAAATCAACTGTGCGGGCTGTACGCGCGTCTTTCCGGTTCTCCCTTGCTTCAACCCCGTTCCATAGTCTTGCACGGTCCTTCATCCAGTCCGGGGCATTGTCGGGCGTCAATATCTCT
>JAMCVD010000132.1:357-7170 GCA_023381995.1 Deltaproteobacteria bacterium
CCTTCCTCCTTCCCTGGAATCACCTTCCGCACTGCGCGCATTGATGATTTGCCCGCGATATTGTCCCTACACTGAAATGATAGATTGCCATAGTTATCCTTGAATTGCCTCCTAACACGCTACATTGACAAAGTCAATGTGTAAGCGTGCTGTTAGCCCTTTTTGGCTAACAGGTCAACCACGGGGGTGGTAGCACGAAAGTATGGGGATTGCAAGCTCCGGGTAAAAGACTTCTGCTTATAAATGGATTGACAAAAGGCTTTTAAAGCCTCTAAGACACACTTTAAAAAAAGTGAGGTTTTAAAAATGCCATTAAGTAAAGACCAAATCGAAAAGATGAAGGCGCAGCGGGCCAAGTGGGACACGCGTATCGCAAAGGCCGAAGGAAAGCTCAAGCAATCGGAACGAAAGCATATGCACCATCAGAATTTTCTTATCGGCGCATTCGTCCACGACCGGCTTGATCGCAACGTGGCCCTGAGCTTTGCGGATTGGGCGGACCTGAAACGCCAAATTGACAAGTTCCTTACCCGCAACTATGACCGGGTAGCCTTTGGATTACCGCTGAAAGAAAATAAGAAGTGAATGACGATGATGTTGTAATAAAACAGCTCCGTCAGGCGCGGGAGAAGGCAGCGGAATTGAAACGCGGGGACGCGCCGCGGGTAGAAGCTAAGGAAAAGAGAAAGTTCAATGCATGGATGTTCTACCTTATTGATTTGGTATTGGGACTTTCCGCGGCGGCATACGTGTATTTCAAAAAGCCGCGCTTTTCAGGCGCGTTCCTTTACGTCTTCAAGATCGAACATTTTATTTTTAAGATACCGTATGTAGGCTCATGGTTTGAAATCTCGTTCGCGACATGTCTTTTCGCGATGAGCGTTCTGTATGTGCTGCCGATCATTTTGGTGGTTCTCTATGAGGCTACACAAAACAAACATACTAAAACTCCGAAGGCCGAAATGGATGCCCTGTATTTCAGAAACCTGATCTTGCTGCTCCCTGCCCTGCTCGGCGCGGCTATTACATACGGAATATGCAAAGTGCCTTCCCTGATTCTGGGCGGGGCTACCAGCGTACCTATTTATGAGTATGGGGTAAGCTGGATTATTTTGACGGGTTTTGCTGCATACGGAATGTCGTATGTCTTTATCTTCTCCGAGGAGTCTTAAACATGGCTGATAAAAATTCAAACACAGGCGGGTCGAATCATCTGCAAGAGCTGCGGGCATCGAGGCAAACCCTTGAGCACGGGACGCCGCTGCAGTCTGAGGCGGAGATCCGCGCAAAGTTTATGAAAGAAAATAAAGAAAGTGATGCGAATGCCGCGGGCGTCGTCCTTGGTGGGTTTATCATATTTGTGTTGGTGCTTGCGGGGATATACATGATTCGTCCTCATTTCCCCGCCCTGCCCTGGCCCGGGTTCGTAACGAATCTTAAAATCTCTGCAGGGGTAGCCGTGGGTGTCCTCATAATTTACTGGCTCTTTTTTTCATCTGAGGAAAAACAACCGCCCGATCACAAACCCGCGCCGGCATCTGCCCGCGGAAGTATAGGGCGGTTCGGCTTGTGGCTCGGCGAGTCCACGGGGTGGCTCTCAAAGCTTTCTCACGTTGCGGGCATGGCTCCGGGTCAGAATGTGGTCCTCGATATCTCGGATGCGTGTCAAAACATCGTAGTCCTGGGCGCGACGGGGTCCGGAAAGACCACGCGTGCGATTAACCCGATGCTCGTTCAACTGCTCGATCAGGATGCAGGGGGTTTAATCTTCGATATCAAAGGCGATTATAAAAAAGACGTGCTTCATTTCGCGCAACATGCGGGGCGCTCCGTTACGGTCATCGGGGTCGGGGATGGCAACAAGGGGATTAACCTGCTTTCCGGACTTACCCCTGAGGTTTCGGCGTCTTTCTTGAAATCAATAGTTCTTTTGGCCGGCGGGTATGGGATGGAAAAGTTTTGGGTCGATACAGCCGCGGCGCTTTGCAAGAACGCACTCGGCGTGCTCTCGTTTGTGCCTGTTTATTACTCCCTTGAAGGACTGTACCTGTATCTTTTCAACGCGGATAAAAGGGTTGAAATTGAAAAGGAGATTTCAGAGTTGCCCGCGCTTGAAGAAAAAAGAAAACGGCTACTTACTTCTTATATGGCGTATCATGATCAGCAGTTCGATAAAATGGAGGATAAGACAAAGGCCGGGGTGTTGTCTACGGTCTCGCAATTTCTTGAGCCGTTTTTGCACCCGGAATTGATTGACGCGTTTTGCTCGCAAAGTAACGACTCTGTGAACATGGAGGACGTTTTAAACGGCGCGGTCTATCTGGTCGATCTGCCGATCCATACATGGGGCCTTGGTGGAAAAGTGGTTTACTCCCTGATCAAGCTGCGGTTCTATAACGTCATGCAGCAAAGAAATTCACAGCCTGCATGGAACCAGGACAGGCCTGCATTTTTTATCTGTGATGAATTTCAAGAAATCGTGAGCGCGTCAAAAGATGGGCTTTCTGACCTAAACTTTTGGGACAAGTCCCGAAGCTCTAAGACAATCGGTATCATATCCGGGCAAGCGATAAGCTCGTTTTATTCGGCAGTCGGTAATCGGGACGTTGCAAACACGCTGCTGCAAAATTTCCGTCAAAAACTTTGCTTCAAAACCGAGGACACGGACACCCTGAATTATTTCAATAACCTTGCGGGACGGGTTGAAGTAAAAAGGGTGAGTTTTTCGGATAGTACGGGCCAGGGTCATAGGAATTATGGAAGCAGCTATGATTCGCATTCGGAATCGGTCTCGACGGTTGAAAGGCCGATCCTTGATTCTCAGTTGTTCCGCAGCCTATATCCTGAACAAGCGGTCGCGCTCTTGTCGGTCGGCGGGCATAGTATGGACGACGTAATAAATGTCAAGTCGGTATACACGTGATGCTCTGGCTCCGCATTCTCGAGGACCCTTGCCCTGTATGCTTCGCCGGATGTGGGCACTCCTGCAGAGAGAAAACGAAGACATCCAGCATATCGAGTGAGATAGGATTTGTTGACAAACAGAGAGCAATGAGGTGGAATAAAGCAGAACGGGAGAATGTTTCAAAACGAGAAATATTTTGAGGGCTCAAATGGAGGATTCCGATTAATAAATGTCAATGTGCTCTCTTCTTAGGATGCTTCGTTTTAATTATAACTTCATGTACCTATCAGCCCATATTTTTCCCAAATACTCTTGCACCCGCTCAAACCTACGACGAGGGTAAAGGTGAAGCTGGTATTAGAAGTTTCAATTTTGCACCACCAGGAACGGATTTTAAAATAGGAATAGCAAACAATATTCAGTTATCAGGTATCGCATCCCCTTTCCATTCTACCAAGGAAACAGATATCTTCAGCAATTATGAAGGTAGTATACAGATTAATCCAGACCCTTCCGGAAAGAACAAGAACTTTAATATATTTAGCTTTGGAGGAGGCGTATTCATCGGTCCAGCGGACACTTGGAAAGAATCGGCTGGTATTTATGAAGGTCATGGTAACAGTCAAACAGATTATATATTTGAAGGCTATTACCTAGGACATAAAATATCGAAGTTTTCCGCTCAGGCTATACGAATTTATGGGACTATATCAGTATACATCAACGATACCTGTTGTGAACGCGTCACGTTCCATTATTTCTACTACAACGAGCTCATTGGAGAGATTTCAAGGCGCTGCATTTGTACCTGAAGTGGATTGGAGTATTGATTGGACGTATGTGGGTTTGAGATTCGGCATAAATACGCCTATACTGCTTTCGGAGAATAATAATCCAGTAACCGTACTGCCGGCACCTGCGTTTTCCGCCGGCTTATACGGGAAGTGGTAGCATAACTCTTACGGTCCGCCAGTTTATTGACTATTATGGCCGGCGATCGTATAAATAAAATGTTCAGACTTGATTAATCAATATACCGACGACATAATATAAACTATAAATATTTATTGAATTTTAGTCCTGTAATAAGGATACTAACTTTTATAATGATTCCTTTTTGTACCCTTTTGTGTTTTTCTGCGGGCTGCCCTGTGTGATTTTAAGGCGGATTATATCGAGCAAAAGCCGGATGGGGCCCAGACATAGTTTGTCACGGCTTCCATAAATCGATTTTAAGGGGCGATCTTGGGATCAGGATAAGGGGAAGTACCTACCCCCTACCCTTTCGTGGTGGCACGGGGGCAAAACATGGCAACCATAAGACTGTTTGAATGAGGTCCCTGCCCTTCTTATCAGCATTCCCCGGATTTCTTCCGTTCTCATACATCCGAGGCCTGACCACGGCTTCGCATCTTCATGGCTGCCGGTATTCTTCCTATACTGTGCCATGCATGGAGTTTTGCTTTTAAGAGATAAAAAACCCCTCTTTGTATTTTATAAAGCTTTAAAGGTACTTTTAATATTTTAGATACGGTAATTTATTATATTTCTCAATATGTTGCGGTTTGAATAGTGTCAAAAAGCGGGCGAATAGTGCCAAAAAGGGGGTTGAATAGTGTCAAAAAGCGGGCGAATAGTGCCAAAAAGCGGGCGGAATAGTGTCGGTTAAATAAAACTTGACATTATTTAGTTGTTATAATATTTCGTGGTCAGGCCTCGGGAAGGTAAAAAACAGCCTGACATTCGGTTATATGTGAACAAGGATGATATTGTCGTTCGTCAAGGGAATTCTCTTGTAGAAGCGCGTTACAAGCTTTCGCTCAATGAACATAAAATTATTCTAATGATGATGAGCTTGATAAAAAAAGACGATCCGGATTTCACTTATGTAGACCTAAGAGTACAAGACTTTATAGACGCTATCGGCACAAACGATAAAAGCGCATACGAGGACATACAGAAATTCGCGCGGGGCCTTAAACACAAAGACATCGAGCTTGAGGATGAACAAGAGTGGTTTCTTACGGGCTGGATATCGTCCTTCAGATACTACAAAAAAAAAGGCATCATCCGGTTAAAGTTCTCCGAGGAATTACGTCCCTGGCTGCTTGAACAATTAAAGCGGTTTACAAAGTTTCAACTACAATACGCTTTACATCTGCGGAGCTATTACTCAATTAGAATATACCTTTTGTTGAAACAGTATTATCCCCGTATACCTGAAAGAACGTTCGATCTCGAGGAGCTGCGCGGAATACTCGGAGTTGAAGAACAAATGTATAAAACATTTGGTCAGTTTACGCGCCGTGTTATTTTCCCGGCGCAAAGAGACCTTAAAACAAATGCGGACGTTGCTTTTGAGTTTGAACCGATCAAGACAGTTGGAAAAAAGATCGGGCGCATAAAATTCATAATTCGGGCCAATATGCCGAAGCCTAAACAGTGCGTTCTTGTTATTCCCCCGTCTCAAGTGCAATTAATCGAACAATCGCAAGTAGAAGAAAACAGAAGAACCGAATATTATAACGCCCTGCCTGATGAGAAAAAGAATGAAATCGAAATGCAGATTGATGAACGGATTGTAAAAGAGAACCCTGCTTACTCTGATAATCTCCGAAACGATAATGATCCAGTGCTTCGTAATATGAGATACGTTTACAGGATCGAGATTATTGGCGAAATAAACAAAAAAGCGGTTTCGAGCTGAAAACGTCCCCTCTGGCTGCCCTACCCTGCCACGATCTCGATGGCGTTCATAGTCCAGTACCCCCGTTTTTTATGTCCAGCGGATCCATCGAGGGCCTGCTGGTCCACGGATCCCGGCCGCTATCTTGGACAGCACTGCCGTTTGTCCAGGATGCCGATAGATTCACTCTGAATATAATACATAGAATAAATATAATACTTGACATAATTATTATAAATAGAATAAATATCATAAAGGTAAATATAATAGAGCCTAAGGAAAGGGGGTACGGTGGACACAAAAATAATCACAGTAACAAACCAGAAGGGGGGGTGCGGCAAAAGCACAATTACCATGCAATTAGCCGGCGCCCTGGGACGTGACGGAGAAAAAGTTATGGTAGTCGATGCGGACAGACAAGGTACTGCGACACGTTGGTCCAAAACAGCGCCGGAGGACAATCCGTTTCCCGCGGCGATATGCGGTCTTTCTGATGCCGGCGGCAGGATCGACTTGGAGATAAAAAAATACATAGGAATATTTAAATACATCATTATCGACTGTCCTGCTGCCTATGACAGCGATATACCTGCATCCGCACTTACCGTTTCCGATCTGGCGCTTGTTCCGGTAATACCCGCACCGGCTGACTTATGGTCAACCCCGGACATAGTTAAACTTATCAAAAAAACACAAATACGGAACCCCGATCTAATTGCATATATTGTTCCCGATCAGGTAACACACACAAAAAACAGCGGCTATGCTACTGGGCTGTTAAAAAAACTCGGCATGAATATTACTAAAAGCACAATAGGGATGCGCGTCGTGTACAGAGATTCACAGCTTATTGGGGGGACCGTATTTGATTTTAAAGGCGGCAAAAAAGTCACAGAAAAGGTACGAAAAGCACAAGATGAAATTACCGCGTTGAAAAATGAGATCATAAAAATATTAAAGTCAAATACTTGAATAAATATAATAAATATTATAAATATAATTATGAGGTGATAACATGGCGGACCTGAAAAAGAATTTTGAAAAGTCTCTGGATGCGGCAATAGAAGATTCCAAAATCAAAAAAGATAAGGTATTGAAGCGATTTGAAAACGCCGACAAATTGTTCAGTAATAAAGAGGAACAAAAGATCGAGCTGGAGCCGATTGAAAGAATGAAAACGGTTACATTCACAATGCCGCCTTTAAAATCAAATACGGTCCCC
>JAMCVD010000117.1 GCA_023381995.1 Deltaproteobacteria bacterium
TTGTGATTACCCCGTTCCTTGAATGCCCTGCGCTCTTGGCGCAGGGTGAGCGAGCGGAGCGAGCTCCACTTGCCACAGGGTTTAACGCGCCGTGGTCACGTAACGGGGTTTACCTGTTAGCAACCGTATAGAGAAGCAGTGGCTCAGGACTGTGTTCCTTCCAACCTGGGCTACTTAAAAAACCTTCTCACCGCGTACTCCGTGTCCTGCTCCTTAACCGCCTTCTCGGTAAAGAAATATCTATAGTTTCTTACATACCCTGCGATGATCCTGTACGCGCTGTTGATGTTGGCCATTTTCTGAGCACACAGCGCCTTGTCCTTGCCCTCGCACCTGTCGGGATGGTACTTGAGCGCGAGCTTTTTATAGGCAGACCGTATCTCTTCGTAGGTTGCCATCTCGGGCAGCCCCAGGGCCCTTCGTGCCCTATTTAGTTCCGTGTAATTCGGCAGGCTTTCCGTCATCTCTCCTGGTCCTTGCCCACACAAACACAACCCCTCCGACGATAAACGTCGGTATAGCTATGAACTGAGAAGTCGACAGCGGGCCTACAAATCCCCTGATTATGTCCCCCCTGAAGAATTCGATGACGAACCTGTTGAACGAATAGAGTACCAAGAAGAGGCCGACAAGCTCGCCGTTGTGCTTTTTAAGGTGTTTTTCGTACCACAGGAGAAAGAAAAACAGGATCAGGCCATTCACGGCCTCGAATAGCTCGGTTGATAGCAGTCGCTGTCCCGGATAGGCGAGTCCGGCATCGCTGTCCGGTGCAAACACAGAGCCGAGCGGCCACGGCAACGTCGTGGGCTTGCCGAAGCAGCAGCCGTTCATGTAACAGCCGAACGCCCTGTGTATCGCATAGCCGAGGCCCAGGTACGGGGATATCAGGTCGGCAAACCTGAGGAATTCCTGCTTCACCCATCTCAGGTATATATACATGGCGAGTATACCGCCGAACAATCCGCCATAGAATACGAGCCCGCCCTTCCATATCTCGAGCACCTCGAGCGGATGCTGCAGGTAATAGCCCCACATGGTGATGATGAACATAATCCTCGCCCCAATGATTGAGCCGATCATGATCCAGAAGCTCATGTCGAGAACGGTATTCGGGTTCATTCCGAGCTTTTTGCTTTTCCTTGCCGCGAGGTAGATCGCTACTATGAACGCCACGGCCATAGCGACCCCATAGGTGTGGATCGTTATCGGGCCGTAGTGAAATAGAATAGGGTACATATACTCTCCTTTTTTATTTAGTAAGCCTAATCATGTATTTGAAATTTTTCAATTAATTTGAGCGATGCGCTATCTTGAAAATTTTTGCAGAAGACTATTGACTTTTTTAAATCGATGGATATAATAAGAAGTTCAAGAAAGGAGGAGGGAATCATGCAAATGGTGTTGAATGATAACCTGACAAAGTACCTTGCGCAGATCGACAAGTACCCTCTTTTATCGCCGGAGGAGGAAAAGAGGCTGGCGATTCGGTACTACGAAAAGAAAGATATACACGCTGCCCATAGGCTGGTAACGGCCAATATGAGGTTCGTTGTTAAGATAGCATTGGAGTATAGGCATTACAACGTAAAGCTCATGGATCTGATTCAGGAGGGCAACCTCGGCCTTATGATGGCCGTAAAGAAGTTCAACCCCTACAAGGGTTTCAGATTGATCTCCTATGCTGTATGGTGGATAAGGGCCTACATACAGAACTATATCATGAAAGCGTGGAGCCTGGTAAAGATAGGGACGACCCAGCTTCAAAGGAAACTGTTCTATTCCCTCAACAAGACCCAGCCCGAGAACAACCCCGACATGCTGATAGACGAGAGGAAAATAGAAAAAAAGGCAAAGGAATTCGAGAACAGGCTCAGACTCCGGGACGTCTCTCTCGACGTCACCCTGGACGACGAGAGCAGGGAGTCCCACCTCGATCAGCTCATCGACGAAGACGAGAACATCGAAGAGCGCATAAGCAAGCAAGAGGAAGACATGGTCCTAAAGCAGACAGTCAGCAGGGTAGTAAAGACCCTGCCCGAGAGGGAACAGTACATCATAAAATACAGGGTCATGTCCGACGCACCGCTCTCGCTACAGGAAATCGGCGAAAAGTACAACATATCGAAGGAGAGGGTACGACAGCTTGAGCAGAAGGCCCTGACCAGGTTAAAGCACTCCATCGTCCCCGCACTGGCTTAACTCGAAGAATGCAAGAGGGAAGTTTGCTCATTCGTTCGGGGTACCCATGCGGGGCATGGGTCGTGCGATCCACCGAAGCCAGAGAAGCTTTTTATCATAAGGGATGATATAGTCCTCGGTAAGTTTATATGCACAAACCAACGTTTTAGTGTACAGAGAAAGCGATCTCGAGAATGACGGCAGCCCACTGCAGCCATCCTTGTGGACATTTCCCCATAACTGGTGTATATATGAATAATTCAAGGAGGTGCATGATATGAAACTGACCCCACTCGATATACAGCAGCAGCGGTTCAGGAAAAAACTGTTAAAGGGCTACGACAGAAGGGAAGTCGATATGTTCATGGAACTCATGCGCAACGAGATGGAAGAACTCATCACCGACAATATGAGCATGAAACAGCAGCTCAAGGAGAAGAGCGAGAGCCTTGACGGGTATAAGGACAGGGAGCAGACCATCAAGGAGACCATGATTACTACCCAGCAATTGAAGGACGATATCCATTCCAATGCGGTAAAAGAGGCGCAGCTCATCATTGCGGACGCAAAGATAAAGGCGGAAGAGATAGTGAACAGCGCGCAAAACAGGTACGTGGAAATCACAAACGATATAAAGGAATTGAAAAAGCAGAAGATCCAGCTTGAGGCGAACCTGAAAGCCGTGCTTGAGACGCACTTGAAGATACTCGATACCGAGTCCGTACAGAGGCAAAAGGACATCGACGATACGCTGACGGTCATGACGGGCAAGGCAAAGAATTTCAATGGCAAATAGCAGGCAGAGCGTCTACGTCCACGTTAAGCCAGCATCAAACACAAGCGAGGTAAGACAGGAAGAGGACAGCCTGAAAGTCTATCTCAAGTCCCCCCCTATTGACGGCAAGGCCAATGAAGAATTATTATATCTGTTAAGCCGCTATTTTAATGTCAGGAGGTCCGATATCAGGATAAAGAGCGGCAGATACGCAAAAAAGAAACTGATACAAATTGATAGAAAGGTAGAATGAACAGTGCCGACATACGAATATGAGTGTACCTCATGCGGGCATACATTCGAGATGCTCCAGAAAATATCCGAAAAGCCGATCTCTGCATGCCCGAAATGCAAGGGAAAGGTCAAAAGATTGATATCAGACAGTAGCTCTTTTATTTTAAAGGGCAGCGGCTGGTATGAAACAGATTATGGTAAAAACAATAAACCCGGGTCCACCAGCGGAAGCAAGCCCGTCAACCCGTCCACCGACAAGACGCCCCCCGATAACAAATAGACCAGCACAGGAGGGCGCCTCATTCAAGGAGAGTTCACCCTGCGTCCCGATACTGTTCACGGCAATAGCGCTGGTTATACTTTTCCCTTCCACGGGCTTCTGCTGGGGGCCGATCTCCCACATCGATATCGCTACCGAGGTACTGAACTTCTCTCAACTGCTGGTCCCCCAGGTCATGGAGCTCGTACGCAGCTTCCCCTACGACTATCTGTACGGCAATATAGGGGCCGATATAGTCATCGGGAAGAACTTCACCGAATACGAATACCACTGTCACAACTGGCTCGTTGCCGATCAGATATTCAGGTCCGCACGGAACGATCACCAGAGGGCCTTCGCGTACGGGTATATAAGTCACCTCGCATCCGATGTAATAGCGCACAACTATTTTATCCCGAGCATGATCATAACGATGTACAGAAAGAGGGTGTTTTCGCACACATACTGGGAAATGAGGTTCGATAAGCTGGTAAGCGAAGGGACGGTGGCCGTTTTAGAAAAGACCGTAAAGCTACGGCACAAAGACGATAACGAGATATTGAAGTACACCCTCGAAAAGACACTGTTCTCCTTTTCTACAAACAAGAACATCTTCAACGGCATGATGCTCATGAACAGGAGGAAGCTGCTGAGGCACATATACAACGGATTTACGTCCGAGAGAAAATGGCGGCTCTCCCGCGAGGAATTCGTCACCTATAGGGACCACGCCGTTGATGCGGTGTTCGATGTCCTCAATAGGGGCGATAAATCCTTTTATACGAAGTTTGACCCGACAGGCCTGGAGGCCATACAGATAGCATCTGGTGTAAGAAAGGAGTTGAACAGGCTCCACAGAAGGAAGAGGATATCGCAGAAAGACATCTCCGAGATAACGCATACCATGGTGCCAGATATCGATGCCGGGGTATACTCCCGCACGAAGAGCAACGGGCAAGCCTGACGGCCGCCGGAATAGACAAACCGGCCCATTCCCTGTATAGTATCTTTTATACAACCTGCACGTACGGTTTATAACGTCCAGCAAAAAAGGAGGAGTGAATGATTTTACACTGTTGTATCATCAACAATATGAATGCCGGCAAGAACAAAACGCACGCATACGACAAAAGCAAATTCATACCCCACATAATCAATGATACCTTCGCAATGGACACCTATTCGGTAGATGATCTCGGCGTGGCACTGGATTTTGTAAAGAAAGAAGGCATAAATCTGCTCATTATAAACGGCGGCGACGGTACGCTGCAGATGACCATAACGGAGCTCATAAAGCAAATGCCCGCCGAGAAGATACCCATCATTCTCCCGCTGAGGGGTGGGACGATGAACATGGTTACAAACAACCTCGGCATAAGAAAATCACCGATAGACACGGTGCGCATAATGATGCGCCACGTCGATGCCTTCAACAGAGGCGAAGAGGAGCTCTCGACGATACCGCTCAAAGTGCTGAAGATCAGGGATGATAGACTTGGCGTACGATACGGGTTCACGTTTTCAAACGGCATCGTTTATAAAATACATAAGGCCTACTATGCGACGGGCAGTCCAAGCTTTCAAACGGCGGTGAACCTTACCACGACGATCATAGGGAGCTTCGCCCTTGGCACGTCCACAAGCAAAAAATATTTTGAGAAGATCAAAGCACATATAGAGATAGATGGCAGACCTTATCCATACGACAGGGTACTCCTCTCCGTCGCGTCCGTTCTGAAAAAGCTTGTCCTGTGGTTCAAGCCATTCCATGAGCCCGACAGAAAGGGCCTCGACGATTTTTATTTCTTCGCCATATCCATCAACTCTTTCGATATAGTGGCCAACATACGGGCGCTCTCGACAGGCAGGCTGGTCCACGAGAAATCGTTTAACGGCATCGCCAGGACAGTGAGGATACAATCCGAGACAGGGTACGGTATCGATGGTGAGCTTACGGACGATGAGCCATCGGACGTGACCATAACAGAAGGTCCCCCAATCAATTTCCTTGTCGTACCGGAGTCCATAAGGACCAACATGATGGGATTTACCTTCAAACACTGGCTCAACAGCGATCTTATCATAAACCATAACAACGCACAAAATGATACCGCGCATCTGCCGCCGGTCTGAAGGGCGTACGCCCTCTGGTAAAGGTGCAGCAGGGCACATTACGATGTGCCCCTGCATAATCGAAACGGTCTAACTTACTTACAGTCCCCTATCCGCTTCCCCTTAAAATGGTATGTCATATGCACCCTGTTGCTGCCCTGTCCTTCCGTGTCCATTACCATGGTCCCTTCATAGCTCGTGCCGTTGCTGTACGTCATCTCTCCCGTGCTCGTCATAGGGTGCTTGCCTGTGCACACCATCTTCCATGTGACATGGTCCCCCGCGATCTTGTAGTCCTTGACTTTACAATTCTTGTCTTTCGACGCCTTTGGGACTGTCTTCTCGGGGTCCCGGACGTCCTTTTTCGTAATGCACTGGGTGTTCGTCACGGGCTTCATGGCGAACGGCATGGGCATGCCCTTCATCTCCATGGAGGTCGTAATCTCCCACAACCCGTTCTTCATGCGGGGAGAAGCTGCCAGAGCAACTGTGACGAGCAATAACACTGCAATAACCGAGCCGATCGTGCTTTTTGTACCCATATACCTTTCCTCCTTAATTGTTTTTATCTCAGCGGGACGAGCAAGGTCGAGATCGTCCCGGTCATGTCGAGCCCTATGGAGCCTCTGCTTATTGTGGGCGAGCCTGTTCGTGTCTCATAGCTGTCCGTTATCTCCGCGCTGCCTGCATGGGGGCCCGAATAGCCGACGGACACCTGTGCCGGGTCGGGCGTGAGCCTGAACAGCCTGAGGACGACGCCGTCCTGGTTCTTCGACAGCATGACGTCCGTTATCATCGCGTTGTCCGTCACGGACGCGAGGCTGTACGTCGGCGGCAGGGTCCCCGTGTGGACTCCCGTGACTGTCGTGGTGAGCGGGGCGCTGAACGCGTACCCTTCCTGCGTGAAGAAGTCGCCGGCCACGTGCGGGACGACGGCGTAGTCGCAGGTGTGGACGTCCGGGTCGCTACCGCACGCGCCTTTGTACGAGCAGCTCGCACTCGCGTTCCTCACGAGCCCCAGCATGATCCTGCCCCGGCCGTCGAACGACCACATCTCGTTCCCGAGGTCGAGCACCGCTATGCCGGTATCGCCCTGCGACGGGTCCAGCAGGTCTGCCCATTCCACCCCGGGCCAGAACTGCGGCGTGTACAGGGAATCGAACGGCCTCTGGAGTATACCGTACGGTACCGCCATCCTGTCGATGCCGTTCGCTATGGTCGTGCTGAAGACCGCCACGGAGGTCGTGTTTGTCGGTACGGACATCGTGGTGGAGATGTCGATGCGCCTCAGCACGGAATACATGGTGTATGTCCTGGTAACCGAGCCGTACGGGCCCGGGGTTTGTACGGACAAGGTAGTAAGCAGGGGGCCCTGCGCGGTCACCGTGTAGGTGGAGGCGGTCTGGGACAGCGCGTACTCCTGCTGGAATACGCCCCCGGCGTCTGGCTCCGAGCCGATCGCCCAGGGGTCCCCGGTGTCATGGTAGCT
>JAMCVD010000011.1 GCA_023381995.1 Deltaproteobacteria bacterium
ATCGAGATCGATGTTTCCCACCTGAACATAGGACACACACTGCATGTCAGGGATCTTAAGCCCATAGAGGGCATAGAATTCATAGACAGCCCTGAGGCGCCCGTCGTCCACGTCATGGTCCCTGCCAAGGAAGAGGTTGTCCAGCCCGTTGTAACAGAGGTCGTCAGTGCGGAACCCGAAGTAATCAAGAAGGGTAAAGAAGCCAAAGAAGGCGAACAGCCCGCAGAAGAAGCCAAGGAAACAGCCAAAGAGACGAAGCAGGCAGCTCCGCAGGCAAAAGAGAAGCCGGAACCCAAAAAAGAGCAGAAGAAGGAATCGAAATAGGTACCCTTGTTTGGTCTACACAGAACACAGAGGCCGGCACTCATCATTGCCGGACTGGGGAACCCACACAAGAAGTATGCATACACGCGGCACAACGTGGGTTTCCTCTTCCTGTCGGTAATCGAAGAGAGGTTCGGTGTCCGGATCGAAAAAAAGCGGTTCGACTCGTTGACGGACGTATGGCAGGAACAGGGCGCAGACATACTCCTCCTGAAGCCACTGACATACATGAACCTGAGCGGCATCGCGGTGCAGTCCGCAATGAAGAAATACCGTCTGATACCGAGCGACATCATAGTCGTACACGACGATATGGATCTCGCCGTCGGCAGGGCGAAGTTCGATTATAACAGGAGCAGTGCCGGGCACAAGGGCGTGGAGTCTGTTATTGAAAAGCTCGGAACAAGGGAATTCTACAGGATACGGATCGGAATAGGAAAGCCGGGCGGTTCGGACACAGCAGTTGACTATGTGCTGTCCGAATTCAACGAGCAGGAATTAGATACGCTTCAGACCTTGCTGGGAAAGGTCCTTGACGGGCTACTGATGTTTATAGGCGGCAAGAGACAGGAGGCAATTGAGTTTGTCAATAAGAGCACGGCGGGATGAATGGGGTTCAGCTGCGGCATAGTAGGCCTGCCCAACGTCGGTAAGTCGACCATATTCAATGCACTTACGGTATCAAAGGTATCCGCAGAAAATTATCCTTTTACGACGATAGAGCCCAATATCGGCATCGTCGATGTTCCTGACGGACGCATCGATGTCCTTGCGGGCATAGATAAATCCGAGAAAAAGATATACACGACCCTCAAGTTCGTCGATATCGCGGGACTCGTCAAGGGTGCGTCGAGGGGTGAGGGGCTCGGGAACAAATTCCTGAGCCATATAAAAGAGGTCGATGCGATAGCCTATGTTGTGCGGTGCTTCATAAACAAAGATGTCGTGCATGTCGAGGGCGATGTGGATCCTGCAAGGGACATAGGCATAATAAATACCGAGCTCCTGCTCGCAGACCTGGAGGTCGTTGAAAAGAGGCTGAACAGGGTATCGAAGGCGGCAAAGGGCGGTAGCAGGAAGCTTATGGAAGAGGTTGATTTCCTGAAAAGGCTCTCCCTGCATCTGTCCGGCGGGGCAAAGGCGATAGGCATCCAGAGGAACCCGGAAGAGGATCAGCTAATCAGGGAACTGAATCTGCTGACGTCAAAACCCGCCATGTATGTGGCGAACGTGAGCGAGGTCGAGCCCGCAGATACGGGGGAAGAGTCCGTTTATCTGAAACAGGTCGAGTCGGAAGCTCTCAAGGAAGGCACGGACGTCGTGGTCATATCCGGGAAACTGGAAGCGGAGCTTGCAGAGCTCGATGCAGGGGAGCGCTCGGAGTACCTGAAGGAACTCGGTATAGAACGCTCGGGCCTCGATAAAATGATAGGAAAAGGCTACCGGCTGCTCAACCTTTTGACGTTCTTCACATCGGGCCCCAAAGAGGCGCACGCATGGACTGTCGTTAGGGGGACAAAGGCCCCTCAGGCCGCAGGCAGGATCCACTCCGATTTCGAGCATGGTTTTATCAAAGCGGAGATCATCTCATACGAAGATTATGTGAAGGCCGGCTCCGAACTTGCTGCCCGGGAACAGGGCTTTCTGAGGATAGAAGGCAAAGACTATGTCGTACAGGAAGGTGATGTGGTCCATTTCAGGTTTGCTGTAGCATCGAGGTAGCCGGGTATGGGGTCCGCTCCAGCACATGGGACATACGACGACACTCCCCTACTGTTCTGCCATTTTTACGTTCGACCCATACTGCACGATGCCTTTTACAATGCCGTCTACGATAGCTCGCTCGTAGCTCTTTTTCATGAGCAGTCTTTCCTCATGCGGGTTGGTTATAAAGGACGTCTCTATGAGGATGCTCGGCATGTTCGCGTGCAGCAACACAAAGAAGGGTGCGCTCCTTACACCGAGGCTCGGTGTCTCATAGCTGTCCGTCCTTAAGTCGTGAACCATGTCTTCTTGGATGTCATCGGCGAATGTCGCGGACTCGTTTATTTTTGCCGTCTTCATGAGGTCTTCGAGTATGAGCTGAAGGTCGCTCAACTTTTTTGCCGAGGTCGCATTCTCCCGTGCGGCAACGAGCATGGACGCCCTGTCTCTCGTCGGGCTGAGATAGTATGTCGTTATGCCCTTTGTCCTTCTGCTCCTGCTTGCATTCGCATGGATGGAGATGAAGAGGTCTGCATTGCTCATGTTTGCGATGGCCGTCCTCTCCTCGAGCGGTATAAACGTATCGCTGTCCCTTGTCATGATAACCTGCAGACCGAGGGCCTTTAGCCTCTCGGCAAGCATCCTTCCTATCCTGAGTGTGATGTTTTTTTCAGCTACGCCGTTTGGACCTATTGCACCAGGGTCCTTGCCTCCATGTCCTGGGTCTATAACCACCTTTTTTATGAACAATCCATGGAGCTGTCTTACCGGTACGGTCATGGGCAGCTCTTGCCGGTCCAGGTTTTCGTAGTCCTGTATTATCTTTGATATGGTAAGTCCGGCGGGTGTCGTTTCGGCAGTGAATTGTGCCCCGGCGGCTGGTTGTCTCCCGTGTATGTCAGTAGCCCTACTCTCCGTGAGCTTCTGCGTCGATTTGCCCTTTACGTCCACGATGATCCTGAACGGGTCCTCTAAATTGAAGATGGAATAATCGTCTATATTGCCGACATCCATGACAACCCTCACGGTATCTCTGTTGAACTGCCCGGTCCTAATCTCTTCGACGATACCATCTTTTACAACGACGGGTGCCGTATTGCAGGTAAGCATTGTGCCATCGAGGTCGACATAGACCCTTTTCCCTGTCCTGTCGTTTTCTTCCTGTTTCAGCAGATGTCCCGAATAAATTATGTCGTTTGATACGCTTATCACAATACGGGTGTAGCCTCCCGAGGACCACACCTTGATCCCCTGGAGCGCACACAGGGGTCTCGTCCGGGCAGTCTTCTTCACGGCCGCGGTACCGCCCAGTCTGGTGATCCAGACCTTTGCCATGGGGGCAGAGTCGCTGGAGGGATAGTCTTCGAGTATACGCTTATAAAAATCGATGGCCGTTTTTACATCGCCCTTCTTTGTCCTGTAAATCTCGGCGATCTTGAAAAGCGCATCGTCCGACAGCTTGCTCTTTGTATAATGCCGCTGGAGCACGTCGAACGCCCGTATGGAGTGGTCCAGATCCGAGGACAGGAAAGACAGCGTATAAAGCTTATTATACAGGTTTCCTATATCGAACAATGATTCGGGGGCGTATTCCGAATCCGGATACTTCCTGTAGATCTCGCCGAATTGATCGATGACATCGAGCCAGTTGTTCCTGTACTGCTGTTTTTGAGGGCTTGCATTGAGTGCATAGTAGCTCTTTACTGCTCTGGTATACAGGGACAATGGGGCGTTCCGTCCCCTCTGCGGTACTGCAACAGCAAGATATACAAGTAATGTACTGATCATTGTAATAAATTGTTTTCAGCTTCCTCTATATAACATTTCGGACGGTTTATAAAGCGATAGTTGCTGTGCCGATCCTGAACGTGATATGCATTGACCCGGTTGTCCTTTTGTGTTATACATCCAAAAAAATTTTTATGGAGGAAATGCCATGCAATTCAAGGACAAGGTAGCCGTAGTCACGGGGGCCGCAAGCGGTATCGGCAAGGCAATCTCGACGATGTTTTCCAATGAAGGCGCAAAGCTCGTGCTGGCTGATATCAACAAGGACGGGCTTGCGGCCTTTGAAAAAGGGCTGAAAGACAGGGGCACAGAGGCTATCGGCGTTTACACGGACGTGACCAAACTCGACATGGTGAAAGCGCTTTTGAAGGCCGCACTGGACAGGTTCGGCAAGATCGATATCATGTGCAATAACGCTGGAATAATACTTCCGGACGATATAGATAAGGCCAGCTATGATTCGATAGACAGGCAAATCCATATAAACCTCTACGGTGTTATCTATGGTACAAAAGAGGTCATCCCCATCATGAAAAAGCAGGGGTTTGGACACATAGTGAACACGGCGTCCCTGGGAGGCATAGTCCCGGAGCCGGGCTCCGCAGTTTATTCTGCGACGAAGTTTGCCATACGGGGCTTCGATCTGGCAGTCAGGCTTGAACTCCTTGGGTCCCCCGTGGGTATTTCGACGGTGTGTCCTGATTCGACAGAAACGCCCCAGCTCCAGTACGAAGCGGAACACGGGGGCTCTGCGATGTCTTTTCTCGATAAGATCCAGCCACCGGAGGCAGTCGCGAAGGCGGTCGCAAAGGCGATACTCAAAAACAAGATCGAGGTTTATGTCCCCCACTCTCAGGGCATGCTTGCACGGCTGGGGCTTTCTCTCCCATGGCTCCTGCCTCCGCTCTGGCCCATGCTCGAGAAATCGGGAGCAAAGAATCTTGAAAGAAGGCTCAGGACACAGGGAAGGAAGTAGGTATCATAGGGGGCGTTGAATTTCGAAATTATAATTGCCTTCGAGGAAGGCCTTTGTAAACCATTCAACGCTTGCATCCGTCGTCATGAGCATATCGAGATGCAAGGCGCAAAGTGTCAGTCTGCCGAGGAGATCGAGTTTGTCCAATGTCGCGTCTTTATCATATTTTCTGAAATAAGCCATCACGTGATCCCCTCTTGTCTCGGTGCGGAAATCGAGTTCATTCAGGACAGTGGTAAGGAATTTTGCCCTCCTGAACCTTCGGATGTCCTCCGATGCGCCTCCCCTGAAGGAGAAGGTTATATAGTTGTTGTTTTTGACGTCGTTGCAGAAAGCATCAATGGTGCTGAAATGATAGCCCACCCGTGAATTAAAATTGAAATAGTCTTTTGAGATAGCCGCGAGGCTCCGTTCCCCAACGGGTCTTTCGTTATCCCTTACACGTGCGGCACTGGAGGATAGGACCGAGAGGAACCCCCTTATATCGATCCTCCTCGGCTCCCACCATCGAATGCCCTCGTGAGTCATGCCGGTCATGAAGGCATAGAATGGAGTGGACGCGATGTTTTCCATCTTTATGGTGCCCTTGTGCAGCCCGCCTTTTGTCCCACCGTCTATGTCCAGCACATACAGGTCTATGGGCAGCCGTACGGCCACCTTTATTGCAGGAGTAGCGTCGGGTATGCCATCGCAGGTGTCGAACATATTGGCTATGGCCTTCTCGTGACAGTATCTGGTAATGTCGTGTATGGTCGTACAGGAGGGCGCTTCGAAATGTCTGCTCGACGGGTCCGTAAGGTGCAGGGGCGCTATGAGCCGAGAGATTTTTTTAAGCATACGGTAGGCAGCGGTGTCCCTTGCCAGGACAGGTCCTGATGCCTCCGCTCCGGTGATTCGTTCGGCTGCACCCCTGTACACGCATGCGGAATCAGCGTCAACCGTGATTTTTTCGCCGGGCACTATACGGGACGTTGCATTGACTGCGTCCGTAATCGTCGGTATGTTGAATTCCCTCGCCATCGAGGCCATATGACCTGCTATTCCCCCGGTCTCGGTAATTATGGCGCTGACCTTGTCCATGGCCCTTACGAGCGACGGCGAGGAATGAGGCGCTATGAGAATTGCTCCCTCCGGGACGAGCGGTATGTCTCTTTCGTCCGTTAAAACAAAGGCCCTCCCTGCTCCAATACCTGGGCACACGGTGCTGCAGTTGTCCAGGAGCACCTCGCCGCCGCTGTACGTCCTCGTGTGTCCCGTAGTACTGCGGGAAAAATTCAATTGTCTTGACTGGAGGATAAAGAGACTACCTTTCTGATCAACGCACCACTCCATGTCCTGCGGACAATGGTAGTGCTGTTCTACCCTGAGGGCACTCTCCGCTATACGATAGATTTGCCCTTCGTCCAGACACGGCTGCCTTTCCCCCGTATCGATGACAACGGTATCGATACCCCCGAGGCGACTGAGGACAAGCATGCTGTGCTTTCGTACGACCTGCTTTTTTAGTGTCTTCCCCGTACTACGATCGACTGTGTAGACATCGGGGGTTACCGTTCCGTCCACCGCAGACTTTCCGAGACCCGGTACAGCGGCTATCACGATGGTGTCGCTCTCCGGACTGGTAGGGTCCTTTGTGTAAACGATACCGGCGGCCTTCGCATCTATCATGGCCATGCAGCCGACGCTCATCTTCTGTTCGATGCTGGCCAGACCTTTGTGTGCCAGATAGAAAAGGGCAGACGTGCAGTACATGCTGGCGATTACCTGCTTGTATGCGGACGGTATGTCTTCCTGCCGGACGTTGAGCATCGTTTCGTACTGACCCGCAAATGAAAGGACGCTGTCTTCGTTTATAGAGCTGCTCCTTATGGCCAGGCGCACAGATCTTCCTGCCGATTTTTCTAAATCATTGTACGCCTCCTTGATTGAACCGAGGACTTCCCCCGGTATGTCTCCGCCGGCGATCATTGATTGTATCTTTTTGCTTGTTGCGGAAGTATGTTCCTCATCATTCAGATCGAGCATACTCAGCTCCCTGTGGATCCGCTCGTAAAGACCTGTCGATTTCATGAAGGTATCATATGCGATGGTCGCTATAGCGAAGCCGTCGGGGACGGGCAATCCTATCCTGTTTTTTATCTCACCCAGTGTGGCGTTTTTACCCCCGACGGAGTCGATCATGTCTCTGGTAATGCGTGGTGGTGGCCACGGAGGAAAC
>JAMCVD010000009.1 GCA_023381995.1 Deltaproteobacteria bacterium
TTTTGGTCCTTACAAATTCCATCGCTAAGTCGCTTGAGAAAATGAAATCTTACCGTGAGGGCCCATACGATCCGGGCTTGTATTTGTATAGAAAAGTAAAGGTTCAACTGTCAAAAAGATAACTGTAAAAGATTTAGACTTAGAAAAAAATCTGCAACAGTTATTCGAGGAGAACTTAGGGGTCTACCAAGGGGTCTGCCCCTTGACATTGGACATGGTAGGGCAGAGGAACAGCGGTCCGTTTTAGCGATGGAATTTGTAAGGACCAAAAATGGACAAGGAAGAACTGGACATATCCTGAAGGAAGATGACAAAAGTATGAGGGCGAGGGGAAAATATTAAATATTCGATAGGAGTGTGCTATCATTTGGATAACCTCAAAGGAGGCGCATATGATTCCTGAGAATGAGCTTAAGAAGATTATTGAGATGGCTAAAAAGTGTGGTGTGGGTAAGCTTTATTTGAGTGGTTCTTCTTTATCGAAGAGTACGGAACAGGTTCGTGATTATGATTTTGCTGTTGGTGACGTGCCGCAGGGAGAGTTCTTTAAATTCTATGGCAAGTTTTTCCTACGGCGGGCTTGTTTATGACAAAACAGCGGTTTGAGGGGTATTGTGATGCCGAGTTTGATAACATAGCTTCTGTATTATCGGGGCTTGTCATTACAGTAATGCCGGGTAAATCAGATTACTCAATAGTAGAGCTTGCAGCTATTGCTACATTTGTTCATATGTCCCGGGGTAATGTGTAAAGACAGAAATGGATAAGAAGACGATGGATGTGATGGTAGCGTGGATGCACAGTCAATCCGGCAGGGGATGCGGGCAGGGATGAAGCCGCAGCCGGAGGTCATCGTGTGCGTGGGCACGGGCGGCGTGGGGAAGACCACGGTATCGGCCGCGATAGGCGTCGCGCACGCATTGAAGGGCAGGAAGACGCTCGTTATGACGATCGATCCGGCAAAGAGGCTCGCACAGTCGATGGGGCTCAATGCGCTCAAGGGCATACCGACACCGATACCTTTGCCGGCTTCTGGCGGCATGGATACCGGCGGCCGGCTCTATGCCATGATCCTCGAGACGAGGACGACGTTTAACAACCTCATTAGGAAATACTCGGAATCGCCGCAGAAGGCGGATGCCATACTGAACAACAGCTATTACCGGTATGTATCTGGCGAGCTCGCCGGCTCGGAGGACTATATGGCGATGGAGAAGCTGTACGAGATAAAGAACGAGTACGACTACGATCTGATCGTCGTCGACACGCCCCCGGCACGGCATGCCATAAACTTCCTGACCGCGCCGAACAGGCTCATACAGTTGATCAGCTCCGGCGTCCTGAAGTGGCTCGTAAAGCCGTCCATGAGCATAAGCCTCCTCGGGCTGAACATCCTTAACAGGGCGCCGCAGAAGGTCGTCAGGCTCCTGAAGAGCTATGTGGGCCTCGAGATAGTGGAGGAACTGACCGACTTTTTTGGCGAATTCGAAGAATTGTACTCCGGCTTCAAGACGCGGGCAAAGGACGTCCAGGCCCTGCTGGCGTCGAAGAAGGTACGCTTCTATATGGTGACCATGCCGACCCGCGATGCGGTCGAGGAAGCGGTATACTTCTACAGCATCATGAAGGGTTTCGATATAAACTTTGCGGGGTTCATCATCAACAAGGTCCACGGCCCTTTTTACGGCAGCGATGCCCTGAGGGACGACGTAAGCAGCTTTATACACGGGCCAGGCATCGACGAGCGGTTGAGAAGGACCGTGGAGGAGACATTGAGCATGGACAGGCTCGCACGCCACGATAAGCAGCTCACCGACTACCTGAAGACGCGGATACGGCTGTCGAGGATCGAGTACCACACCATATACCTTATGATGGACAGGGAGCTTACGAATCTGTCCGCCCTCGTGGAACTGTCGAAGGCACTGGACGGAATATAGTGAGCAGCAGGTCCGACATAGCAAAGAGTGCGGGCGTGGTGAGCATCATGACCCTCGTCAGCAGGATACTCGGGCTGGCAAGGGACATAAGCTTTGCTTACTTTTTCGGTGCCGTCACGTCCGCGGACGCCTTCTTCGTTGCCTTCAGGATACCAAACCTCCTGCGGAGGCTTGTGGGTGAAGGAGCGATGAGCAGCTCGTTCGTACCGGTGTTCACGTCCTACCATGCGAAGTACGGCGACGAAGAAGCGAAGAAGGTGTCCGACATAACCTTCACGTACCTGCTGATCGTGCTCGTGGCCCTGTCCGTACTGGGCGTGGTCTTTTCGAAGCAGCTCGTCTATCTGTTCGCACCGGGCTTTGATGCCGATCCGAAGAAGTTCGGACTGACGGTGACGCTCAACAGGATCATGTTTCCGTTCATCCTGTTTATCAGTATAGCCGCGCTGTGTATGGGCATCCTCAATTCACTGAGGCGCTTCTTTGTGCCGGCGCTGTCGCCCATAATACTGAACATCTCGATAATAACGTTCATACTGATCGCCAGCCGCGGCCGGCACGCGATACTGATAGTCGCGGCCGGCGTTATCGTCGGCGCCGTGCTGGAACTCGTGCCGCAGCTCGTCCTTATGCGCAGGAAGGGGTTCATGTTCTCGTTGAACTTCGATTATACGCACCCTGCGCTGAAAGAGACGCTTTTTCTGTTCCTGCCCATGATGTTCGGGGCCGCTGTGTACCAGCTCAATGTGTTCATCAGCAATGTGCTTGCCTCGTTCCTGAGGACCGGGAGCATATCCTACCTTTACTATGCCTCGAGGCTGTTCGAGTTCCCGCAGGGCATATTTGCCGTATCGCTTGCCATTGCCGTACTGCCGACCATGTCCCGCGACACAGCGACATCCGGCGTTTCGAGGCTGAAAGACTCCCTTACGTTCTCACTGAGGCTGCTTAATTTCGTAACGATACCCGCAACGGCAGGGCTGATCATCCTTTCGAGGCCGATCATAATGGTGCTGTTCCACAGGGGCTCTTTCAGCATATCCGATGCGGCCGCTGTCTCTTCCGCGTTGATATTCTATGCAATCGGGCTGTGGGCGGTCGCACTATCGAGGGTGATTACGCAGGCGTTCTATGCCATGAAGGACGCCAAGACCCCTGTCGTCATAGCTGTCTTTACGGTCGTAATCAACCTGCTTTTGAGCACGTGGCTCATGAACGGCATGGAGTACAGGGGCCTGGCGCTTGCAACGAGCATATCCGCGTACTTCAACATCTTCTACCTGCTGTATGCGCTCAGGCGGAAGATCGGCATGATAGGGCTGAGGGCGATAGCCGGCTCGTTCCTCAGGGCGTGTGCGGGCTCTGCGGTCATGGGAACAATAGTCATAACAGGCTTCAGGGGCATCGTACTGCTTCATGCCCATTACTCCGCACTATGGCTGCTGTTTATGCTCATCTCAGCAATACTGGTCGGCGTTGTCTCGTACATCATGGTGTCGTATGTCCTGAAAGCGCAGGAGCTGAAAGAGGCCGTCGTTTTTCTAAAACGGAAGCTGAAACAGTAAATCCCGTTAGAAAGGACTTTAAAATTTATCATAGTATCTCCGTCATAAATGGGGCTTTTTAACGGGGTAAACAGTGTGCATCTTCGTCGGTAAGGCCCATTTTTTGTAGGGGCGTTAAATTTAACGCCCCTGCATCATTGGTGGTCGATTATGTCTCTGTGTACATTGATGGTATTTTTATGATATAAGAAAATACAAAGAAATATTTTTGAGGCATAAGGGCAGATATGGGAATAGACGAAACAATAAAAGATAAGCTGGTCCCTGTATTGAAAAAAGAAGGATTGGATCTCCTCCTTTTGTTCGGTTCTGTCGCATCCGGCAAGATGCGCAAAGAGAGCGATGTCGATATTGCGTTCCTTTTTGACAGGCCGGTTGATATACTTGCCCTGACTAACAGGATAATCAAATTGCTGCATATAAACAATGTCGATGTGGTCGATCTTAAACATGCAACACCGGTATTGAAGTATGCCGCTGCAAGGAACGGTAGACTGCTCTATGAAAGCCGGGGCGGCCTTTTCAATGATTTCTACTCATTGGCGTTCAGCATGTATATAGATTCAAAAAAACTCCGGGACGCTCAAAGAGCGGGGATAGCCCGGTACCTGAAAACAAAAGGATTGGCATGACACCTGTAGAAAAAGACATTATCAGAAGAAAACTCTCTATTATAATCGAGAATTTAAAAGTCCTTGAGCCGATAAGTAAAATGTCAAAAGCCGATTATGCCGGTGATGTGTATAAAAGAAAGGCAACGGAAAGGCTGTTGCAAGAATTGGTCGAGGCGGCTATCGATATAAACACACATCTCATAGTCCAGACAGGCAATCCTGCTCCGGAGGATTATTACGAAAGCTTTATAAAAAGCGGCGAAATAAAGATAATCAGCAGAAAACTGGCGGTCCGGCTTGCTCCTTCGGCAGGACTCAGGAACCGCCTCGTGCATGAATACGATCTGTTAAAACATTCAATAGTGTTTGATGCGGTAAAGACAGCGGAAGAGATGTATCCCGAGTATGTAAAAGAAATAGAGGATTATCTGTCACGATAGGATATTAATTGCCACAGAATTTAACGCCCCGTGGTCACGTAACGGGGTTTACTATTAAATTCTGCAGGGGCGGGGAAACCCCGCCCCTCCTCGATCAACTGTTACGGGATGTACCGCCAGATCGCCATATTATACTTGTTTGAAGCGTCCTTTGCATCTCCGGTGACGAGTATTCTGCCCTGTGCATCTGTGATGATGGATAAGCCATCAGCGATATTCCCGCCAGCTGCATTGTTATTGAACACTATACCGTTAGTGCCAAAACTGGTATCAAGTGTGCCGTTGGCATTGAATCGCCAGATCGCCATATTATTCTTGGATGAAGCGTCCTTTGCATATCCGGTGACGAGTATTCTGCCCTGTGCATCTGTAATGATGGAGTAGCCCTCAGCGTTATTCCCGCCAGCTGAAGTGTTGGTAAACACGATGCCGGTAGAGTTAAACGCAGTATCCAATGTACCATTGGCATTGTACCGCCATATTGCCATATTATAGTTGTTTGAAGCGTCAAATGCATCTCCGGTCACCAGTATCCTGCCCTGTGCATCGGTGATGATGGAGTAGCCATCAGCGCTATTCCCGCCCGCAGCATTGTTGTTGAACACTATACCGTTAGTGCCAAAACTGGTATCAAGTGTGCCATTGGCGTTGTACCGCCATATCGTCATATAATCATAGTTTGAAGCGTCAAATGCATATCCAGTCACCAGTATTCTGCCCTGTGCATCGGTGATGATGGATGAGCCCTCAGCATAACTTCCACCTGCTGCATTGTTGTTGGTCACATAGCCTGTGCCGTTAAAACTGGTATCAAGTGTGCCGTTGGCGTTGTACCGCCATATCGTCATATAAGTGTTGTTTGAAGCGGCCCATGCAACTCCAGTCACCAGTATTCTGCCCTGTGCATCGGTGATGATGGAGTAGCCCTGAGCAGAATTTCCACCTGCTGCATTGCTGTTGGTCACATAGCCTGTGCCGTTAAAACTGGTATCAAGTGTGCCGTTGGCGTTGTACCGCCAGATTGCCATATTGTAATTGAGTGAAGAATCTAATGCAATTCCAGTCACCAGTATTCTGCCCTGTGCATCCGTGATGATGGATAAGCCAGCAGCACTACTTCCGCCCGCTGCATTGTTGTTGGTCACTATACCGTTAGTGCCAAAACTGGTATCAAGTGTGCCATTGGCAGTGAATCGCCATATCGCCATATAATCATTGTTTGAAGCGTCCCATGCATCTCCGGTGACGAGTATCCTGCCCTGTGCATCGGTGGCGACTGAATGGCCCCATGCATAACTTCCACCCGCTGCATTGTTGTTGGTAACATAGCCGGTAGAATTAAACGTATGATCCAGCGTCCCCGAATTGTAGCAGCTTAGAGTTACGTTGGTTACGTTCGCACCTGCTATGGTACCTGATAGGTTTGTCCCGTAGCAGCTCTGGCCTGTTGGCTGTGTTTTGATAGTGACCGCATACGAGCTTCCGTTGGCAAGCGCCTTTGCAAAGGTGAACGTACCGCTTGTTGTTATAGAGAGGTCGTCTGTACCGTTATTCTGGAGGACCAGCGTCCCGCTCAGCCCGCTCACCGTGCCGCCGATCGTATAGCCGCACGATACTACCACGCTGGTAACATTTGCGCCGGAGACCTTGCCGGAGCCGTTTGTCACACTACACGTCTGTCCCGCGGGCTGGGTCTTGACCGTGACCGCATACGAGCTTCCGTTGGCAAGCGCCGTTGCAAAGGTAAATGCACCGCTTGTTGTTATAGAGAGGTCGTCTGTGCCGTTGTCCTGGAGGACCAGTGTTCCGCTCAGCCCGGTTACCGTGCCGCCGACCGTATAGCCGCACGATACCGCCACATTGGTGACGTTGGCGCCGGAGACCTTGCCGGAGCCGTTTGTTACACTGCATGTCTGTCCCGCGGGCTGTGTCTTGATCGTGACCGCATACGCGCTGCCATTGGCAAGCGCCTTTGCAAAGGTGAATGCACCGCTTGCCGTTAACGAGAGGTCATCCGTGCCGTTGTCCTGGAGGACCAGTGTTCCGCTCAGCCCGCTCACCGTGCCACCGATCTTATACGCGGCAGTCCCGCCGCCACCCCCGCTGCTACACCCTGCCACGACCGCCATGACAAGCATGGCCATGATTACCATAGAACCTGTTTTTGTTACTGTTTTCATATTTTTTTCTCCTTTTTATATGTTTTTAAAACTTATTTAAGATTTGACGGGCTCCCGGCCCGGGTTTTGCCCGGGTGCTCCCCTTTTGCTTTTTGTTGAAGCAAGAGAGCCGGGATTATAGGGAGGTTCTGGCGGGATAAAGATGGCGAAAAGATTGTTTGAAGACGGTTGAAATGCCTTTATTGGAATAAGGCTTATATAGTTCATGTCGGTAAATATCGAAAAGGCAGGTGTCACTGCACCTATCGGATGAATATAAAGGCTTCTAACACGATGCCTGGTTTTATGAAATGCGGGTTTCGGATCGGCGTTTGAATCCGGATCGTCCAGTACCAGTTTGGAAGATATTTTCTTGCCTGTATGATTGATCTTTGAAAGGCTTCTGAGGTTAGCTCTTGCTGCCGATGCAAGGGCTACGTTTGATGTAAATGCAAAGATGAGAAAAACCAGTATGATCTTTACGACCTTCATTTTAACCATAAAGGGGAATACCGCTCCTTGACTCTATGGTAAACGCCTATGGATTATAGTCGTCAAGAGATTGGAGGATTTGTGTATTTTTGCAGATTTTGATGTTATCGTGGGTTCCGTAACGGTGGGTTTTTACGTTACACTTAAATTTATACAGATTACAGGAGGTATAGAATGGAAGAGTTTGATCTGAAGAAGGCTATACGGGAGATACCCGACTTTCCGAAGAAGGGCATCCTGTTCTACGACATCACGACGCTCCTGCAGGACGCAAAGGCGTTCCAGCGCACGATAGATATACTAGGAAACAGGTATATCGGTAATGACATAGACCGTATACTCGCCATCGACGCGAGGGGCTTCATCATAGGCTCGGCTCTGGCGTACAAGCTCGGCAAGGGCATCGTGCTCGTAAGGAAAAAGGGCAAGCTGCCGTACAGAACGGTCAGGGCGAGCTATAAGCTCGAGTACGGCGTCGACGAGATAGAGATACACAGGGACGCCATAAAGAGGGGGGACAGGGTGCTCATCGTCGATGACCTCCTTGCGACGGGCGGGACCGCATCCGCCGTGATCCAGCTTGTCAGGAAGGCGGGCGGGAAGATCGTCGAGTGCGCGTTTGTCATAGAGCTGCTCGGATTGAAGGGGAGGGACAGGATAAAGCCGTACCCGGCTTTTTCCCTGATACAGTACAGGTGAGCGTGAGGCGTACCAAATATTCCGCTGCTGTCGCCCTTTTTGTCCCCTGTATGCTCATGGGTGTCTGCGACGTGAGTGCCGGAGGGCGCGGGCTGGGGATCTCGTCGCCGGCGTTCGCTCCTTCCGGGTCTATACCGCAGGTGTACACGTGCGATGGCAAAGACATAAGCCCGGAGCTTGTGATTCGGGACGTCCCTCGAAAGGCAAAATCACTCGTTCTGATCGTCGAGGATCCCGATGCTCCGGCCGGCGTATGGACACACTGGCTCTTGTGGAATATCAGGCCGGGTGCGGACACGATAAAGCAAGGCACTACCCCGACCGGGGCTGTGGACGGCACCAATGATTTCGGGGAGCCCGGCTATGGGGGACCGTGTCCTCCGTGGGGGACGCACAGGTACTTCTTCAAGCTGTACGCGCTCGATGCGGTACTTCATATAAGCCGTGGATCGAGGAAGCCGGTACTGGAAAGGGCGATGAAAGGGCATGTGATCGCACACGCAGAGCTTATCGGCCGCTATACGAGAAAGTAAGCCGTATCTACCGGGGCCTGCTGTCCTGCTGCTCGAGCCTCGCGAGCGCTTTCATCGCGGCCTTTTGCTCGGCCTCTTTCTTGTTCCGTGCCTCTCCGTGCGCTATGACTTTTCTGTTCAGTCCTACGGCGACCCTGTATACCTTCGTCCCGTTTACCATGGATTCGCTTACTACCCTGTAGTCGGGTGGCACCTTGTAGGTCTCCTGTGCGATGTTGTTCAGCTTCGACTTGAAGTCCCATACTGGCTGCTCTCTGATATGCTGTATGTCGTTCTCGAAGAGCTTCTTTATGAACTTGAATACGCCGTCGAACCCCATGTCCAGGTATATGGCGCCTATCAGAGACTCGAATATGTCGCCGAGCAGCGTATCGCTGTTCGAGAACCCGTTCCTCTTTTCTTTGCTGCCGACGATCACATACTCGCCGAGCCCGAGCTCCCGTGCCTTGCCGGCGAGGCTCCGCATCTGTATGAGCGAGTCTTTGTAATAGGTGAGCTTGCCTTCGTCCTCGTCTTTATAGAATGCGTACAGCATGTCCGATACGATGAGCCCGAGCACTGCATCGCCGAGGAATTCCATCCGCTCATAGTTGTTGTGCTCGTCCGCAATCTTCGATGACTTGTGCGTCAGCGCCTTTTTTACGAGATGGTGGTTCTTGAACCTCTTCCCCGTTAGGTTCTCTATGTTCAGCAAGAGACTCTTGATCTCGTCATCGACGGTGCGCCGGGACCGGCCTGAAAATATTGCGCCCATAAAGTCCAATAGCCCGTGTGTTCTTTTCTTGTCCGGCATATACTAATGTCTCTTCCTGTTATCTGGTCTCCTGAGTCTTTTTATCGCTCTGAAGGAGATCAATAGCAGCACAATGAGCAAAAGTCCATAGATCGCCACGTCGGCGTCCATGTAGTCCCTTATGTACTGCCTGTAGACGCTTCCGAGATACATTATTCCGAGTACGATCGTGTTTGCCCATACGACGGCACCGAGCGTATTGTACAGAAAAAACTTCTTGAAGTCCATCATCGATATGCCCGCGATGGGGCCTGCGAATATTCTTACGCCGGTTATAAACCTCGCAAAGAAAACGGTCTTGCCCCCGTGCCTGTCGAAGAACCGCTCCGTACGCCTTAGGCCGGCGGAGAGCCGCGACATCAATGGCCGAGAGAGGTGGGCAAGGCCCGCCGGGGCAGGACCCGGATCTCCGTCCTTCCCGGCCGGTCTTGCCGCACCGCCGGCGTACGATATCCTCTTCGCTGCATAGTCGATGAGCCTCCTCCCTCCGAACCTTCCGAGCCAGTAGCCGATGTTATCGCCGATCACCGCCCCGCCTGCTCCGCTTATGATAACGAGGCAGGGGTCCAGCCTGTGTGATGCCGAGAGGATGCCCGCTGCAAGCATGATGGCCTCGCCGGGTACCGGGATGCCGGCGTTCTCTATCATCACACCCATGCCGATGATAGCATATGACCAGGGGTATAGATCATAGAGCAGGGTATCAATAGTATTCATGTATCGCTCTTGACGGTCTGTCTATCATCATACTCGGCTTTCTGCAACCAGTGTAAGTGTATCGCTCTAAAGTGCTTGACAGCCGTGATAATTGGTATTAATACGATTCCATCGTGAAGATACGCTACCTGATAGTGTTTATACTTTTGATTTTTGCGGGCGTGATTTTATCGACTTCCCCATCGTATGCAGTGCAGTATGTCAGCGAAGGGGCATGGGCCGTCGCGCTTGTGAGGGGGCTCGGCTGGGAGGGCGAAGGCATACCCCAGCAGCCGTCGTTGATGGATTATTTCGACCTGCTTTCCGGAAGGAACTTCATCAACGTGGACCTCAAGGACTATGCAACCAGGCTCGGGACACTGCCCGATACGCTGACGTACAACGTCAATGTAGAGCACAGCGGCAGGTACCACCTTATCGTATACGTCGACGGCAACCCGATGACGTTCACGCTGGACGACGAGCCGACCGCATCGTCTTCCTTTTCGAACGGCGGCAATTATGAGGACATGGGCACGTTCATACTGAAAAGGGGTGTCCATAGATTGAGCATTACGGTGCCGAATGGCGGCTCGGTGTTGGCACTTTACCTGAGCTCTCTTGCGCAGGACGCCATTCAGCCAAAGGGGGGCTGGATCGCAAACAAGGTCCTCGATTACGGCGCGGAGGCAAGGACGATGGCAGCGGCAATGGATGACGACGATAAGCTGCCCGTCAGGTACCAAATCCCTTCAACGGCGAGGGCTGGACAGAATGGAAGGGAGTTTATCTTCCAATCGCAGTCGGACCCTGTCATAAACTTCAGCATGACATTCCAGGGCCCGTCGAAGGGCTATGTTATGGTGGACAACTCTATCGTCATCCCCTACGAGTTCCATGGTGGGGGCATGAATCCTTTCACCATGAGGACGATAAGCCTCGGGCCGGGTGCGCACACAGCGTATGTGAAGGCCGTGTCCGGGCAGTTGCCGTCCGCATTCGTCATCAATCAGCATGACGATTCCTCGGAGGCATGTGTTGCTCTTATGAGGATGCTGGGATTTAGCATGGGGTTTGCCTATCAGCCCGTACCATACAGTATCGCCAGTACGACGCTCGGTGAGCTGATCGCACAGTCGGGGAAGAAGAAGCCCGCGGGCAAGGTTTCTATCGAGGAGACCGTCGTCCAGAAGACGGAGCTGCCTTCGCAGAGGGTCCTCAGGACGTACAGAGAGCCTATAAGTCCCATGCGTCCGTTCGAAGAGTAGGTGCCTGTGCAGTCGATGAGAAGTGTTCTGGTAGGAGCGTGTGTCCTTTTGTTTTTTTGCGGCAGGCCCGCACTCGCAGGCGAGATCGTTTATTCCTCACGAGGGTTCCACATCGCCGGCGGCTCGGGCATCGCTGTCGCGCCTTTTCAAAATCTGACGGAAGCTGGCGGTGCGGGTGAAAATTTCGCAAACGACGTTGCGGAATCGCTTTCCAGGGCCGGCGTCTTCCGCATCATAGGGACGGCCCAGTTTAAGAGCCGCCTTCCATATGCAAACATAGGGAAGGCGGCATTCACCGATAGGTCCATCGCCCAGGTAATGGGCAGGCAGCTCGGCGTGAATTACGTGGTGTTCGGGAGTGTGGTGGAGTACGGCTATGAGCTTGCCGACGATGGAAGCAGGACGATACCGATCGCGGGCGTGGATGTGAGGATCGTGGATGTCTATTCGGGCGCTATCGTCTTTGCAGGCTCCTTCGTAAAGGAAGGCTCACCCGGCGCACCGCTGTACGACGTTGCGATGGATGCGGCGGACGCAGTCAGAGAAAGGGTCGTACGGTGAGAGGGGCAGAGCGGCTGATAGCTGTTGCCCTGATCGTCGTGTCGGGGTGTGCGTCTTCGATGTCCTCGAAATTTCTCCTGCCGTCGGAGAGTGTTGACAACATAGGCTGTATTGCCGTACTTCCGTTGAAGAACGAGACACGCGACCCACAGGCCGGCAAGGTGGTGTCGGACATATTGTCGATCGGGCTTATGCAGCGCGGCGGCTTCAATATTATGGACAGGATGGAGGTCGAGAGGGTCCTGGGAGAAAGAGACATCCATACTCCCGGGGGCATATCGCCCGAGGATGCGGCAGGCATGGGGATCATACTCGGCGTGCAGGCGGTATTCGCGGGCAGGGTGACGCGGTATGTGTACACGCCGTCGGACCTCCCGACAGAGGGAGCGGTACCTGCCGCCGATTTCAGCCTTTCGCTGATCGATACGGCGACCGGACAGACCATATGGACAGGCAGCGGGAAGTTCGTACCTTCCGGCCTGCTCGCCACGGGCACCACCCCGCTGGCCGACGTCGTCCAGGACGGCGTATCGAGCCTCCTCGATTCATTTTACTCCGGCATAGGACAGAGGGCAGCGACGTCCGGGGGCATGTGCTGGTACGATCCCAATACGATAATGTCTGGGGTCGTCGTTGCAAGCCGCCCTGCGTATCCTCCTGCTCCGAGATATGAGGCACTCCCGGTACAGAGGCCTGTGCAGCAGCAGGTCGCGTCCGTACGGCCACCCGAGCAGAGGCCGCAGGTGGCACAGGCGACCACACCCGCAAGGGTGTCCATACTGAACGCAAGCGGCAGTCCCAGGACATCGGCATTGGTGGGTATCACGCTTATAAAGAACAAGATAAATGTCGTGAACGTAAGCGTGGAGAAGATCGCAACTCCGTCGAGCGTGATATACTATAAACCGGCGTACTATGAACAGGCGCTTGCCATCGCAAGGCTGCTCAAGAAGATGCCTAAGCTTGTGCAAATGGAGGTGGCCAAATGGGACATAACGCTCATCGTGGGCAAGGACTTTCGATAGGCGGCCCGGTGGACAGTATGAGGAAATGTGTTGGGGCGGTGGTGTTCATGGCACTCGTGGGCAGTGTCATGCTCGTGCCGCGGAGGGTGTATGCTCAGCACGAGGGCAGGAGACTATTGAGGGCGTATCTGTCGTTGAGCGATGCATACGATACGAATGTCCTGAAAGTCGGTGGGCAGTCCGCGGACAAAGGGGACAATATCGTCTATGTACAGCCCTCGCTCGACCTGTTCCTGCCGTTCAGGTTCGGGGCGGACGTCGATGTGAGCTATACGTTTACCTACCTCAATTACAGCAAGTATACGCAGTACAATACCTATTATAACGACCTGAATGCGTCGATCAACCTCTACCCGGTAAGGCACCTTGTGTTCGGGATAGCCGATCAGTATACCGTAGTACCCATATCCCCCCAGCTCCCCACGTTCGCTGTAACGAACATAACGCAGGCCAATTACCTGAACCCCTATATCAAGTACGAGCTTCCCATCGGGAGGAGGTTCTCCATCGACGTCAGGTACGACTATATAAAAGCGGACTTTCCAGGGTCGCTCGGCTTCTCCTATGATGTCCAAGAGCCGCAGATAAATGCCGTCGTCCTGCTGGACCGCTACGTAAAGCTGAAGCCCGGCTTTCAGTACATATCCCAGACGTTTACGTCCCCGTCGTTAGGCACGATAAACCAGTCCCTGCCGTATTTCGAGATCGATGTGTCCAACGGCTCGAAGCTATCGTTCACCGCTCGCTACAGCTATATAACATTCGGTTTTACGAACAATACACAGTCCGGCAACATATACCTCGCCAAGGTAGCGTACAAGGCCGAGAAGAGGCTCAAGGCCGACCTCTATGTCGACGGGTCGAAAGCGTTCGATATCTTCGGCAGGCTGTACGACACGCAGGTCGCAGGAGGGTTGGACCTCGATTATGATCTTACGGATCAGTTGACGGGCATTCTCGGTGCACAGTATTTGAAGCTCAAATATACAGGAGAAAATTACTATACAGACGCTTACGGATTTGATATTGGAATAAACTATAGGTTTGTGAGATGGGCAGAGCTGTTTGCGACCTATTATTATTATGATGAAAGGCCAGAGTCTTCAAATGCCAATAAATATCAGGATTCCAGGATACTTGCCGGTATCAGGGCGGGGCTTCTTTAAGTCGATTGCTTCAGCAGCACTCATAGTCGTAATAGCCGTAACCAATCTGCATGCTCAGGGTGAATATCTTATCGGCCCTTCCGATGTGCTGCACATAGACGTTTTCGGGGAGAAGGACCTGTCCGGAGATTTTACCGTCTCCCAAGACGGGACGATAAAGAACATTCTGCTCGGGGACGTCCGGGTGGAAGGGGACACTACCTCGCAGGTGGAGGAGCTGCTTACGGACAGGCTCGGCAGGGACTATCTCGTCGACCCCAGGGTCTCCGTTTCCATACAGGAATACAGGAGCCACAAGGTCTATGTCCTCGGAGAAGTCGAGAAGCCCGGCACGTATGCGCTTACGACCGAGAGCAGGCTGCTCGATATACTCCTGAAAGCGGGCGGCCCTACCGCGAGTGCGGGCGATAACGTCTCCATCCTGCGCCGGAAAGGCGGGGCACTCACGCATATACAGGTGGACATCACGAAGCTCTTTGTCGATGGCGACCTGTCGCAGAACATACTGATCAAAGACGGCGATATAATCTATGTCTCCAGGGAGGAGAAGGGCAATATAACAAGCCGCTTCTACGAGAAGAGGCTGAATGTTTTCTATGTCGTCGGCGAAGTCAAGTCACCGGGCGCTTATGAGCTGCACGAGGGGTATACGGTGCTGAACGCCATACTGAAAGCGGGCGGCTTTACGGACTATGCGAAAGAGAACGGCGTCATGCTCGTAAGGTACCTGGACGGCAAGAAAGAGGTCTATCACCTGAAGATGGGAGACGTTATGAGCAAGGGCGATATGACCATAGACATGCACCTGCAGGCATCGGACCTTATCATCGTCCCGGAGAGTCTGTTTTAGATGCCCCCCCCACATGCCTGGACGAAGGGCGATATAAGATATTATCTCGATATACTGTATCAGCGCCGTCTGCTTGTCGCCGTCGTGTTTGCCGTTACGATGGTAATGCTCGTCATAGCCTATATCGTTACCCCCCCGGAGTATACTGCGAGGGCGAAGCTCCTGATAGAGCCCGAGCAGTACGCAAGCGTCAACGCAGGCGATATGGGACAGGGCCTGCAGTCTTACTATTTCCAGACACAGCTCGAGCTCATGAGGAGCGAGCCCGTGCTCCGACTCGCAGCACGGGGGCTCGGTACCGGGGAGGGGACAAAGGCCTTCGACGCCGTGATCGGAAAGCTGGACAGGGGACTGACCGTCGAGCGGGTCCCGGACTCGAGGATATTCATAATCTCGATGAAGTCGCACAGCCCGGCGTTCTCTGCCGGGGCCGCCAATGCAGTGGCGGCCAGCTATATACGATTCCTGGACGAAGAGAGAAAGAAACGCATAAGCGATGTTACCCTGTGGTTGCAGGGGGAGCTCACGTCACTGAAGAACAAGGTAGAGAAATCGGAGATGAAGCTCATACGGTATGTCGAAGAGCAAAGTGCGGACAGCAGCGGCGACTCCGTCGAGTTCCTCGGCTCCCCGGACGACAACGCGGCATCGAAGGCACTGTCGGAGCTCGAGACGAAATATACCTCGCTCCAGATCAAGCTCACGAACATGCTCCAAAAGTACAAGGACAAGTACCCCTCGGTCGTGCAGCTCAGGAACGATATCCAGGCACTCCGCACGAGGATCGGCATCATGAAGCAGGACATGCTCGAGGCGAACAAGAGGCGCATCCAATATATAATGCTGAGCAGGGACGTGGAATTGAGCAAGGACCTTTACAGCATGCTGACGAAGGAGCTGAAGGAGGTGAATGTGTTCGGCGAGATTGGCTATCCTACGGCGACGATCATAGAGCATGCCGCCGCGCCGTCCGGCAGGTCCAACAGGGGCTTCATGTTCTGGCTGCTGTTTGGCCTGATGGTGTCGTCGGTCACCGGCGTTGTGGCTGCGCTCATCGCCGATCAGCTCGACAGCAGCATCAAGGGGGAGCTTGACGTCGAGCGCTTTATCGGGTACCCCGTTATCGGTACGCTGCCGTTCCTTGAAGAGATCAAGCTCGGCGAGCCCCAGAAGCTGATAGGTATTCTCAACAGCGCATCGTCCCAGGCCTACACCGAGGCCCTCAGACTGATAAGGACGAACCTCAAGTACTCCTTCGTGAAGAGGTCGAGCAAGGTGCTGTTGGTCACGTCCGCCGGGGAAAACGAAGGCAAGACGACCATATCCGCGAGCCTTGCGTACTTCCTCTCCCTTACGGGCTCGAAGGTCCTGCTGCTCGATGCGGACGTAAAGAAGCCATCGGTACATAAGCTGTTCAACAGCGAGAAGGTGCCCGGGTATACCGAGCTGCTGGTGGACGAGAAGCCTGCCGATGCGATTAAGCAGAGTAGCCACGGCCCGCTTTACTATCTTACGTCCGGCAGGCAGCCGCCCAACTTTGCGGAGCTCATAGATTCTTCGCGATCGAAAGAGTTCATAGAGATGCTGAGGGGCAAGTTCGACTATGTTATCATAGACTCCCCGCCGGTCGGCATCATCTCTGACGCGGCGATACTGTCCTCGCAGGTCGACGGTGTGATATTTGTCGTGAAGGCAAACGGATATCCGAGAGAGCAGGTCGTGAGGAGCATCGGAGCGCTCTCCGCGATCAACGCTAAGATAGCGGGCATAGTCCTGACGCACCTTGACAAAGGCAAGGGGTATTACAGGGACTACTACTACAGCAAGGGCTATTATCACGAAGAACAGTAACGATCGTATAGCGGTCCTTCCCCGGTCTGACTTTCCAGCGATCGGCCTATGGTAGGGACACTCTATGCAGTGCAGGGTCATTTTTTTTACAGTATGCCTTGCATCGGTCCTTGCCGGATCGAATGCCCGGGCAATCGATCTGTCGTCCCTCCTGACGCAGAACGGCGTTATACGGTTCAGCGCGGACAGGGTGGTCTATAACGATAAGACGGGCGTGTACGATGCCGAGGGGAACGTCAGGATATCGAAGGGAGATGCCGTTGTATCTGCCGCACACATAGTATTCAATTCCAGGACCTACGATATAGCAGCACGGGGAAATGTACACTGGAACGTCGGGAAGGAGGTGATCCGGGCGGACAGGATCGAGATGAACCTTTCCAGTCAGACAGGCGTCGTCTATAACGGCTACATATCCATCGAGAGCGGCAGCTATACCATAAGCGGGAAGATCATACGGAAGCTGTCGAACGTCCATTTCATCGTAGAGGACGGCAAGCTTACCACGTGCAAGTGCGACATGACGGAGCCGGCATGGGACATCAGCGCACGCCATATCGATGCGACCCTTGGGGCGTACGCCTCTATCCGGGACGCGTTTTTCAAGGTGAAGGACCTGCCCATTCTGTATGTGCCATGGGCGACGATACCCGTAAAAACGAACAGGGAGTCCGGCCTTCTCGTACCGAGCTACACATACTCCGGGATAAACGGGTTTACGATCTCACTCCCTTATTTCTGGGCGATCTCGCAGGACAAGGACGCAACTTTCTATTTAGATGCAATGACCAAGAGGGGCCTCGGTGCAGGGGCCGATTTCAGATATGCCAGGACGATCAAAGACAGCGGAGAGTTCGGTGCGAGATACTTCAAGGAGCTTTTCCTCCCGTACAAGAGGGACAGGTATTACCTGAGTGCTAACTATTACCAGGACATCGTCGGAGGGATATTCTCGAAAGGTCTGCTGAACTACTACAGCGACCGGCAGTACCTCAACGATTTCTATACGCTGCTCGAACAGTCGTCCGTCGAGTACGTCGAGTCGGAGTTCACGTTGCAAAAGGACTTCGACGACTCGGACGCGCTCGCGTCCCTCATATACCTCGAGGACATGTGGTCGCCGAACAACGACAATACGCTCGAGCAGTTGCCTTTCGGATCGATCAGCTATTTCCCGGTTCGTATCATGCCCGTGGTCCCGCTCTATGCCGAGTTTAATACCACGATAGAGAACTTCGAGCGCAGCAACCCTGCCCTGCCGAAAGGCCAGAGGTACGGGTTGGTCCCGGGCCTCTATCTGCCGTTTACCATCGGCGACTATCTCTATTTTAATTCGGAGGCCCAGTACAGGGCCTACCTGTACAACGCCGGCACCTACGGCATTTACAAGCCCGGCACCATACTCACGACGCACCTGTCCGCTCAGGTATCGACGAAGATATCGAGGGCCTTCGAGGTGAAGGCTGCCGCCCTGCGGGCCGTCAAGCATGTAGCGGTACCGTTCGTACGTATAACGGCGGACCACACCATGAAGGACGACGAGCCCTATGCCTTTGACGAGGTGGAGAATGATCTCCACGAGACACGGTACATCACCGCGGGCATACGGAACGACTTTATAGGGAAGGTCAAGCCTTACGAGAACGTGGTCTCGTATCCCGTTATAGGCAGGCTGGATCTGAGCTCCGGCTATGACCTGGTAGAGGCGGCAAGGCCGCTGACGGGCCCGACAGACAGACGCAGGCCCTTTCTGCCGCTGGACGTCAACCTCGTACTCCAACCGCCGAATTTCCTGAGTACGAACATAGACATGTCGGTAGACCCCGCGACTTTGAGCCTTACGCAGACCACCGTCATAGAGTCCACCAATGATCTGAGGGGAGACAGTGTATCTCTGAGCTATTCGTATTTCAGGAGCGTGATAAGCAGTATAAATGCAAGCCTTACCCTGGCAGTGACCCAGCACATGTCGCTCTACGGCAGCGCCAATTATTCGTTCTATAACCGCACGCTGATACAGGGGGTCTATGGCATAAGGTTCGGCACAAGCGCAAACTGCTGGGACATAGATGCATCGTACATCCAGAGACCGCTTACGCCGTCGCTGAATACGGTAAGTGTTTACCTTACCCTGACGGGACTCGGGACCATAGGCAGGTAGCAGGGGAAAAGTGTTCGGCGCGGACGTAAAGATCGTTTGCCAAATCTTTCCACAGTGTGCTTATGTAATACCAGTCCGTTGTGGGGAGGAATCATATGGGCGATAGACCTTTGGACGAAAGGCTGAGAAGTTCCCTGATGGCGTTTCAAAGGAACGAGATCACGGAGCATCTCGTTTACAAGAGGCTCTCCGAGAGCTCCGGGAACAGGAACAAGGAGGTCCTCGAGAAGATATGCGAGGACGAGCTGCGGCATTACGGGATATGGAAGAAATATACGAAGGTGGACGTAAGGCCGTACAGACTCAAGATCCTCTTCTACGTCGTCGTAGTCAGGCTGCTGAGCCTGACATTCGCGATAAAGATCATGGAGAAGCGGGAGAACAGCGCGCAGGACAGCTATAGGCGGATAGCGGACAGGTTTGACGAGACGGCATCCGTAATCGAAGAGGAGGAGAGGCACGAAGATGAGCTCATAGCGCTTATCGACGAGGACAAGCTGAACTATATAGGGTCCATGATCCTCGGCCTGAATGACGCACTCGTAGAGCTTACCGGCACCCTTGCAGGGCTGTCGTTTGCGTTCCAGAAGACCAGGCTTATCGGGGTCGCTGGCCTTATTACCGGGATCGCTGCTGCCTTATCGATGATGTCATCGGAATACCTTGCAAAGAAGTCGGACGGGGGCGATAAGAGCCCCTTCAAGGCCTCGATGTATACGGGCGTGGCCTACACCATCGCCGTCGCGCTGCTTGTTACACCGTTTTTCGTATTCCATGTTTATTACACCGCAATGCTCTCGTCCATTGCCGCCGCCGTTGTCGTTGTACTTTTCTTTACCTATTTCATATCTGTCACGAAGGACCTGCCGTTCTGGAGCAGGTTCCTGGAGATGAGCGCGATAAGCCTCGGGGTCGCGGGGCTGTCCTTTTTGATAGGCTACGGGCTCAGGGTGTTCCTGCATGTCAATACATAGGACATTGAAGGGTGCACTGTAAACGCCCATGAAGACGCTTATAGTCAGCGATTTCGACGGAACGATAAACAAAAAGGACCTCGGGGAGGAATTCGGCAGGATACTGTCGAGCTACCCGGAGCTCAAGGACAGGTTTACGGGCGGTAAGCTCGGCATGCCGGAGGTCTACAGGAGCCTGCTTGGCTCCCGAGAGATGTCTTTGAAGGCGGTAAAGGACTTCTATGTGGAGCATTCCGAGATCGACGGGCACTTCGTCCGGTTTCTGAAGTTCGTCGATGAGAGGGACATCGCCCATATCATAGTGAGCGATGGGTTCGATCTGCTTATAGAGGCGACCCTCGCAGCCTACGGGATAAAGGACAGCATATGTATATTTGCCAATAGGATACGGGACGCCGGTGCCGGCAACGGCGTCGTCATGGACTTCCCTTTCCGGGACGACGACTGCGCCTTCTCCGGCGTGTGCAAGAAGACCATCATACGGCTGTTCAGGCAGCACTTCGACAGGATCGTATACATAGGCAACGGCTATTCGGACATCGATGCTGTGCCGGAGGCCGATATCGTCTTCGCACGGTCCATGCTGAAGTCGTACTGCAACGACAATCGGATACCCTCGCTCTGGTACGAGGACTACGGAGACATTGTCGGCAAGCTCGGCAGGTCTTTCAAGGGGGTCATATTCGATCTGGACGGCACTCTCATAAATTCTTTTTCCGCCATCTACGAGAGCTTCAATTACACCATGAGGGAGCTCGGACTGCCGGAGTACCGGTATGACGACGTGTTGAAGACCATCGGGATGCCCCTGGAAGATGTGATGGCGCACGTCGATGGTGTCACGGACCCGGGCCATGCGGTCGAGATATTCCGATCCAGCTATGAGAAGCACTACCTCGACAGTACCTCGTTGCTCCAGGGGGTAAGAGAGACGGTCGACCGGCTCCATAGAGACGGGCTCTCGATGGCGGTCTCGACCAACAAGCTCGGCAGGTATTCCCGCATCCTGCTCGAGCACCTTGGCATAGACGGGTATTTCAGGTGTGTCGTCGGCACACAGGACGGGCTCAGGAACAAGCCGTATCCCGACTCGATCGACCGGATAGTCTCGGAGCTCGGACTGGACAGGGAAGAGGTCGTTTATGTCGGGGATTCGCTTGTCGATGCCCAGACGGCCGGCAATGCGGGCGTCGATTTCATAGGAGTCTCGACCGGCCCCACGTCGTTTTCCGAGCTTGCAGCGGCCAGGCCTTATGTTGTACTGGATTCCATCGTAAAGCTGCCGGTGTATATAAGACCAATAGGGTAGGGCGTACGCCCTGTCCGGCAATCACGCCGCACCGTTCCATGTCGCTAGGAATAGAGGAGTTTTTGTATTTGACATCCGTTATTTCGGTGATAAAATGTATAATTCGATATGATAGCTGCTACGCTTGAGACCGTAAATTATGGGCATATAAAGGCGGTAGTGACCGGAGAGATATGGCAGAAGGGACAGCGCTATTTCAAGCACAACGCAGTCCTGTCTCTGGAGCGTGATGTGCACAGCCTTGCAGCGTCGGTACAGGGTACGGGCCGTCATCTCTATCAGGTCCACATTGTGGGGACGGATCGCAGCATAGAGCACATGGACTGTACCTGTCCCTATTCATCGGGGTGGGGATGGGTATGTAAGCATATCGTCGCTGTACTCATCGCGTGGATCGAACAGAGGGACTCCGTATATGGGCCGGGAGGCGCACAGGTGCAGGTGAAGGGGTACCCCGGCGCAGCGTTCGGACATTTCGACCCTCTTTACGGCATATTGCTGTCGTGGTTTCCGTCGTCGTCAGATGTAGACACCAAGGTAGATCTCGATAACGAAGGCCCGGGGTTGAAAGTAACGCTTTTTTCCAGGACAAGCAAAAGGACCGCCATACTCATGGTCCCCGGGGCCGAAAGCCCCGATATGCTGCTGAGACTGAGGCCGATGCCGGGGGTCGATCTGTCCGATAGGGTACGAGCGATTAAGTTTTTAAGGCAGAAGGCAACTCACGAACTCAAGGCCTATTACGACGAGAAGGGCAGACTGGTACTGGTGCCGGGCTACAGCGTGCCACAGGAAGACGGACGGCGTATCTTCCTGGAGCATCATGGGGCGGAGCAGTATGTCCTCGGTGGCAGGTGGCTCTGGTACAGCAGCGCATTTGCCATGGTTGAGCCCATGCCCGAGGAGTTCGTGCCTTACTTCGACGATCGGAAGCCCCTTATTCTCGATGGTACCGGCATCATCGATTTCTTTACCTACTCGATGCCCGTCCTGGGGAGCAGAAAGGGCTTCGATCCCTCGGAGGACGTCAGGAACACGCGCATACTCTCCGGACCGAAGCTCAAGCAGCTCGGCGTGGAGGACAGCGGCGGCTGGCTTTACCTTGCCCCCTATTATGCGGCCGACGAGATACCCCTGGGCATAGACGAGCTTATGACCACGATGAAAAGGGACAGGTTCGTGAGGAAGGGCAATAACTGGATTTATGTGGCGGACGATATAGTCAGGGAATGGAAGGACATCGGTGATATAGAGAGCGGAAGGGTCAGGGTATCGAGGCTTGTCTACACGAGACTGAGGTCCGAGATAAAAGACAGCGTGCACATAGAGGAGCCGGCCGGGCTGCGTGATTTTTATGCCGTCCTGAACCGGGCGGCGGACATCGAGCAGGCCCCGGCGATCGAGAACATGAAAGGCGTGTTGCGGGACTATCAGGTATCGGGCTACAACTGGCTGTACTTCCTGTATAAGAACGGGCTGAACGGGGTGCTCGCGGACGAGATGGGACTCGGCAAGACCCACCAGACGATGGCACTGCTCTCGACCGTCTACAGGGACGGCGCGGGGCGGCCCTCGATCGTGGTGGTGCCGACGTCGGTCATGGACCACTGGGAGTCCAAGCTCCGGGAATATCTGCCGTGGATCCAGGTCAACAGGTATTATGGGAAGACGCGCTCCATCGGGTCGGACAGGGCGTACCATATACTCCTTACCACGTACGCGGTCATGTCGCGGGACATCGACAGGCTGTCAAAGCTGGAATGGGAGTATGTGGTGCTCGACGAGGCCCAGAAGATAAAGAACTACAAGACGAAGGCGTACCGGTCATCGAGGCTGCTTGCCGCGAGGCACAGGCTGGCACTTACGGGTACTCCCATAGAGAACAAGCTTACGGAGCTGTGGGCGATCTTCGATTTTCTCCTTCCAGGCTATTTGGGGACTCAGGAGAGGTTCATCCGGGACTATGAGACACCGATAGCAAGGCATGGCGATGCACGGAAGGCGGAGACGCTCAAGAGGGTCATACATCCCTTCAAACTGAGGAGGATGAAGGCAGACGTACTGGAGGACCTGCCGCCGAAGATAGAGGACCTCAGGTACTGCTCCCTGACGTCCCATCAGGCGTCCCTCTACAGGTGGCTTATCGGTACACAGGGCGGCGTGCTCATAAAGGGCCTGAACGACGAGACGAGGCCCATAGCGTATATGCACATATTCGCGCTCATAACGAAGCTGAAGAGACTGTGCGATCACCCGGCGCTTGTCGAGAAAGGACACGACGGCCCGCACAGCTCCGGGAAGTTCGAGCTGTTCAAGGAGATCATGGAAGAGGCGGTGGATTCTGGCGAGAAGATCGTTGTGTTCAGCCAGTACCTCGAGATGATGGACATCATACAGCAATGGCTCGAGTCCAAAAAGATAGGGTTCGTATCGCTGCGCGGCTCCACACGGAAGCGCGCCGACGTCATAAAGAAGTTCCAGGAAGACGGCACGTGCAGGGTCTTTGTCGGGAGCCTTATGGCGGGCGGGCTCGGCATAGACCTGCATTCTGCGTCCGTGGTCGTCCATTACGACAGGTGGTGGAACGCGGCGCGGGAAGAGCAGGCGACGGACAGGGTGCACAGGATAGGACAGAGGAAGAGCGTCCAGATCTTCAAGCTGATCACCAGGGGCACGCTCGAAGAGAAGATAGACAGCATGATACGGCGGAAATCCAGCCTCATGAACAGCATCGTGGAGAGCGACGATGCGCTCTTGAAGAGGTTCTCGCGGGAAGATCTCATGGAGCTGCTGATGGTACCGGAGCTATAGACCCCGGCTACTCGCCCATCTGGAAATACTGCTTGAGCCTCCTGCGTATGGGCTGCGGTATGGGGACGTCCATGTCGATCAGCCGCGCCTCGTATTTCCTGAACGACTCGAAGTGCCTCGACGTTCGTACCAGGGTATTGAGGACCTCCCTCATCGAGGCCTCCATCTCCTTGCGGTAATGCTCCTTGCTGTCCAGAAGTGCCTCGTAGCTCCTTATGAGGCGGTGGTGGACCGGCCTGCAGATGGCCCTGTAGAATATGAACCTGCCCGTTACCGTGGACTGGAAGTTCTGCTCCAGGATGGCCTTTTCGACGTCTTTCAGGTTGATGGTGTCTACGATCTCGACCTGGTATTGCTCGCTGCCGAATTCCCTCAGTATCCGGCTGAACTCCGCTATCCTGTCCTCTATATTCACGTCCGCATCTCCGTCGGAAGGCCTGTCGACATAGTAGACCACGATGTCGATGTCCGAGCCTTTTTCGGCCATGCCGAACAGGGTCGAGCCCACCAGGTCGAAGGCGATAGGCCGTGCCCTGTCCTCCATGATGAGCGCCACCCTCTTCAAAAACTTTATCCTCTCGTTCGTTTCCTTCGACTCGTAGTGCCTGAAGAAGTGTTTGACGGCGTTGAAGAGCTTGATCTCCTCGACGTGCGAGACCGGGACGTGCTTTGAAGGTTGATCATGGATGTTCGTCCTCAGACCGTTGTACCTCGCCTCGTCCAGCACGATCGTCTTCAGACCGCCGTTGGAGGGGATATAGTCCACGATGTCGTACGGCCTGTATTCCTCGACCCGCTTGAGGATGACCTTCTGGACGGCCTTGTCTTCTATGGTCACCTTCGCGTAGTAGCCCCCGTCCATGAACTTTCCCTCTATCGTCTCCACCGCCCCGAAGTTGGACGGGTTCACGAAGAATGTCTTGTTCGTGTATTCGCAGCCGTAGTCTTCGTGTACGTGACCGCTCAAGACCAGGGACGGCTGCTGTTCTTCTATGGCCCTTTCCATGCCCGTACTCCCTATGGAGCCGAAGGACGATATGCGGTCGAAGTGTCCGTACGGGGGCTGGTGGCAGACTATGATGTCCGGCCTCTCCCGTGTAAAGAAATCGTATGGCTCCGAGTACTCGTTGCTTTCTATGAACCTTACCATGCCTTCTTCCGGTATGCCGGCGGTCCGCGTGTTTGCTCCGCCGTAGCCGGCTATTCTCAGGCCTTCGAGCTCGAAGACCTTCTTATGAATCTGCCGATGACCGAGGGCGGTACCGGACAGGTCCATGTCGTAGTTGCCGGGCAGGACGATGATGGGCGCCTTCTTCACCATGGAGAACACATGCTCCATCTGCTCGTACTTCTCGTTCATGACATACCGTGCCCTCTCGGAGAGCTTCAGGTATTCCTCGGCCCTGGCCTTGAGGTCGTCGGGCAGCGCGTTTCTGATGAGCATCCGCACATAGTCCTCGACGAGTATGCCCGGCGCTTCTTTCTGACGCATGAGGTGGAAGGCGTCCTGCAGCTCGAGGAACCTCATCCCTGTATTTGGTGAGTAGAACGGGGAGTATATCAGGTCACCGCTTACGATGTAGAGGTCCGCAAACGTGACCTCCAGCAGCTTCTCGAGCTGCGCACGCGCCCCATGGACGTCCGTCACGTATATGATTTCCATAGTCTTATTATAGATACATTACAGAATAGTTCAAGCCGCATCGCGGACCATGGAGAGAGACGGGCTCATTCTCTATCTTCCAATCCGCCGTACAATGCCGTCCCCAAAATCGGTATGAACTTTTTTCCAATCTGTAAGTCATCTGTAAGTACCTGTGTGGTACGATACCCATGATGCAGAAAAGGAGGGGAAAGGCACATATGCTTCCTACGACAGGTCCTGTCTGACAGAAGCTGTCATAGGGGTGTGATAGGAGCCGAAAAGGCCTGAATATGCAAGCGCATGACTATAAAACGGATGTCCTCGAGCACATGGAGCAGGGGATTGCACTCGTAGACGGATCCTTTGCGATTCTATTTGCCAATCGCAGGTTTGAAAGGTTTGCCGCGGAATGCCTTCGTGCGGATCAACCCTCGTACGCGCTGTCGAAGCATATACGCGGGATGAGAGGCAAAAGGAGGGCCGTCATACGGCTCGAGTCCAAAGGAGGCAGGCAGTTCTTCCTTGTCATCAAGTCATTCAAGGTTAAAAAGGACAGGTTTTATCTTATCGTTCTGAACAAGAGACGCCCCAGAAAGATGGACCTGTTCAACATACTCCAGTCGGAGTACGACGTTACGAAAGAGCAATTTGAAATAATCGGCTACCTGTCCAAGGGGCTTTACAATGAGGAGATAGCGCACCAATGCAACATAAAGCTCTGCAATGTGAAGTATCATCTGTCTCATTTATACGATATATTCTATGTTTCCAACCGCATGGAGCTTCTGAACAAGATCAAGGAGATCGAGAATTGGGTGGCCTGAATAGATAAACACATGCTTTTTCAAGGTTCGATCTGACAACTCCTTAGATCTGTGAAGCTTTTTCGTCAAAGCCGGTTACCTCTCTCCACGCCATAATAAAGCTCTGCAAGTGTGATTGAGGAAATGCCGATGTCTCCTGCGGAATATCTTTTCAGATGTTTCAATATTGACGGAGATTTTTGCTTGATGAGGTAGATGCAGATATTGGTATCCAGCATGAACTTCATCGGAGGGCCTCCCGTGTTTGGACCTTCGTCTGTTTCCTTTACGCCATAAAATCATCGGAAAATTTATCGAGGCTTTCGATAAGAGAATCCCACGAATTTGTAGCAGGGATCAATATCACTATGTTGCCTGATTTTTTTACGAACATATAGTTGTCCTGGAATTTAAATTCTTTCGGCAGACGAACAGCTTGGCTCTGCCCATTCTTGAAAAGCTTCGCAACTTTCATGGTTCACCCCCTACAATATTTTAAGTATATACTCTTTTTGAGTTTTCAACGAGAGGAAATAATCGTATGCCACAGACATCTGGATTACCATAACCGAGCTTCTGCAAATCGAGAAAAGCCAAAAGTCCACGAACGCTTGTATTCCGATGTGTTGCAAAAACCCGTTTAGCCAGTCGGCTATTTACATTGGGATAGTTCAGAGGGAGAATAGAAAGAAATATTTTAGAAAGGAGGGTAAGATTGGGTAGTAAGGCTTTAAGGCAGATTATTCCGGTAATCATGGGGCTTTTGATTGCGGGGGGTATTTACTCCTGCGGGCAAAAGGGCACTTCGACATCAACGGGCACTATATCAGGCACGGTCAACATGCCTGCGACGGGCATGGGACTGACTTCATACAATTTTAATCTCCTGCCGTTATCTCAGGCAGGCAGTGCAGTGAGCGGGGCGACGGTGCGGGTAGCGGACAGCGAGCAAGAGACAGAGAGCGGCGACAACGGGGATTTCAGGATGAACGGTGTCAGCCAGGGCAAGCATGAGGTGGACATAGAGAAGACGGATGCGAGCGGCAGGAAGTTCATGGCCAGGGAGTATGTAGATGTAACGAGCGGTCAGACAGCGGACATGGGTACAGTGGAGTTACAGGGAACGGGGGCAATAGATGGAGGTGTAAGCCTATCGGACAAAGGTGCAGGGAATTACCTTGGGATAACCGTGTATATACCGGATGCCGAGAATGTCGCCCTAACGGATGACGGCGGTGCGTATGCGATAAGCGGCATAGAGCCTGGGACCTACACGGTCGTCATGAGCATGACGGGGTACATAAGCCAGACCGTAGCCGGGGTAAATGTTACCTCTGGCTCGATAACGAAGGTACCAGATGTGATGCTTGTGCCGGATGCGAACTACTCGACGACATACGGGATAGTCAGCGGCAAGGTCGTGGACAGCGCTAACCAACAAGGGGTGTCTGGTGTAATCGTAGCGGTACAGGGCACATCGCTTGCGACCTTAACGGACCAGGATGGAGGGTTCAGTTTAGGATTAACTGGCGGGAAGTGGACGATAATAGCGAGCGGGGATCAATATTCCGTAGGGGGTGTCACGGTAAATGTGACCGTAGGGAATACGGTCAGTGCAACGATACAGGTAAGCAAGCTCAGCGGGTATAACACGGGCATCATCAGCGGGACAGTGGAGGATGAGAATGGAGCGCCGGTTGCGTCGGCGGTAATCCAGAGCGACCCATCCAATGGCTCGGCGTTTTCCGACAACAACGGCTTGTTCTCGCTGACCCTGCCGGCTGGGTGCTACACATTGAAGGTAGACAAGAGCGGGTACACGGAGAGCGATGTATTGAAGTGCATAGATGCCGGGCAGAGCTTAACGACTGGGGTGATAGTGCTGATGCCGGCAGGGAGCAGTAGCTGTATAGGATACAGTTGTGCAGCGCCAGTACCGAGCGGCCTCATAGTAACCGCTGGCAACGGACAGGTATCCCTCACATGGAGTGCATCAACCGGGGCAACGAGCTACAACATCTATAAGTCAACGACCTCCGGCGGTCCATATACAAAGGTAGGTTCTACGACGAACACGAGCTACACGGTAACAGGGCTTACCAATGGCACGACATATTACTTTGTAGTAACAGCGGTGAATAGCAATGGAGAAAGCGGGTATTCTAATCAGGCAAGTGCTACGCCACTAAGTCCGCCGCCTCCTGTTATTCCAGCAGGTACAGAGTTTACTTATACTGTTGGTTCCCATCCCGACGGCATAGCAATAGATAACTCCGGCAATGTCTGGGTTACTGATTGGAGTGATCTTACTGTAACCAAATTTAATTCTATTGGTATTACTATTGGAACTTATGTTGTAGGTTCGGGAGGTGGAAATGGTGGCATAGCGATAGATAGCGCTGGGAATGTCTGGATTGCAAATATCTGGAATAACGAGATCATAGAACTCAACTCTTTTGGCACAATCATAGGAACCTATGCCGTAGGAACGGATCCCAATGGCATAGCGATAGATAGCGCTGGGAATGTTTGGGTGACAAATTGGCTTAGCAATAATGTAACTGAGTTAAACTCCTCTGGCATAACTATAGGAACCTATGCCGTCGGAACAAATCCTTTTGGCATAACGATAGATGCTTCTGGCAATGTTTGGGTAGTGAATAATGGGAGTAATAATGTAACTGAGTTAAACTCCTCTGGCACAACTATAGGAACCTATGCCGTTGGAACAGTTCCTCGGGAAATAGCGATAGATGTATCCGGCAATGTCTGGGTTACGAATAGTGGTAGTAATAATGTAACCAAATTAAGCCCAACCGGGGCTACATTGGGAACTTATTCGGTAAGCAGCGGTCCTCGGAGCATAGCGATAGACGCATCCGGCAATGTCTGGGTCACAAACTGGGGAGCTACCACTGTAACCAAATTAAGCCCAACCGGTGCTACATTGGGAACTTATTTGGTAGGCTCCGGTCCTAATGGCATAGCGATAGACGCATCCGGCAATGTCTGGGTTGCGAATAGTAGTAGTAATAATGTAACCAAATTACTGGGTATAACAACAGGACCTCAGTATTTCCCATATGGAGGTCCACAATTCCCGGGTGGCGGAAACTTATAGGTTTGAGCTAAAAGGTAATAGAGTTAAAGAGTCAGGGTCAGGGCAGGCTTCGCCCGCCCCGCCTGTATTCCAGAACTTATAAAGCAATATGGATGATAATAAAACAGGAGGATAAGATGGGTAATAAGGCTTTAAGACAGATTATACCAATAATGATGATTGTTTTAATGGTAGGGGTTATATACTCCTGCGGGCAAAAGGGCACTTCGACATCAACGGGCACTATATCAGGTACGGTCAACATGCCTGCGACGGGCATGGGACTGACTTCATACAATTTTAATCTCCTGCCGTTATCTCAGGCAGGCAGTGCAGTGAGCGGGGCGACGGTGCGGGTAGCGGACAGCGAGCAAGAGACAG
>JAMCVD010000002.1:0-980 GCA_023381995.1 Deltaproteobacteria bacterium
GCAGTGGAGTCGGCCCAGGCATCTCAGACCGTCCAGAACACTCGGGCGTATTGAGAAAACACTGGACATCTTGGTTTTAAATTGATAATAAAATCAAAAATTCAAAAAGGAGGCTGTTTATGAATAAAGGACCAAGGGACGCGGTCATCGTGGCTGCCGTGAGGACCGCCATAGGGAGGGCGAATAAGGGCAGTCTGATAAACGTCAGGGCCGACGATATGGGGTCGGTGGTCGTACGGGAGGTCGTTCGGAGAACACCAAAGCTCGCTCCGAAGGAGATAGAGGACCTTGTCGTGGGCTGTGCGATGACGGAAGGAGAGCAGGGACTGAACGTAGCAAGGGCCATAGGCATCCTTGCGGAGCTGCCTGTGGAGGTCCCTGCCGCGACATTGAACAGGTTCTGCTCCTCGAGCCTTGAGGCGATAAACTTCATCGCGCTGCGGATAATGGCGGGGTTCATGGACTCCGGCATAGGCGCCGGGATCGAGAGCATGAGCCATATACCGATGGGCGGACTGAACCCGGATAAGGCGTTGAATATCCAGCTTTTGAACGAGATACAGGAAGGCAAGAAGCCGAACGTCTACGTGACCATGGGGCAGACCGCGGAGAACGTGGCGGTCGAGTACAAGGTCTCGAGGGAGGACCAGGACAGGTTTTCATACGACAGCCACATGAAGGCCATAAAGTCGATAAAGGCCGGCCTATTCAAGAAGGAGATCGTCGGCATCAATGCGCCCCAGGCCGACGGCTCGACGAAGTTCTTCGATACGGACGAATGTCCGAGGGAGAACACATCGCTCGAGAAGCTCGCCACGCTGCCACCCGCATTCTCGGAGACAGGCAGTGTGACCGCGGGGAACTCGAGCCCCCTCAACGACGGCGCCGGCGCAGTGATGATTATGTCCAGAGAAAGGGCGAAGGCGCTCGGGATCGAGCCCCTTGCGACGATAAGGGCGATGGCGGTCGCGGGTGTGAGA
>JAMCVD010000002.1:990-6724 GCA_023381995.1 Deltaproteobacteria bacterium
TCGCCTCAAGGCTCGAGGAGCTTATGGGGATAGGTCCCATATACGCCGTGAGGAAGCTGCTCTCCAAGGCGAAGCTTACGATAAAAGACATAGGGATTGTCGAACTCAACGAGGCGTTTGCCTCCCAGTCGCTCGCGGTTTCGAGGGAGCTCAATATCCCTCCCGAGAGGCTGAACCCCAGGGGCGGCGCAATAGCGATAGGCCATCCCCTCGGTGCCACGGGCGCACGGATCATGACGACGCTCGTCCATGAGATGGTGGACAATAACATAAACTTTGGTATAGAGACCATGTGCGTGGGCGGCGGCCAGGGCGTTGCCACGCTCGTGGAGAGAGGGTGATTTGCAGTCGAGGATAATCGGTACCGGCGCCTGCGTTCCCGATGACGTCCTGACGAACGAGGCGATCGAAAGGCTCGTCGATACATCGGACGAGTGGATCGTCTCGAGGACCGGCATCAGGGAGCGCAGGCGTACCGGGGGCACCGAGGCGTCTTCGGACCTGGCGTACAAGGCCGCGCGGTATGCACTCAGGGATGCCGGCGTAAAGGCCGGCGAGGTCGATCTCGTGTTGGTGGCCACTACGACTCCGGACATGCTTTTGCCGTCGACCGCGTGCATCGTTCAGGACAGGCTCGGGCTGAAGAACGTCCCGGCGTTCGACCTTTCCGCGGCATGTACGGGGTTCATCTACGGCTTATCGACTGCAGACGCCTTTATAAGGTCGGGTGCGTATGGGACGATACTGCTTATCGGCGTGGACACCCTTACGAAGTTTACGGACTACGGCGACAGGACGACATGCGTGATCTTCGGGGACGGCGCCGGCGCCGTCGTCGTGAAGGCGATACGCGAAAAGAGAGGGGTCATCGGCTCGATGCTCTACGCAGACGGCGATAAATGGGACTATATCTATGTCCCCGCGGGAGGCTCAAGGATACCTTCTTATGCGGCAGACAAGACCACCTGGTATTTGAGGATGAAAGGGCACGATACCTTTAAAGTTGCCGTCAGGGGGCTTGAGCAGGCCATTATCGGGCTGCTTGAGAGATACCGTGTCCCGATAGAGGACATCGACATCGTGATACCTCATCAGGCGAATGTCAGAATCATAGAGGCACTCACACGGAAGCTCGGTTACCCGCCGGAGAAGGTATTTGTCAACATACAAAAGTATGGCAACACCTCGGCGGCATCGATCCCCATCGCGCTCGACGAGGCAGTCAGGCAGGGGAGGATAAAGAGCGGGGACACCGTCCTGCTGACCGCGTTCGGCAGCGGACTGACATGGGGTGCAAGCCTTATCAAGTGGTGAGTGCATCCCGTCCGTGAATGACGTGCTTGCTATTTTTCTCGGATATGCTAATCTATTCATAATAGGGCCACAAGAGGGCGAAGAGCTGTTTTTGGTGAAGGGGGACGCAGCAGAGGGCTGCTCCGGTGCGTGAAAGATAATTTATAGGAAGGAGGGGTCTATGAAAAAAGGGGTCATCTGGTTGGCTGCCGCGGCCGCGATGTTCTCGAGCGTAGCGACGGCAAGGGCACAGAGCAATTCGTCGATAGTTGAACAGTTCGCGGTCACATCGCCTGCCATACTGCAGAGCCTGCTCCAGAAGGGACAGCTCATCTTTATCGACAATGCGAAGCCAGGGGAGCCGCAGTTCGTTACTGTCATAACGCTTTTTGACGCGCCGATCGACAAGGTATTTTCAACGATCACAGACTACGATCACTATGTCGGGAACATACCGCAGACGACGGAGGTCAGGGTCACGAAGAAACAGGGGAATACGTGGTTTGTCAACTACAAGATCGAGTTTAAGTTTTCGATTATAGCGGAGCATGCGAATTATACGCTGAAGCAGGTCCTCGACCCGCCCAAAAGCGTTACGTGGACAAGGACGGCAGGCAACCTCGATAGGGTAGAAGGCTCGTGGAGGCTGATCTCCATAGACAACGGAGAGAAGACAATCGCGTTTTACAGGGAGTATACCGATATAAGCTCGCTCGGGTTCCTGGTAAGGTACATGCTCGAAAAACAGCCGGTCCTGAATACGGCGATATCCACGTCCTCTGCGTTGGTCTACGCAAAGGCCATGGAGAAATGGGTGGACGGCGGCAACAAACAGCCGACCGCTAAAAAATGAGCGGCACATGCCCGACCACGATCCAAGGTGAATGACCGCCCGCCGCGCGAAGGACGTTATCTGTTGAGCATGCCCTTCCTTGTCCTGTCGCCAAACAGGTCGATATAGTCCTCCACCGTACCGGTCCCTATATGGTGGTCGGTGCCTGTTTCCTTTGGCCCTTTATACTCGTTGTCCCAGCGCGGTGCGGCTATTTTTTCGTACTCCCGCGCATACTCGTCGAGCGCGGGGCCGAGGGTCGTTAGGGTCTCCCATCCACCGCCCTGCGAAGGTACTGCTCCGCTCGAAGCAACGACGTCCCTGAGTACCTGCGGTCTGTCGATGACCATACACGGCCTCAGGAGGTTGGTGTACTCCTCCTGCCTTTTCCGTATGGCGGTAAAGAACGGCGAACGGAGTATGTCTATTACCTTTTTGTCCAGGATGCTGTCTACGTGGTACTGTACGAACACGCACGGGTCCACGTGTCCGCTTGCTGTAACATGGAAGTATCCCCTCCCGCCGGCAAGGCAGGCGTGCCCATCCGATCCTGCGACCGTCCCGTCCATCCAGAAATCGATAATGGGGAGATGTCTCGTCTTTCTGAGCTCGCGGATCCTCTTGCCCCGGTGGTCTCGCTGCTGCGGTGTGGGCATCAAATCCATGGCAGGGCTTCTGCCGATGGGCATGTAGTTGAAGTACCAGCCGACGTAGCAGCCCCTCTTCTCGAAAAAATCCACGAACTCGTCGCTCACGATGAGCTCGTTGTTTTCCCGTGTCGCTGTTGCCGAGTAGCCGTAGAGCCCGCCAAGCGATCGGAGCTCGTCCATGAGTGACACGACGGTGTCGAATACGCCTTTGCCCCTCCTCGCGTCGGTCTGCTCCTCGAACCCCTCGACGGAAAAGCACGGTATGACGTTTCCGAGGCTTACGATGTCCCGTACGAGGTTGTCCTTTTTTATGTAGACGCCGTTTGTGTAGACCTGGAAGATCATATCGCTGTGCTTCTCGAACATCTTCATCATGTCCCTCCGTATGAACGGCTCCCCGCCGGTAATGACCGCGAAGTACATACCGTACTCCTTGCCCTCGGTCAGGACCCTGTCTATCGTATCGGAGTCCAGCACATCGTCCTGAGCATAGTTTGCAGAGTAACAGCCGTAGCACTTCAGATTGCACCTGAAGGTCGGGCTGATCACGGGGAGCGAGGGCGGTATGAATCCGTAAGTCTTTGTGAACGCGTCTATCTTTTCGGACGCAAACAGCATGGCGTTCCCGAACAGGTTTTCCACGAACCTTTTTCTGACGCTCGGCGCGAGGTGCCTGTAGCGGTGCTTGAAATTGAGGAGCAATAGGTTGATAAAGTCACGTGCGTCCGGGTACTTGATGAGATCCACCTGCGGCTTTACCATAGAGAGAAACATCCGGTCGGGTATGCGCGTGGCGATACCGGTCAGCCCACGTAAAAGCCTCCTGTTAAAACTCGTGTCCTTCATGTCAGCCTCCTCGAGACAATTTTTCGTGTTCTCTGCCCCAGACTTGATCTGGTAGGGCCTGTGCGATGTTAGGTGAGCTCCCCGCGGTGTATAGATACCGTTGGTAATATATAGCTTTGATATATACTTGTCAAGACGTGAAGGCCGTCCGATGCACGGTGGGCGAAGCCCGTATGCGGCGGATAGGGACCGTGGTTCGATTGTAGAGAGGATTCACGAATCGCCCTTTTCGCCCCGTGCCTTCTCTATGATCCCTTTCAGGGAGGAGATGACCCTGTCCGGGGTGTCGTTGACGAGCACGTAATCGTAGGCATGGGCTTGCTCCATCTCCGTTTTGACCCTGTTGAGCCGCATGTCCACCCGGTCCTTCTCGCCCCGCTCCTCGAGCCTCTCTTTAAGCGCGTCTAAGGAGGGGGGCTTGATGAATATCGAGAGCGCAGCGGGATACAGGGACTTGATCGAGGCCGCACCCTTGACGTCGATGACGAGTACGACGTCGTTCCCCGACGAGGTGATCCGCTCGATCCCCGACTTGGGGGTACCGTACCTGTATCCGTTTATAACGGCCCATTCCGCAAGCTGGCCGGACTTTATCAGCCCCGAGAATGCTTCATCGTCGACGAAGTGATAGTCAACGCCGTCCTCCTCGTCAGGCCTCCTGCTGCGCGTGGTGTATGTTATGCACTGCCTGATCCCGCTTATACTGCTGAGAAGCCCGTGCGTTATTGTCGTCTTGCCTACGCCCGAGGGGCCGGATATGATGATGATCAGTCCTTTCCTATCCACGGTGCCCTGTTCTCTCTGTCCTGTCCGCTATTCCACATTCTGTGCAAGCTCCTTTATCCGTTCGACTGTGCTCTTTGCGTCTATGACGTTTACCGTCACGCCGGCCTCGCCGACCTTGGATCCTATCGTGTTGAGCTCGCGTATAAGCTCCTGCGTGAAGAATTCCATTTTCTTCCCTATGGCCCCTTTGGCCTCCAGGAGCTGCGAGAACGCCCTGAGGTGGGACTGGATGCGCTTTACTTCCTCGTTTATGTCTATCCTGTCTATGTAGTTCCCCACGACCGCCTCCGGGGACACCTGTGTATCGAATGACTGCTTGAGTCCCCTGACGACATCGAAGGCCTTCTGTTTGTACTGCTCGACTATCGACGGTATTTTCCCCTCTATCCCGCTGACGACGGCGGCTATGACGTCGATCAGCGACTGGACCTCTTTCTTTATCTCTTCCCCCTCGGTCTCACGCATCAGCAACGTCTTTTTTGCGGCCTCCTCGGCGATATTGATCATATCGTTTATGGCGCTCTCGGACACCGGCTTGTCGTCTTTCAGGAAGAACTCCGGGGACTGTGTGAGCACGTTCACGGTGATCCTCCCTCTGAGGCCAAGTGCCTTTTTTATCGTCTTGAGGAGCTCTATGTAGAGCCCGGCCTTCTTCGTATCGATCGTGAACGGCCATCGCTTCCTGTACTCGTAGCCCCTTATGCTGATGTTGAGGTAGACGCTGCCCCTCGAGAACTGTCCCTTCAGCCATCTCGCCAGCGGCACCTCGAATACGGACAGCTCCCTGGGCAGCCTGACATTCACGTCGAGGTATTTACCGTTGAGCGTCTTCAGCTCGCACGAAAGTCCGAAGCCCTCCACCGTACCGGTCGATATGCCGTACCCCGTCATGCTCTTCATGCGGACCTCCCGGTAATGCTCTCGAGCCGGCTGATGAAGCCGTCTATGACCAGCTCCGTCTTTTCCTTTTCTTCGAGCTCGGCGTATATCCTCAGGACAGGCTCGGTGCCGGACGCCCGAACCATCAGGAACCCCCCGTCCCTGAACACGAACTTCAGCCCGTCCGTATCGTCCAGGGCATAGTCGCCGAAGCCGTTCAGCAGGGTGTCTCTGTTGTTCATAACCTTCTCCAGTATGTCTCCGGCAGAGCGTATGTGGATGTCCCTCCTCCTGTAGTAGTGCCTGCCCGTGATTGCCTCCATCGAGTCGATCAGCCCCTGGAGCGTCTTTCCCTTCGCGAGCATCAGTTGCGCTACGAGGATGCCTGCGAGCAGGGCGTCCCTTTCCGGGATGTGGGACGCGATGCCGATGCCCCCGCTTTCCTCGC
>JAMCVD010000118.1 GCA_023381995.1 Deltaproteobacteria bacterium
ACGACTACCGGGTCATCGTTTTTTCCCCGAGGGGCAGCAGGTTCGATCAGAAGACGGCAAAGGCCTGTCTCGCGTACAAGAAATTCATACTCGTGTGCGGCAGGTACGAAGGCATAGACGAAAGGGTCTCGGAGTTCTATGCGGACGAGGAGATCTCGATTGGCGACTATGTCCTTTCCGGCGGAGAGCCTGCGGCACTGGTCTTCATAGAGGCCGTAGCGAGGCTTGCCCCCGGCTTTGTGGGCAATAGCCGATCGATCGTCGATGAGTCGTACGAGAACGGCCTGCTGGAGTACCCGCAGTATACAAAGCCGAGGGAGTTCGAAGGCCACACGGTGCCGGAGGTATTGCTGTCAGGCAATCATAGGGAAATACAGGAATGGCGTATCCGGCAATCATCGGAACTCACCGAACGGAAAAGGCCCGATCTTCTGGCGGGAGCGCATGCGGGTGCCACGGACAGGCCGGTATCGCGGGGCCCGGATTCAAAGCCGGGCCAGGTCGGACAGGACAGTCACGGCCGGTCGCCGCACAAGGAAAGTCCGCAATGACAAAAAAATCAGGAGGGAAACATGGATAGTCTCACCTTTTTGGAAAAGGAATTGACAGGCCCCGGAAAAAAGCAGATAGACTTCAAGCCAGGCGATACGGTTAAGGTCTATACCCGATACAAAGAAGGGGACAAGAACAGGGTCCAGCAATTCGAGGGCGTCGTAACAGGTATAAGCGGCGGAGGTATCAACACGAACTTTACCGTAAGAAAGGTATCGTATGGAGTAGGCGTCGAGAGGATCTTTCCTCTGTATTCTCCGGCAATAGAGAAGATAGAGGTCGTGCAGAGGACGAAGGTAAAGAGGGCGAAGCTCTACTATCTGAGGGGGCTCAGCACAAAATCGAGCCGGCTGAAGAGGGCCAGGGAAACGAAGGAGATGACGCAGGGGGCAGAGCCGGCACCGCAAGACGAGGACAAGCCGCAGGCATGATAATAAATGAATTGATCCTGCAGGGCATACGACGGTTCAAGGACCCTGTAAAGTTCCAGCTCCAGAGCGGACTGAATGTATTTTACGGCACAAACGAAAAGGGCAAGACGACCGTGTCGGACGCCCTTTTCTCCCTCTTCTCACTCGCGCAGGAAAGGGGACGAAGTTCGGGCCTGAGGAGCCCCTCCTCAAAAGACAGCAGGCTCGGCGTAACGTTCAAAGAGGGCCCGGACACCTTCAGGCTGCTTATGGACGTCGCATCCGATGCCGTGCTGCTGTCGAAGTACAACCAGGAGAGAAAAAAGTTCGATACGGTGTCGAAGGACGCCGCAGAGATAAGGGACTTCCTCGTAAGGGACCTTCTCTTTAAGCCGCTGGAACAGTACAGGTCCCTCTACCTGATGGACACCTACGTACTCCTCGGCCCGTCCGTCCAGGGGACGGAGCAGAAGGGCGAGGACACGGTGCCGTTCACACTGGACGGCGGCGCAAAGGACTATATCGGTCAGGATGCCGGGTCGTTCGATGCTATCGAGCCGACCTCTCTGACCGCCGGTGAGAACATGCTCCGGGACAATATGACGGAGGAAGAAATCCGGTCCAGGATAGCAAAGCTCGAGGATGAGCTTCAATCCTCCTCTGACGCCGCCGCCCAGCAGGACAGGCTCGACCAGCTCGAGGCAAAGCTCACGGACACCCAGAACAAGCTCGCCGCGATCGGGACGTGCGCCCTTGACGTGGAGAGGGCAGAAAAAGAGACGAAGGAATTGAGCAGGTTCTCCGACCTGCCGGAGGACATCGAGAAGAAGGTCGACGAGTATGTCCAGTTCGAGGCAAAGATGAAGAGGGAGATAGAGAGCATAGAGAGGCAGAAGTCGAGCTACGCCGGGACCGATGTCGCGGTCCCTCCCTTCTATAAAGACACCCTGTTCATTGCCGGGGGCGCTGTCTCCGTACTCTTCGTCGTGGCCCCTGTGGCGGTCACGCTGCTCCTCGGCCCGTGGGGCGTCTACCTGTCAGCGGGTATCTTCGCTGGACTCGCCATGATGGGGTACGCCCTCTGGAAGGACGCGGGCAAGCGGTCGGAGATCAAGAAGAGGCAGTTCGCGGCCTCGTCCCTGGAAAAGCAGATAAAGGAGCAGAAGAAGAAGTACGAGATAGAGGGCTCCGTGATAACGAGCATCACGGCGTCCATGGGCCTCGAGTCGCCCTCCGCATTGAAGGAGGGCCTGAAGAAATACAGGGAGGCGCTAGGGCAGCTCGAGTCGGTCAGGAAGAAGTATAGCGACCTTCTTGCCGGGTCCGATGTCGAGCTCCTGAAAAAACAAGAGGAGCAGACGAAATCCGAGATAGATGTTGTCCAGGAGAAGCTCAGGGCAATGACCGGCTCGGGCATGGACCAGTATTCCATAACACAGGAGATAGAGTCGCTGAAGAAGCGGCTGAACAACCAAGAGGGCGGTCCTGTCCGACAGGAAAACGGACCTCCCGTCCGGCAAAAGGTACAGCAGGGCCCGAAAGAAACAGACACGATATCGGAGCCAGCATTTGCGAAGAACCTCTCCGCGATATCGGACCTTGCCGGCGACACCAGAGAGCGGATCGCTTCACTCGCCATGACGAAGGCGAGCAGTTACCTCAGCTTATTGACAAAGGGCGCTTTCCAGGAGGTATCCTCGGCCGGCAATAGAATCGCCGTGCTGGAGTCCAACGGCACAGAATACACTTTCAGCAGCCTGTCGGGATCGATGAAAGAAAAATGTGCGTTTTCCATAGCGCTGTCCATCCTCGGGCTCGCTGTCGAGAAATGGCCATGGCCCGTTGTTCTGGACGAGCCGTTCGCGGTCCTTGATGAAGCGAACAGGCAGGCCGTTTACACTGTCATAAAGTCCTTCTCGAAAGAGACGCAGGTGCTGATGCTGACGAAAGACGCCTCCATAAAACCCCTCGCGGACGCATTCATAGCACTGTAAGGTCTGGTCGCCCTCAGTGTGGCATTATACGTGTTTGTACGGCACACACAACCGCTATTTCGTTGCTCGGGATGAACTTCGTTCAGCGTTGGCTTCAACCTTTCGGAGTACTCAAAAAATCCATTGCAGATTATGGGCTATTTAGGTCCCCTGTCAAACGACAGTAAAAAATGTACCAATCTATTCTGATAAACCTTTCCCCTTTATACAGAACTTTGTGAGAAATCCGAATACTTTCTACTGAGATTACTGTGAGAAACGACACCTGCATTAACTTCTGGCTCTTATCCAAAAGTGATCATGGGACTGATAGAACAAAAAGAAAGAGTGTTCGACACTGCGAAGGGAAACACATCCGGACTGCCTGCAATGCTTCCGTGGTACTCTGCGTGGACTGCTTCTCTCTCGCTATGGAGACGTTATGGGTCGTACCCCCCTTTACCGAAAAGAGCTTTGTTTTACGAGCAGAGGAGAAAACTCTTTCTTCATGATCACAAAGGGGAGAGGAACCTAACTTCTTTACCACAACAGCCACACGTGTATCTGTCCATTGTGTGTTCCAGAGACACAATAACAACCTTATATCCCTTTCCCTCTGTCTGTTTAATGTCTACAATCTGAAACCCCGTTATTCCTAATAGCGGTGTGATAGAATTGCATTCGGTGGTTTCTCCCTTGCGTTTAATTTGTCGTTGAACCGAAGGAAGAAGGAAGTATAACTTACCGGGTGCTTTTTACGCTACCCATACCTTACTGCCAAGAGCTTCAGATAATATAAACTTCAATGTCAAATGTCAAGGGCTGACCCTTCTTTTCTTTTTTTCGACTTGACAAGAGGCGTGATTGTGATTGTATTAGATCAGATAAAGAACGGTAAAAGACTTGGTTTACCAATGAACGACACTGTAAAAAATCTGTTCATGGAACTTAGCAAGGTAAGACACATTAAAAGTCCCTGTGTATTTACTAACGCCGATGGTTCAATGATTAAGGGTACAAAGCTCCAAGACCATTTTAAGCGAGCTTGTCAAAAGGCGGGGCTAATGGATGTTGTTTCCCACACGCTCCGTCACTCAGCGGCGAGCTTTCTGGTTCAGGCAGGTGTTGACCTGTACGTGGTTGACGGAAGTAATGGCGGCAGCTAAGTATTTGAAATATAAATATGCCTGGGTGGCGGAACTGGTAGACGCAAGGGACTTAAAATCCCTCGGGGCTCAAACTCCATGCCGGTTCGATCCCGGCCCCAGGCAGTTTTCCATCGCCGACCGTACAGGGGAGGGATGACACCGCGAGGGGCCGTAAGCCCCCGAGCACGGCTTGCACGAAAGGAGGTTGATATGAAGAATAAAGTTGCCTGGCTGGGACATGCGAGCTTCAGGATATCGGACGGCACGGTGATCTATATCGATCCATGGGAGATCAAGAAGTCGGAGCCGAAAGCGGACATCATACTCGTTACCCACGATCACTTCGATCACCTGTCCGTGCCCGATATAAGGAAGATATCGAAAAAGGACACGGTCGTCGTGGCCACCGATGCCGTAAAAAAGCACCTCAGCAGCGACGTAAGGGTGGTGAGGCCTGGAGACAGGATTGTCATCGGTGACGTCCGGATTGCGGCAGTGTACGCGTATAACCCGTCGAAGCCGTTTCATCCGAAGGCCGCCGGCAACGTCGGCTACATCGTGACCATGAACGGAGAGAGCATCTATCATACGGGCGACACGGAATTCATCGAGGAGATGAAGGCCCTGAAGGCCGATGTGCTACTGGTACCCGTGGGCGGCAAGTATACCTCGGATGTCGATGATGCCATCAGGATCGTTGCCGCAGTAAAACCGAGGCTCGCCGTTCCGATGCACTGGGGCAAGCTGCAGGACGTAGCGGGCAAAGAGGCAGCAGACAGGTTCAAGAGGCTTGCGGGCGTACCCGTAGAGCTACTGCCTATCGAATAGCACCCCCGACATTCGCCGGGGCGGTCCTGCGGGTCGCCCTCCACACTGGGGTGGATATATAAAACAGAGTATGGTACGCTGTTTCCAGCGGGGCGTAGCTCAGCCTGGCTTAGAGCGCTTGCCTTGGGAGCAAGAGGTCGGCCGTTCGAATCGGCTCGCCCCGACCAGTAATTATTGTATTCCGCCCGAAACTGTGCTCCATATAACTGTATGCTCTCTATCGGGATTATAGCCGTCGTTGCTCTGGCCGGCGTCGTCTATACGCGGATCGTCTCGAGGATGTACGCCCTGCGCGACAGACCGGACGAGATCCACTTTATAGACACCCGGGACGGTGTGAAGATAGCGCTTTTCAGATACACGCCAAGGGGGCGGGACCCTCATTCCAGGCCTGTCCTCTTCTGCCACGGGCTCGGCGCGAACATGCACAATTTCGATCTCACGGAGGGCTACTCGCTCGCGCAATACATGGCAGGCGGCGGCTATGATAGCTGGATATTGAACCTGAGGGGGGCCGACGTCAAGGGCATCATAGAGTACGACGACTGGGACTTCGACTTCGACGACTTTGTGAAGAAAGACGTCCCTACCGCGGTCGATTATGTCCTGAGCACAACGAAGGAGCGGGACCTCTGCTGGATAGGCCACTCCATGGGAGGCATGCTGCTGTACTCGTACCTGCTCACCGGCGGAGACAGGTTCATAAAGGCGGGCGTCACCATGGGCTCGCCGGTCCGGTTCATGAGCTCCGCGAAAGACCTTTCGAGGCTGCTGAAGCTGAGGCCGCTCCTCAGACTTACATCGAGGATACACGCCAACCTGTTCGCTCGGTTCTTCGCCCCGCTCACGGGCGTATTGAATACGTCATTCATAAAGAGCCAGATGAACATACTCAACGTGGACACGCGGGTCATACGGATTGCCCAGTACAACGCCGTTACCCCGATATCCACGCGGCTGCTCGCCCAGTTCGGCGAGTGGATCGGCAAGCACGGCATCGGGCTTTCGGACGGCTTCGGAATAACGGAAAACCTCGGCAAGATCACGAACCCGCTGCTTATCCTGTCCGGGAAAGCAGACAGGCTGTCCCCGGTGGAGGCCACCGTCTACGCATACGAGAAGGTCCGGTCGCCGGATAAGGCTTATGTGGAGCTCTCCGCGGAGAACGGCTTTTCCGCGGACTACGGACACATAGACATGGTATTCGGCAAGGACGCACCCGGAGAGGTCTACCCGCTCATACGAGAGTGGCTCGATTCCCGCATATCCGCAGCAGCGGAAAACACGGCATCTGCTTGATACTGTTTCAAACATAGATTATCTTTACCGATAACGAGGTGAGGCGTGGAATACAAGGACTACTATAAAATACTCGGCGTAGGCAAGGGTGCCACGCAGGAAGAGATAAAAAAGGCATACAAGACACTGGCAAGGAAGTACCACCCGGACCTGAACCCCACCGACAAGAAGAGGGATATAAGGTTGTTATTGTGTCTC
>JAMCVD010000057.1:0-25808 GCA_023381995.1 Deltaproteobacteria bacterium
TGATCGTTCCCGGCCGGCCCGAGATCCTCGGCGGCAAGGCGCCGGCGATCAGCCTGCGCGACGTGAAGATCGAGGACCTCCTCGGCCGCGAGCCCGTCGAGGTCGACCTCGACGCCTATGTCCGTCTCCTTTGTCTTTCTTTCAAAGCTCCCTTTTCTCATAGCACCTCCCGGTATCTATATCACACCATTCTTTTTGAGCTGCTCTATCCGCTGCTCGGAATACCCGGCCTGCCTCAAGACCTCGACAGTATGCTCGCCCGCCTCAGGGGCCCTTGCAAGGGACCTGTCCTGCCTGTCCCTGTAAAAAGGGTTCATGATGGTCAGCGGGCCGTCGCCGCAGGTCCCGGCATGCCCGAACATGCCCCTGTACTCGATGTGCGGGTCGTCCAGGACATCGTCAATCTCGTTGACAGGCGCAAGGCAGACGTCCTCGTTCCGAAAGAACTCGAGCCATTCTGCCCTCGTCTTCGATCGGAAGACCCGCTGGAGCTCATTGTACACCCTTTCCGAATCCCTGCCCTTTGCAAGCTGCTCCTCCATAAGGTCCGTCCTGTCTATCATCGTCAAAAACCTGCTCCAGAACTTCGGCTCGAGCGCCGCGAGTGTCACGAACCTGTCGTCCTTGGTCCTGTAGACGTTGTAGCACGGTATGCTCCCGGTAAGCTCCATCTCGCCCCTCTTCAGGCCCGTCTTCAGGTAGGGCAGGTAGGGGGTCATGAAGCTGAGCAGGCTGTCCGTCATCGATATGTCGAGGTATATGCCCCTGCCCGTCTTCTCTTTATTGTACAGGCCGAGCATGATCGCGCCGAACGAGGTAAGAGAGCCCCCTGCGATATCGCCGATCTGCACGCCCGGTATCACGGGCCTCCCGCTGCCACCCGTTACGCCGAGAGCGCCCGCAACGCCTATGTAGTTAAGGTCGTGTCCCGCACACGCCGAATAGGGACCGTCCCTGCCGTAGCCGGATATGGAGCAGTATACTATCGCCGGGTTGACTGCGCTGATCGCCGGATAGCCCACACCGAGCCTGTCCATAACACCCGGCCTGAAGCCCTCGACGATGACGTCCGCGTGCCTCGAAAGCTCCCGAAAAACCTCGATGCCCTCCGGGAGCTTGAGGTTGAGCCTCATGCCCTTCTTGTCCCTGTTCAGTGCACCGAACAGGGTGTTCTGCCCGCTTCCCGACAACGACATCCACCTGAGATAGTCGCCCTGCTCCGTGTCCTCTATCTTTATTACCTCGGCCCCGAGGTCGGCAAGGAACAGGGTAAGCAGGGGACCGGGCAGGAGCCGCGTCAGGTCCAGGACCTTTATGTTCTTCAGTAGATCCATAGGGAAACCCCGGCCATACTATAGACCATAACAGTCATCATATCAACCTCATCATCAGCACCCGTATGAATGCCTCTATGATGATGTGCTTCGACATCTTTGACCGTCCGGCCCTCCTGTCCTCGAAGATGATCGGCACCTCTTGTATGCCGTACCCGGCCTGCTTTATCCTGTAGGTCATCTCCACCTGAAACCCGTAGCCGTCTGACTTTACCAGATCGAGGTCCACCCTTCTCAGGGCCCGAACGCTGTAGCACCTGAACCCTGCGGTGATGTCCTTCACTTCCATTCCGAGCACCGTCCTCGCATAGAGATTGCCGGACCTGCTTATGAGCTTTCTGGCAAGGCCCCAGTTCACGGTACCGCCGCCGTCGATATACCTGGAGCCGATCACAAGCCCGTTCTCCTTCAGTGCCTCGAGCAGGCGCGGGAGGTCGGACGGCCTGTGGGAGAAATCCGCGTCCATCTCGAAGACAACGTCGTACCCGTGCTCCATGGCATACTTGAAGCCCTGGTTATAGGCATTGCCCATGCCCATCTTTCCGGGCCTATGGAGGACGCGGAGGCCCGGGTGTCCAACCGCAAGCCGGTCCGCTATCCTGCCCGTGCCGTCCGGGGAGTTGTCGTCGATGACGAGTATCTCGGTCCGGGGGAGGCTGACAAAGACCTCCTGCACGAGCTTCTCTATGTTCTCCGACTCGTTGTACGTCGGTATGATGACGAGCGTCTTCACGGCCCGATAATCCCTTCGAAGCCGCGGCACGTATAAATATAGAATGTCCTCGCATACCGTCCGTGCCTGTATATCCTGATCCGCGGGAGCTCTTCCCATTCCCTGCACCTGAAGTGCCGGTACGGGTCGATCCTGAAGCTGTTGTCGTTCACATAGACGGCGTTCCACCCCCGCAATGCCGGCGTCACGTTCAGTCCCCAGTCGTGGTAAGAGTCTCCGGTACTGTTCGACGTGTAGACCTGCGGCTGCCCCGGGGCATTGAACGCGAGCTGGCTCGAGAGCTGGTACTTGTGCGTGAACAGGAACGTCGGTCCTTCCTTCGCAAGCCCGCGATAGGCGTCCATGACCGCCCTCCCCGCCGTGTGCCATCCGTAGAGGTCGTTCGTCAGGTCGGCATCGGCGGGCCTCATGGGGATCAACGGGTAGTAGAGCTGGACGTGGATCAGTAGGGTGAACAGCAGCGCAAGCGACCACCCGGCCCAGAGGTACTTCCTGAACCAACCTTTCCCGTACATACCGTACGAGAGCTGTACCGACAATATCACGCCGGGTATGTACCCCATCAACGCCCAGTTCGGCTTGGAATCGACGATAAAGCCCGTCGCGAAGAAGAACAGGACGATGGGAGCGGCAAAGGCCGAGAGGAACAGGTAGCCTTTCCGGGACGCCGGGGCACCGTCTTCCTCCGGCAGGCCCTTCCAGTATGTCCTGAACCCGTAGTATACCGCGTACACGACGAGAAAGAACACGAGCGGGGAGACAAGGCCGAGCTGGGACCCGAGGAACGTAAAAAACTTGTTCAGGCTGATATGGAAATTCGGGTTGCGCGATACGAGCTCGAACCCGAGCGACTCGAAGCGGTGTCTGACGTTCCATACGATAACGGGCGAAAAGATCGTCAGCGCGATGACTGTCGCCACATAAGGTCTTACATCTTTGAACCATTTTCTGTCCTCTTTTGAAACGATCATAAAAAACAAGGCAGAGATGGGTACGAAGATTGAGTGGTACTTGCTCAGCATGTCGAGCCCGAGGGCCACGCCGGCCGCGTACCAGTACCGGCCCCTATCGTCCATGAACACCTTCATGAGGAAATACACGGTCAGCAGCCAGAAGAAGCCAAGGGGAGCATCCGGGAGCATCATCAGGCCGCCTATCGCATAGGCGGGGATGACGTTCAGGGCGAGCACGGAGAGGAACGCCTTCATCCTGTCGTGGAGTATCCTGGCCGCGATCAGCCACACGAGTATCGAGTCCCCTATGGAATAGAGCAGCGCAGACATCCTCACGGCGTAGGCGGTACTGCCGAGCAGCCTCATCATGAGATAGTTCGACCACGCCACGAGCGGAGGGTGCTCGTAGTAGCTGAGGGAGAGGTGGCGCGCGTACTGCCAATAGTACGCCTCGTCGTCGCTCAGGTTCAGGGTGAAGATGAACACGAGCCTGATGCCGACCAGTACCATGAGCAGCAGTACGAGATACAATACGGGGGAGTGCCCTGACCCGCTGCCCGCACCGGATGTAGCCGGCACCCGACCGTCGTCTTTTTTGTCCACATTCATAGATGTTCCTTCTACCATCACACGCATCATAAGGTCAAACAAACTGCTTGTTGCAAGGCGGACCGGGATCTGCTATGGTAGAGCCACCCGTATGAAAGTACTATTGATCAATCCGCCGAAGATATCCGCCATCACAGAGAGGGTCTCCTACGTGCATGAGCCGCACCACGGACTGGCATACATCGCATCTTACATAAAGCGCCACGGCATCGACGTCTCCATCCTCGACGCACAGGCCGAGCAGCTATCGGTACGCGAACTCACGGCACGGATCGCTGCGGAGGGCCCGGACGTCGTCGGGATAACGGCGCCCACCTTCCTCATAAAGAGCGCACACGAGACCGCAAGGATATCAAAGGCACTGAGCAGGGACACCCTGACGGTCATCGGCGGGTACCACGCCACCGCACTGCCGGAGCAGACCCTGAGGGAGTTCCCCTCCTTCGACCTGCTCGTGCATGGAGAGGGCGAGGCCCCGTTCCTCGAACTCCTGAGTGCGGTTGCGGACAGACGGGACCTCGGGGAGGTAAAGGGAATAGCCTACAGGGACAGCGGTCACATACGGGTCAACCCGCAGGCCGTACCCATCATGGACCTCGATACCCTGCCCTTCCCCTCGTGGGAGCTGTTCAAGCTGGACATGTACCACCCGCACTACTCGTTCAAAAAGGGGTTCCTCGAGCTACCCATATCCACGAGCAGGGGCTGTGTCAGCAAGTGCACCACGTGCGCACGCGTCACCGGCACCAGGGTACGACAGCGCTCGGTGCCCAGCGTCATAGGCGAGATGCAGGAGATGGTCGACAGGTTCAACGCAAAAAGGTTCGTGTTCATGGACGAGACATTCACCATCAATATCAGGCGTACCCACGAGCTGTGCGACGCTATGGTACAGTCCGGGCTGTCGAAGAGGATAGAGTGGCTGTGCCAGACGAGGGTCGACCGGGTGGACCCGGACCTGCTGAAAAAGATGAGACGGGCCGGGTGCTTCCTGATCGCCTACGGCATCGAGTCCGGCAACCAGGACATACTCGACCGCATGAAAAAAGGCACCAGGCTCGACGATGCAGTGAACGCCGTACGATGGGCGAAGCAGGCCGGGATGACGGTGGACACCTTCTTCATCCTCGGCCTCCCGTACGAAACGAGGGACACGATAGGCCACACGATACGGTTCGCCGTCAGGCTCGACCCGGACTACGCCAACTTCTTTATAACCGTACCGTACCCCGGGACCGAGGTGTACTCGATGGCCGGGAAGGGCGAGGGAGGGCTCCGCTTCCTGACCGACGACTGGGAGACGTACGGATGGCAGATGGGCGGCTCAGCGGAGCTGGGGCAGGTGCCGAGGAAGCAGCTCGAGGCACTGCAGCTCAAGGCGTACCTGCGCTTCTATCTCAGGCCCCGGAAGCTGAAAAGCATGCTCAACATCGTGAACATCAGGGTGGTCCCGGAGTATTTTTACAACCTGCTCAGGAAGAGGCTCTCCGCCGGAGAAGCGCGCATGGACGGGAGTACCGCCTGACCAGAGGGGGCCTGCTCATCCCTTCGTCCCTGCATCACTCGCCCTCCTGCAGCGATACGCCCGTTATCGCAAGGAAGGCGTCCTCGAGGTTCGGTACCCGCCGTACCGGGTACGCGTTGGGGTAAAGCTCTATGAGCCTCTTCTGTATGGCACGCACGTCCTCGAACTTCGAGGGTATGATCAGCCCGAACTTGCTGGTGAGCTCATAGGTAAACTTGAAATCGCCCAGCGCAGCGAGCATAGTAGTGAACTCTTGTCCGTTGTTTATCTTCAGCTCTATGACGTCCGTGGGATAATGCGAGGCGATGATGCTGGCAGGCGTGTCCACGGCTATTATAGTGCCGTCATGCATGATCATGACCCTGTCGCACAGCCTCGTGACCTCTTCCATGTAGTGGGTCGTGATGAGGATCGTGATGCCCTGCTCCTTTATCTGGAGGAGCTTGTCCCACGTGTGGAGCCGCGCCTGCGGATCGAGCCCTGTCGTCGGCTCGTCGAGGACGAGCAGCAGCGGATCGTTCACGAGCCCCCTGGCGAGGGAGAGCCTCCTGCGCATGCCGCCGGACAGGCTCATCACATTATAGTCCACGTACTCCTTGAGCTCGAAGAACGTCAGGAGCTCGTCGATCTTCGACCTGGACACGGTACCGAAATAGCTCGAATAGATCACGAGGTTCTCGTACACGCTGAGGTCCGGATCGAGGCTGTCGTCCTGCGACACGACGCCCATAATCCTCCTTATCTCGCGGTCGTGGCCCTTGACGTCCCTGTCGAAGACGGACAGGTCCCCGGCGCCGATCGTGCACTTGCCCGTTATCATGTTCACGATCGTCGTCTTGCCGGCGCCGTTCGGGCCAACGATGCCGAACACCTCGCCGCTCCTTACCTGGAAACCGATCCTATTGACCGCGACGTTGTCGCCGTAGCTCTTGAACAGCCTGTCAGCCCTGATTACAACCCTCTGCTCGCCCATTCCCGCTCCTTCGTCACAATGCCTATTCCTTGCATAAGAAGGACGAAGTGTAAAACAAAATCAGACCTGAACGCGCTCTTAACCCTCCATTTCGCATTTCTGCTTCATGCTGCCCAGTCCGCACACAGTAGTTCAGCCTGCTCCAAAACTGTTTTAGTTGCCTTTTCTTGTTTGTCAGGTGGGTAATGATATTTTCTCAAGATCCGCTTGACCATGACCCTGATTTTGGTTTTCACGCTTTCCTTTACCGTCCAATCGATGGTAATGCTGTTATGCACCGCTTTAACAAGCTCCTGTGCGATGGTTCTCAGTGTCTCGTCACCAAGGACTTTTACCGCGCTATCATTTGTTTCCAGAGCGTCGTAGAATGCGACTTCATCATCAGAAAGATTGAGTTCCTCACCTCTGAGGTTTGCCTTTCTCATTTCTTTCGCAAGGGAAATCATCTCTTCAATTACTTGAGCACTTTCAATAGCCCTGTTCCGGTACGCACGTATGGAGCGTTCAAGCATCTCTGCAAATGAGCGGGACTGTACGAGGTTCTTCAGCGCCCGTGCCTTGATCTCGTCATTCAGAAGTTTACGGAGGAGTTCGACGGCAAGGTTTTTCTGAGGCATGCCCCGCACCTCTGCCAAAAAGTCATCGGATAGAATTGAAATGTCCGGTCTTTTGATTCCTACCGCTGCAAATATATCAACGACTTGATCCGATGCTATAGCTCTGGAAACAAGCTGTCTGATGGCATGTTCCAGCGTTTCCTCTGCCTTTGGACTTGGTGCACCTAACTTGCTCAGCGAGGATCTGACTGCCTGAAAGAAAGCCACATCGTCCCTGATCGCTATTGCCTTATTATGCGGCACAGACAAGGCAAAAGCCTGAGAAAGTTCTGTTACTGCTTTTAATAGTCTGGTTTTTCCGTCTTCCTGTTTTAGGATATGCTCCTGCGCCATAGGTAACAGCCGGATACGCTCAGCAGGAGAACCCGTCGTCCAGAGCGACCAATCAAACCCGTGGAACAAATCACAGCACACTTCATATTTTTCCAGCATCACGGCAACCGCCTCTTCTTGATTAATAGCTGTTCTTCCTGTACCTCCGCTCTCTGTATAATTTGCGAGTGCCCTGCGCAGGAAATCTGCAAGTCCGAGATAATCTACGACCAGCCCTCCGGGCTTATCCCTGAACACCCTATTGACCCTTGCAATGGCCTGCATCAGGCTGTGACCACGCATGGGTTTGTCCACATACATTGTGTGCATACTCGGGGCATCAAACCCTGTTAGCCACATATCCCGTACAATGGCTAACTTGAAAGGATGATCTACCTTCTTGAAGCTATTGGCCATTGCTTCACGCCTTGGTTTGGACCTTATATGCTGCTGCCAATCAAGCGGATCGGATGCAGAGCCTGTCATTACAACCTTTAAGAATCCCTTATCATCTTCATCGTTGTGCCATCCAGGCCGAAGCTTTATGATGGCATTGTAAAGCTCAACGCAGATCCTGCGGCTCATACACACAATCATGCCCTTCCCGTCCAGAGCCTCAAGACGATTCTCAAAGTGGTTTACGATGTCCCGTGCTATTAGATTGATACGCTTGTCCGTTCCAACCACAGACTCAAGCTGTGCCCACTTTGTTTTGAGTTTTTCTTTGTATGCTTCTTCTTCCTGCTCCGTGATTTCCTCGAATTCCTTATCAAGGCGTGGCTTTTCTGATTCTTTCAATTCAAGCAAGGCGAGTCTGCTTTCATAATAGATCGGCACGGTTGCACCGTCCTGTACAGCCCGCTGAATGTCGTAAACACTTATGTAATCGCCAAAAACGTTGCGTGTATTTTTGTCGGTAAGTTCTATCGGTGTTCCTGTAAATCCGACAAAAGAGGCGTTCGGCAAGGCATCCCGCATGTGCCGCGCAAACCCGTCGATAAAATCATACTGGCTTCTATGCGCCTCATCCGCAATAACCACAATATTGTGCCTGTCTGAAAGCATGGGAAAGCTGTCGTCTTTTTGTTCCGGCAAAAACTTTTGAATGGTCGTAAAGACAATACCGCCTGAAGCAACTTGTAACAGCTCACGTAACCGTGAACGGCTCTCCACTTGCACAGGCTTCTGCCGCAGGAGTTCATGACATCTGGAGAATGTACCAAAGAGCTGATCATCAAGGTCATTTCTGTCTGTAATGACGACAAGTGTTGGATTATTCATTTCGGTCTCAAGGACAATCCGGCCCGCATAAAACGCCATGGTCAGGCTTTTCCCTGATCCTTGGGTATGCCAAACAACCCCTATTTTATGGTCACCCTGAACACCGTGGCTTGCCTTTGTTTCATAGATACCCAACTCTCCTTCTTTGCCTTCAAGGATATGCAAAGGTATACTGCTTTCATAAGAAGCCCTGATTGTTTCCAGTACTGCAACATTAACAGCATGAAATTGATGATAGCCTGCCAGTTTTTTCGTCAATCCGCCGTTTTCTTCCTCAAATACGATAAAATGCCTGAGAAAGCGCAAGAACCTGTTACGATCAAACATGCCTTATTCTCCACAAACTTCTCTGCATCTTTTACCCTTATCTCTTCCGCCAACAGCTTCGGCAAAAGCGTGTCACGAGTGGCGGCGAGAACACTGGATTGTTCGTCGTTAAACTTGAGTTGCTGCATAAATGCACCTACACGTTGGCCGAAGGCTACACTTATCCTTTCTCCCGGGATAACAAGCTTATAGTTGGCAAAACAATTCGAAGGGACTCTTTGCCTTCCTGAAGTTCCTGACATATTGGTAATAGCAAATGCACGAAATTCTGGGTCTCTGGCTAAAAAGTAACCAAAAAAAGGTGGTAATGGAGCTTTAGGTCTAAGAACAATAAATTCTGTAGAACCACATCCGACTTGATCATGTTCCAAAAAATCCACAAAAGCAGTTTTGCCATTTTCAAGGCATGGGGTTATACGAGCCAGAAGTGTGTCACCATTCATAAACTTAATACCCGATCCAAAAGGTCTTTTAATGACCTTATTAACACGAGCTGAGTTATTCTGAACATTAGCCATATCTAAATATGGAGCATTGGTACCTTTCTGTAATGAACGAATCGGATTGATATCTATAGTTTCTGGCATTAGGACGACCCGCCACCCCTTCGGAATTTTGCCGAGTTCGGAATCTTGAAAGCTATCGGGAAAGAGGTCGGCGATTTCTTTCGGGAGTTTGGGATCACGGCCTTCGGCTTTGGCGTGGACCGGATCGAAATCAATGAACCATGATTTGAATATTGCCCTTGCCATCGCCTCAAGCGTCTCATTCATTTTTCTGTTGAGTTCGATTTTGTCATCCAGCGTGCCGAGGATGTGCGCAATGGCACGCTGCTCGTCAACAAGTGGAAACTTTGTTTTATAAGCCAGAATGCGATTAGGTGAGGTATGTTTAACCGTTGTGCCTGTCGCACTTGCGAGAATCTCATTGCGATATTTTGCTGTTCGAAGCAAATAAAATAGGAAGCTCTTGTCGAGTTCAGCATCTGATCGAATAATAACTTTGCCAAGCCGCTGGTTGTGAAGAAAACGTGCACTGTGTGATTTTGGAACAAAAGCAGGATAACCAAGTGTATCAGTTTGTTTACTCAAGTCTGTCATCGTTATGAGTAAATCACCTTCCTTGAGCACGAATTCTTCAGGCACATTTCCGACAAAATATTTAAACTTATTACCTTTGAATCCACCACCGATCGCAAAATTACCAGGGGTGAGAAGAATATCTCCTATGGGTTCTTCGTGGATGCTTTCTCCTGAAAAAGCGTAGCCATGTTTTATATCTATTAGTGAAAAAAGAGACTTTTCTTTCCACTCACCCGCCATATCCCAGCTCCTTTTCCAGTTCTTTGATGCTGGGGAGGCTGTTTTGGAGGGCGGCGGGGATGGTGTAGGTGAGATGGTGTTCGCTCACGCCGATTGGGGTACTTGTTTTGCCAAATTCTCGTACAGGTTGTGCAAGAATTTTCAATGAATTGTTGTGTTTACTTCTCATAACCCAATCCTTTTATGTATGCAATTCTGTGCCTTCTGTCAGAATTTTTAAATAGGGGTCGTACGAGAACATGCGGTTTCTTTCCTTGCCGGTAAATTCCTGTACAATGCCCAACCTTTCAAGATTTATTACTGCTTTATTCACCGTGGGGTACGTCACTCGAAGCTTTTCTTGAGCTTGCGTAAGAGATAAGATACCCCCGGTTTTCAAAAGATCGTAGACCTGTAAGGCAGATGCTGCGGCTCTACCCAACTTTTGTATTTTCTGACGATGTTCGTCAAACATTGTGACGATTTTTTTTGCTGTGGCGCTTGCCTGATTGGATACTTCCTCTACTGCCGTGAGATAAAAAATAAGCCAGCCTTCCCAATCTCCGTGTACACGAACGCGATGAAGAAAATCATAGTATTCAGTCCGTCTTTGTTTAAAATAGAGACTGAGATAAAGAAGGGGTCTGGTTAAGGCTTTTTCGGCACATAAAATAAATGTGATCAAAAGACGGCCTACACGGCCGTTTCCGTCGAGAAAGGGATGGATAGATTCGAATTGCGCATGAGCAAGACCAGCCTTAATAAGGGTAGGTGTCTGAACCGGATCTCCATGAAGGAATTTCTCCAATGCACCCATAGCAGGCAAGACTTCATGAGGCGGTGGTGGCACATATATTGCGTTCCCGGGTCTGGTTCCACCAATCCAATTCTGAGAGCGGCGAAATTCTCCCGGTTCTTTCTCTCCTCCTCGCGTATCTTTTACAAGGTTAAAGTGAATCTCTTTTATAAGCCGTAGGCTCAAAGGAAATCCCTCATTAATGCGATCCAGCCCGTATGTCATTGCTGAAACGTAATTTGAAACTTCTTTGACCGCCTCTATCGGGACCCCGGGCGCTGCCTTATGCTCAAAAAGGAGCAGGTCAGAGAGGGAGGATTGCGTTCCTTCAATCTGGGATGACAAAACCGCTTCTTTTCGAACATACATATAAATAAAAAGGTCGGGGTCTGGAAGTAGCATAGATATTCCATCAAGGTGACCAATGGCTCGGTTTGCTTTCTCTACAAGATTCTGTATTACACCATCATATCGAATATTGGGATTAGGTGGAAGAGGAGCTGGAATAAAACAATCGAAAGGCTCCGGTTCTATCGGTTGTTTCACCCAACGGCCAGCTCTTGTAACTTTTAAAGACTTTTGTTCATCCATTTTTGTTATTAAATTATAATTCATTATCTTTTAATAAGCAATTCCTTATTAAAGGAACGTTTAAAGCAATAACAACTTATATCACAACATTTTACCGCCCATATCCCAGCCCTTTCAGATTGTTGCGAATTTGCTCTTCAAGTTTTGAGCTTTCGGCAAATTGTTCTTCGAGCTGTGCAGTAAGTCGTTTCATCTTCTCATCGAATGGTTCGCCGTCGTTCTCGACTTCTTCCGCGCCGACGTAGCGACCCGGGGTGAGGATGTGGCCGTGGGAACGGATGTCGTCGAGCGTAGCTGATTTACAGAAGCCGGGGATGTCCTGATATTTTTGTTTAAGATCTCCTCGCCATGCGTGATAGGTATCGGCAATTTTATGGATGTCCTCGTCCGTCAATTCTCTATGCACACGATCAATCATTGTGCCGAGTTTGCGGGCATCGATAAAGAGTACATGCTCACGTCTATCACGGAAGCGGTTATTTTTCTTATCACGTGCTATAAACCACAAGCATACCGGTATTTGTGTAGAGTAAAAAAGCTGACCAGGCAGAGCAACCATGCAGTCTACCAAATCTGCTTCAATAATATTTTTCCGTATCTCCCCTTCCCCCGATTGATTTGAGGACATGCTTCCATTGGCAAGTACAAATCCCGTAATGCCAGTCGGATTTAAGTGGTGGATAAAGTGCTGCACCCATGCGAAGTTTGCATTACCACTTGGCGGGATACCGAACTTCCAGCGCTTGTCTTCGCGCAGGCGCTCGCCGCCCCAGTCGCTTGAGTTAAACGGCGGATTGGCAAGTATATAATCGGCCTTTAGATCAGGATGGAGGTCGTGATGAAAGCTGTCTGCGTTCTCCTGACCGAGGTTTGCGTCAATGCCGCGGATAGCAAGATTCATTTTCGCAAGCCGCCATGTTGTTGGATTAGATTCCTGCCCATAAATACTGATATCTCCGACCTTGCCGCCGTGCTTCTCGATAAACTTCTCGCTCTGGACAAACATACCACCTGAACCACAGCACGGGTCGTATACGCGTCCTTTGTACGGTGCAAGCATCTCAACAAGCGTCTGGACTACACATCGCGGTGTATAGAACTGGCCGCCCTTTTTTCCTTCTGCACTGGCAAACTCGGAAAGAAAATATTCATAAACTCTGCCGAGAATGTCTTTTGACCGGTTCTCTTTGTCGCCCATGCCTATGGTACCTATAAGGTCTATCAGTTCGCCGAGCCGCTGTTTGTCGAGTTCCTGACGTGCATAGGTCTTCGGCAGAACGCCTTTCAGGACCTTGTTGTCGCTCTCGATAGCAAACATTGCGTCATCAATAAGTTTGCCTATACTTGGTTGTTTTGCATTGGCTTGAAGGTATGACCAGCGGGCTTTCTTTGGTACCCAGAAGATGTTCGCGGCAATGTACTCATCGCGGTCTTCCGGGTCTGCCCCGCTCTTTTTGTCTTTATTAAGTTTCGCGTGATGTTCCTCGAAGGCATCTGATATGTATTTCAGAAAGATAAGGCCAAGAACAACATGTTTGTATTCGGCAGCATCCATGTTGTTACGCAGCTTGTCCGCAGCCTGCCACAGTTTTTCTTCAAACCCGAGAGTAGCCCCGTTGCCGTTCTGTTTTTTATCGGCCTTTACCTTGTGTGCCATGAACTATACCGTACAGAATCTTCTTTTGGAATTTCAATTTCCCTAAGCTCCATACACCAATTCCTCTGCAAGGTCTGCATTCGATGGCGGGTTAACTGTGGTTGTTTATATTCCCATTTTATAAAATACTCAAGCGAAAATGGCGACCCAACGGGTCGCCCCTACATTTTAATCCAGTTTCTTTACACCGATGCACCTCTCTTGACAGAGGGGAGACAGAAGTCGACCTCAATACATGAAGCTCGAGAAATGGGCAAAGCTCTGGAGGGGCGCCCACCATATGCCGAAGAGGATCGTCGGGACAAGCAGGCTTATGATGATCAGCGCGGGCAGTACCCCGACCTTGATCGGCCGTACGCCTTCCGGGGGCGTCTCGAGGTACATCTTCTTGATGACCCGTGCGTAATAGTACAGCGATACGACCGTATTGATCACGGCCACTATGACGAGCCAGTAGAGCCCCTTGTCTATCGCGGCGATGAACACGACAACCTTGCCGATGAACCCTGCAAACGGTGGTATGCCGGTCAGCGAGAACAAGAACACGGTCATTGCCGCGGACAGCCCGGGAGACATCCGTGACAGTCCGCTGTAGCGGTCGATGTCCTCGGAATACAGGCTGTTGTCCACGATCATGACAATGAAGAATGCGCCGAGGTTCATGAAGAAATAGACCGTGAGGTAGAGCAGTATCGCGCTGACGGCCTCTTTCGAAATGACGGACAGGCCTATGAGCATGTACCCTGCGTGCGCTATGCTCGAGTACGCGAGCATCCTCTTTATATTGTTCTGGGGTATCGCAACGATATTGCCGATCGTCATCGTGAACGCCGCAATGACCGCGATGAGCAGCAGCCACCTGACCGGACTCACGTTGACATAGTAATTCGTCATGCTCACGGCGCTGATGTAGGCCGTGTAGAAGAACCTCAGGACCACGGCGAACCCCGCTGCCTTCGAAGCCACCGCGAGGAGCGTCGTTATGGGCGTGGGCGCGCCCTCATAGACGTCGGGTGCCCACATGTGCATGGGCACCATGACTATCTTGAACCCGAAGCCCGCAAGGACAAAGAGCGTAGCGACGTAGACGGTGATATGGGAATAGCTATGGTCCATGAATGCCGTAAGGATGGCGCTCAGGCCCAGGGAATGCGCAATACCGTACAGCATGGACATTCCGTACAGCATGAACGCGGACGCGATGGAGCCATATATGATGTATTTCAGCCCCGCCTCCTTCGAGCGCCGTGCACCCCTTCGGTAGGACACCAGCAGGTATGACATGACGCTGAGCAGCTCCATCGAAAGGTAGATCATCAGAAGGTTCGTCGAGCTCGCCATCATGGACATCCCTATGCCGAAGCCGGAAAGGATGGCCACCAGCTCCCACTTCCCCTGCGTGTCCTTCATCTCCCTCGAGCACATCGTCATGAGCAGGACGTACAGGATGGACACGTACGCAATGAGCCTGAAGAAGAGGCCGAACGGGTCTATCGCTATCATGCCATGGAACGCCGTGCTGAGCGTGAGTCGCTCATACAGGATCACCGTGGCGGCGATCGCCCCCAGCATACCCATTATACCTATATAAAAAGCCTCCCTGCCCCTGGACCGCTTCATCAGCATCGCGCCCGTCAGTGCGACGAGCGCCGCCAGCGCAACGATCAGCTCCGGCGCTATCAGGAGAAGCGACCTGGTCAAGTCCGTCTGCATCATACCAGCCCCGTTATCCCACGAGCTCCGCCCATCAGTGGCCCACCATCATGAGCAACTTCGTAAGCGATGCACCCACGAGATTGAAGAAAGGCACGGGATAGACGCCGAAGAATATGGCGATCAGTGCGAGGGGAACGAGTGTGAACAGCTCCCTGCCGTTTATCCTCGCAATGCCCCTGTACTTCTCGTTCGCGGGGCCCAGAAAGACCCTCTGATACGCCCAGAGGAAATAGCCTGCCGTAAATATGACCCCCGTCGCGGAGATGATGACGATGACAGGGTAGACCTTGAACGTACCGAGGAACACGAGCACCTCGCCCACGAACCCGCTCAGCCCGGGCAGCCCGAGCGAGCCCATGAAGGCGAGACTCGTTAGGCCGGCGTACACGGGCATGTACGTGGCGATGCCACCGAACCCGTTCAAGTCCCTGTGGTGCGCCCTGTCGTAGATGACGCCGACGAGCAGGAAGAGCATCCCCGTTATGATCCCGTGGTTGAACATCTGCATCAGCGCTCCGTTGAAGCCGATGAAGGTCATAGAGGCCAGACCGAGCATCACGAAGCCCATATGGCTTACCGAGGAATAGGCGATCATCTTCTTGAAGTCCGTCTGCGCCATCGCGACGAGCGCGCCGTAGACGATGTTTATGAGTCCGAGGACGGCGAGGCCGGCGGCCGTATAGGTGGCCATGTCGGGGAGGAGCGGATAGCTTATCCTCATGAGACCGTAAGCGCCCATCTTCAGCAGCACACCCGCAAGGATGACGCTGATGGCCGTCGGGGCCTCCACGTGCGCGTCCGGCAACCATGTATGGAAGGGGAATACGGGCACCTTGATGGCAAAACCTATGAACAGGGCCACGTACATCGCAAGCCGTATCCAAAACTGCTTTATAAACAGCCCCTGATTGGCCTGGTCCATAAGCATGACGATATCGAAGGTGTGCCTACCGGTGGCCGGGTCCGTACTGTTGAAATAGAAAGCCAGCATCACGACGAGCATGAGCACGCTGCCCGCAAGCGTGTACAGGAAGAACTTTATGGCCGCGTACTCCCTCCGCGGACCGCCCCAGATCCCGATGAGGAAGTACATGGGGAAGAGCATGAGCTCCCAGAATATATAGAACAGAAAGAAGTCCAGAGAGAGGAACACGCCGAACATCGCGGTAACGAGCAGGAGATACAGGGAGAAGTAGGCCTTGTGCGCCCTGTCGATGTTCCACGACGCAAACACGGACAGGAAGCTCAGCAGGCCCGTCAGGATGACCATGGGAGCGCTTATACCGTCCACGCCGAGATAGTACTGTATATTGAACGCCGTTATCCATGAATATTTCTCCACGAACTGGAAGCCGGCAAAGGACATGTCCATCGTACCGTACATGTAGAAAGACAGGACCATGGGTACGAAGGTGAACACGGCCGCGGTCCACCTGATCCACGATACCCTGTCCCTTGGCATAAGCAGGACCAGCACGAACCCTATCATCGGCGTGAATACTATCCAGCTCAAAAGATAATTCGACAACATCTCTTCTTCCTCCTATAATAGAACAAACGAGAGCAATATGGCCATGCCTATGATCGCAAAGATGAGGTAGTTCTGCACGAGGCCCGTCTGGAGCCTCCTGAGCACCCCGCCCGCCGATACGATGCCGTTTCCGACTGCATTCACAGCGCCGTCGACGACGATCCTGTCGAACGCGCCTTCGAAGTCGGAAAGCCTCCTGCCGAGCCGTGCCGTGCCGTTCACGGCACCGTCTATGATGTGCGAATCGAACAGTGCCAGGAGATCTTTCAGCCCCATGACACCACCCACGATATACTTTGAATAGAACTCGTCCACGTACATGCCCGTGTACGCCGGCCTAAACGCGGTATTATACTTCTCCGCCAGCGCGGCAGGCAGCTCGGTATCGACCGCGTAGAAATAGTAGGCGAGGCCTATGCCGGAGAAGGCGGCAAGGACGGACACGCCCATGAGCGCCCACTCGAGCGGTACGGAGCCTTCGGGAAGCCTCACGCCGGACGCGAACACGGGCCCCAGGAACCCGGCGAACACATTGCGGACGCCGAATGCCTCCGGCATGCCGATATAGCCCCCGATCGCGGACAGTATGGCGAGCACGATGAGCGGTATCGTCATGGTCTTCGGGGACTCGTGAACATGCTCCGCGGTGTGGGGGTCCATCCTGGAGCTCCCGTAGAACGTCAGCACGACGAGCCTCGTCATATAGAACCCGGTAAGCACCGCTGCCAATACGCCGAGCAGCCACACGAACGTGCCTCCGTAAGGGCTTGTGTAGGCGTTGTAGAGGATGTCGTCCTTGCTGAAAAAGCCCGCGAACCCGGGGACGCCCATGATCGCGAGACTGGCTATGACGAAGGTCGCGGTGGTTATGGGCAGTTTCTTCGACAGCCCCCCCATCTTCCGTATGTCCTGCTCCCCGGACATCGCGTGTATGACGCTGCCCGATCCCAGAAACAGCAGGGCCTTGAAAAAGGCGTGCGTCATCAGATGGAAGATGCCCGCGCTGAACGCGCCGACGCCCACCCCGATGAACATGTACCCGAGCTGGCTCACCGTGGAATACGCGAGGACCCTCTTTATGTCGTTCTGGACAAGCCCGATCGTCGCCGCAAAGAACGCGGTCAGCGCCCCCACGATGGCGATCACCCTGAGTGCGTCCGGCGCCAGGGCGTACAGGAAGTTCATCCGTGCGACCATGTAGACGCCCGCGGTGACCATCGTGGCCGCGTGTATGAGGGCGCTGACGGGCGTAGGGCCGGCCATCGCGTCCGGCAGCCACACATAGAGGGGGATCTGTGCGGACTTTCCTGTGGCACCGACAAAGAGCATGATCCCGACCGTCGTCAACACCGCGGTAGGAACAAGGCCCACGGCGGACTGAATGGCCCCGAAATCGAGCGACCATGTCCCCGTCCTGATTCCGATCGCCGTGAACAGGAGCAGAAAGCCCACGATGAAGCCGAAATCGCCGATCCTGTTGACCACGAACGCCTTCATGCCGGCCCTCGCGTTCTCGATCTTCTCGAACCAGAACCCGATCAGCAGATAGGAGCAGAGTCCCACGCCCTCCCATCCCACGAACATCAGGAGGATGCTGTCCGAGAGCACGAGCAGAAGCATTGCGAACGCAAACAGGTTCAAAAAGCCGAAGTACCTCGAATATCTCCTGTCGTCGTGCATGTAGCCCACCGAGTAGAGGTGGATGACGGAGCTGACGCCGCTCACGATCATGCCCATGACCACGGACAGCGGGTCCACGAGGAACGACAGTCCGACTTTGAACCCGCCGAGCCCTATCCACGTGTACGCCGTATCGATGAACTGCCGGTGGTCGGCCGGCAGAGACACGATATGCAGGTACGCGATGACGGTCAAAACGAATGAAGCCGAGATCGAGCCGACCGCGATCGTGCTGACGGCGTGCCTGGGCAGCCTGCTCCCTGCGAGCAAGTTGACGGCGGCGCCGAGCAGGGGCAGGAGCGGGACCAGCCAGACATACTGTTCGATAAAAGGATACATCGAGTCCTCCGCCCTATCCCTTCAGCGTATCTTCCTTGTCCAGGTCTATGGTCCTCGTCACCCTGTAGATCGAGATGACGATGGCGAGCGCCACGGCCACCTCTGCCGCGGCAATCACTATCGAGAACAGCGCAAAGACCTGGCCATCCACCCCGGGGCCGGTGAACTTCGAGAACGCCACGAGGTTTATGTTCGCCGCATTCAGCATGAGCTCCACGCCCATCAGCACGGCGATGGCGTTCTTTCTGGTGAGGACCCCGAAGACGCCTATGGAGAACAGCGCGCCGGAGAGTATGAGGTAGTCCGTCAGTGTTATGGGGAGTATCGTCATCTTATGCGTCCTTCCTCTCGCTCCCGCCGGCCCTTTCCTTCCCGGGCCGTACCTCGGACCTGATCAGGTACGCCGCGCCCACCATTGCGAAGACCAGGAGCACGGACGCGAGCTCGAACGGGAGCAGGTAGTTTGTCAGGAGCTGTACGCCGATCGGCTGCGTGGTGGGTACATTGGCCTTATACCCGCTGAGCAGCCACGGCACCTGCCTGATCGAGTAGTACACGATCGTGAACGTGACGATCGCGCTGACCGTGCCCATCACGAGCGTACCGAGCCTGTTGAACATATCGACACTGTAAGAATTGTGCGTCAGCATGACCCCGAACACGATGAGTATCATGACGCCGCCGATGTATATGAGCACCTGCGCGACGCCAACAAAATCGGCCCCGAGCAATATGTATACCCCTGCAACGCCGAACAGCGTGAAGAACAGGGAGAACGCAGACCGTACGATGTTCCTGAGCAGGACGACGAGCAGCGCGGACACTATCGTCATGGCCGCAAAGAAATAGAAGAACAGGGCGTGTACGGCGGACGCATCCATGCTCATTTTACCGCCTCCTTCCTGTCGTCTTCGGGCCCCTTCTCCGCGGACTTCGGCTCGCCGAGGCCGAAGTGCGAGACGAGCCCCTCCCTGGAGTAGCTCGAAAACTCGTACTTCTTCTCGAAGTAAAGACAGTTGTCGACCGGGCATGCCTCGACGCAAAGCCCGCAGTAGATGCACTTGGCATTGTCTATGTCGAAGACAACGGGCCTGAGCTTCTTGTTCTCGTCCCGTACCGTCTTCAGTACGATCGCATCGACCGGGCATATCCGTGCGCACGCCGTACACCCGGTGCATATGTTGATGTCGACGAACAGCTTGCCCCTGAACCTGTCGAACGGCTCCCTCCTGACCTCCGGATACTGCTGCGTGACCTCGGTCTTCGGGTTCACGCCATACCCGATGGTGACACGCATCCCCGCCATGATTGACTTTATGGAACTAAACATTCTCTTAAAATATCCCGCCATCCGTTCTCCATCAGTGTATAAGCAGACCTGCGACGAGGTCGTAGACGCCCCTGCCGTGCAGCAGCAACACCCACACGCTCGCGCCGACGAGATTGAAGAACGCTATCGGCGTGAGGTACTTCCAGCACAGGTCCATGAGCTGGTCCACGCGCAGTCTCGGCAGCGTCCACCTGATCCACATCATGACATAGATGAGGAGGAAGACCTTCGCAAAGAACACCGCCACCTCGAGCACCTCGCGCAGCCACACGGGCATCGAAAGCCCGCCTATGATCGGCACCTGCCAGCCCCCGAGGAAAAGGGTCGTCGCTATGGCGCTCACGACAAACATGTCTCCGTACTCCGCCATGAAGAAGAACGCAAAGCGCATCCCCGTGTACTCCGTGTGATAGCCGGCGACGATCTCCGACTCGGCCTCCGGGATATCGAAGGGGGTCCTGTTCACCTCTGCTATGGCGGCTATGAAATACACGAAGAACGACAGGAACGTGAATGGGTTGTTGAATACCAGCCATCTGAATATGCCGAGGCCGCCGGACTGATAGACGATGATGTCCTTCATATCGAGCGACGCCGGGAGTATGACCGCGGCGAGCAGGGAAAGCACTATCGGTATCTCGTAGCTTATGATCTGTGCGACCGCGCGCATGCCCCCGAACAGCGACCACTTGTTGTTCGAGCCCCACGCCCCCATGAGTATCGCCATGGATACCACGGACGAAATCGCGACGACGTACAGGACGCCGACATTGAGGTCCGCCACAGAGACATGCTCGCTGTACGACAGGGGCACGAACGCCGCGAACGACGCGGTGAAGACGATATAGGGCGCTCCTATGAACAGCCATCTGTCGGCGTAGAAGGGTATGATGTCCTCCTTGATCAACAGCTTTACGCCGTCCGCGACGAACTGCAAAAGCCCGTACGGGCCGACCCTGTTGGGGCCTATCCGTGCCTGGATATCGCCGGCCACCTTTCTCTCGGCGTATGTGGCGGCCCCTTCGTACAGCAGCGCCACCGCGAGCACGACCATGGCGGAGACGAGCATGATGACGACGGTCACCAGCAGCCGTACCAGCGGGCCGGCATGTGCGAGCGAGGAGGTGACATGTCCGATGAGCCCTATCATCTGTCGATCTCCGGCAGAATGATATCGAGGCTCCCGATGATCGCGATGAGGTCCGCTATCATGACGCCCTTCCCGAGCTTCGGGACGATGCTGAGGTTTGCGAACGACGGCGTCCTGATCTTCAGCCTGTACGGCTTCGTAGAGCCGTCGCTTATGAGGTAAAACCCGAGCTCGCCCCTGGGGTTCTCCGCACGCACATAGGCCTCCCCGACAGGCGGCTTCAGTACCCTCGGGACCTTTGCGGTATGGTCCCCCGGCGCCAGCATACCGAGACACTGCCCGACGATCTTTGCGGACTGCTCCATCTCGTATATGCGCATCATGTACCTGTCCCACGCATCGCCGGTCGTGCCCATCTCGCCTCTTCCGACCGGGACGTCGAAGTCGAGCTCGTTGTAGACGAGGTACGGCTCTGCCCGCCTCAGGTCCCATCGTATGCCGGACGCCCTCAGATTGGGCCCGGTGATACCGTAGTCGAAGGCGTCTTCCGGACGTATGACCGCGATGTCCGCGAGCCTCTTTATGAAGATCGAATTGTACGATAGCAGATCGTTGTACTCCCTTATTTTCGCAGGAAAATAGTCGAGGAACTCCTTCGTCCTGTCGGTAAAGCCCTCCGGGAGGTCTTGTGAAACGCCGCCGATCCTGATATAGTTAAAGGTAAGCCTGGCACCGCACACCATCTCGAACAGATCGTTTATGGCCTCCCGCTCCCGTATGCCGAAGAGGAACGGCGTAAATGCGCCCATGTCGGACGACAGGGACCCGAAGGCTATGAGGTGGCTCGATATCCTGTTCAGCTCAGCCATGATCACCCGTATGACCTGTGCCCTCCTGGGTATCTCTATGCCGAGCAGCCTCTCCACGGTCATCGCGTACGCGAGGTTGCAGTTCATGGAGGCGAGATAGTCGAGCCTGTCCGTGAACGGCGTGAACTGGGGGTACGTGACCCTCTCCGCTATCTTCTCGAGCCCCCTGTGCAGGTACCCGATGTACGGCTTTACGCTGCTCAGCACCTCGCCGTCCGTCCTGACGAGCAGCCTCAGCACGCCGTGGGTACTCGGGTGCTGCGGACCCATGCTTACCTGCATGAACTTCTCGTCGGCGACGGCCATCTCTAAACGTCCCACGTGTGGTAGCGCTTCGGATAGACATAGTCCTTGCGCATCGGATGGCCTTCCCAGTCCTCGGGCATGAGTATCCTTCTCAGATCCGAGTGGCCGTCGAACACGATCCCGAACATGTCGTAGGCCTCCCTCTCATACCAGTTCGCCACGGGCCAGACCTTCTCGACCGTCCGGACATGCGGACTGCTCCTGTCGAGCTCCACCTTTATGGCAATCATGTGCCCGTGCTTCATGGAGCCAAGATGGTAGACGACGGTCATCCTGCCCTGCTCTTTCAGGTCCACGCCGCTCAGGCAAACAAGCGACAGGAAGTCCAGCCCTTCCGCCTTCTTCAGGAAATCGCACACCTCGACGATGGCATCGGAGCCTACGACGACGGAGGGGGGGAAGGTGCTCTCCTGGAGCTGCTGTATGCTGCCGCCGAACTTCCCGGAGAGTATATCGAATATCTTCTTCGCTTCCATTACTTCTTCACCAGATTCTTCTTTTCCATTATCTTTTCCTGGAGCTTCATGATACCCTCTATCAAGGCCTCGGGCCTCGGCGGGCACCCGGGGACGTACACATCGACGGGTATTATCTTGTCCACACCCTTCAGCACGGCGTAGGAGTCCTTGTAAAACGGGCCGCCCGTATTCGCACAGCTCCCCATCGCGATCACGTACTTGGGAGAGGGCATCTGGTCGTACAGCCTCTTTACCCTGTCGGCCATCATGTGCGTAATCGTGCCCGCCACGATCATGAGGTCGGACTGCCGGGGTGTCGCCCTGAACACCGCGCCGAACCTGTCGAGATCGTATCTGGATGCGCCCGTCTGCATGAGCTCTATGCCGCAGCACGCAGTGGCGAACAGCATGTACCACAGCGACGACTTCTTGGACCAGTTCAGGAACCTGTCAACGGTGGTAAAAAGTATATTGTCGGGGAACCTGTCTTCCAATGCGCCCATTATTCTTCCTCTTCTCCTTCTTCATATTCGATCCAGTCGAGGTCGCCCATCTCCCACACGTAGGCGAACCCCACAAGCAGGACTACTATAAAAATAAGCATATCCCAGAACGCTATCCAGCCCATGGACCTGAAGACCACGGCCCAGGGGACAAGGAACACCACCTCGACATCGAATATGACGAAGATAAGCGCTATCACATAGAACCTGACATTGAACGTGATCCAGCTGTGTCCGATCGGCTCTTCGCCGCACTCGTAGTTGCTCATCTTTATTACATTCGGGTCCGCAGGCCTTATGAGCCTTCCTAGAAACAGGGTGACCGCAACGAAGACGGTGCCCATCGCCAGAAAAACAAAAACATTTGAGAAATTGAACATCATGCCTTTTCCACCTGTATACTGTATACGCTTGCTACATTAAAAAATAAAACCTTGTCAAGCATTGTGGTCAAAAAATCACGGAGGGAGCTTCTTCGGATCGGACAAAAAAAGGGCGTTGAAGTCCAACGCCCTTACGAATCTGCAGCTACGATGCAGGCCGACTATTCGAGCATCTTCACGGCCTGGTCTATCCGCTCGAGTCCCTTCCCGATCATCTCGAGCGATATGGCATACGAGAGCCTTACATGCTCCTCGGCGCCGAACGGTGCGCCCGGCACCAGGGCCACCTTTGCATGGTCGAGCAGATAGTCCGCAAAGCCGAACGAGTCCCCGATGGCCTTCCCCTTGAACTTCCTGCCATACAGGGCACTGACATTGGGGAACGCATAGAATGCACCCTTGGGCGTAATGCACTTTATGCCGTCTATCCTGTTCAGCCCTTCGACGATGAACTTCCTTCGCCTATCGAACTCGGCCACCATCTTCGTCACGGAGTCCTGAGGGCCCTTCAATGCCTCGACGCTCGCCTTCATCGCGATGGACGTCGGATTCGACGTGCTCTGGCTCTGGATGTTCTTCATGCCCTTTATGATGTCCTTGGGACCGGCGGTAAAGCCGATCCTCCAGCCGGTCATTGCGTACGTCTTCGATACGCCGTGGACAAGGAGGGTATGGGGCTTCATATCCTTTGCCTGGGCTATCGTGAAGAATTTCTCGCCGTCGTAGATGAGCTTCTCGTATATATCGTCGGTGACAACGAATATGTTGCGCTTTTTGACGACCTCGGCGATCTCCTCCAGGACCTTTCTTGGGTAGACGGCCCCCGACGGGTTCCCCGGACTGTTTATCACGAGTACCTTGGTCTTCTTCGTGATCGCCTTCTCCACCGCTTCGGGCTTCAGCGCAAAATTGTCCTGCTCCGACGTCTTCACAAATACGGGCTTTCCGCCTGCAACGGCGAACATCTCCGGGTAAGATACCCAGTAGGGCGTGGGTATGATGACCTCATCGCCCGGATCTACCATGGCAAGCGCTATATTGAACAGGGCATGCTTCGCGCCAACCGACACGATGATCTCGTCCCTCGCGTATTCGATGCCGTTATCGCGCTTGAACTTCTCTATAATCGCGTCCTTAAGGTCCGGTATGCCGTCGACGGGCATGTACTTCGTAAAGCCTCTGTTTATGGCATCTATCGCTGCATGCTTTATATTGTCGGGTGTGTCGAAATCGGGCTCACCTGCCCCGAAGCCAACAACATCGATACCCTGTGCCTTTAGCTCTTTTGCCTTGGTATCAATAGCCAGCGTGGCAGACGGCTTGATACCTCTGGCCCTTTCAGATAACATACGATCCTCCTTCTTTTTTATTGTTCCATTCGCTCCCGCGGGACCACTGCGGCCCTGTCCAGGCGTCTATTCCCACGATACGATGTCGGTCTTCCTTTCCTTCAGCCTCTCGTTGAAACGCCGTACAACGACGTCGGGCACAAGCTCCTCTGCCCGGCCCCCAAGCGACAATATCTCTTTTATGATACTCGAGCTCAAGAACGAATACCTTCCCTCCGTCATCATAAAGACGGTCTCGACATTCCCGCTCATCTTCTTGTTCGCAAGCGACATCTGCAGCTCGAACTCGAAGTCCGCCACGGTCCTCAGTCCTCTCAGAACGGTGTCCACACTCTTCGACTTTATATAGTCTACGAGCAGGCCTTTGAAGGGCTCCACGACCACCCTCTTCTCCTTCCTGAATATCTCTTTGATGATGCTCACGCGCTCCTCTATCGAAAAAAAAGGCTTCTTGCCGGACTGGTTGTGGGAAACGGCAACTATGACCTTCCTGAATATCTTCAGTGCCCTTTCGATAATATTGATGTGACCGTACGTAATGGGATCGAACGACCCGGGATATATTACCGCATTGTCCACCCTGTTGTTTGCCATATCGCTACCGCCTGACAATGGTCAGGTACTTGTCTCCGTACTTATATACCCTCCGGTGCAGGCTTTCGAACAGCGTCCCCTTCATGCTGCCGGGCGTCCCCCCCGCGTGTGCCGTATGCTCGATGCCTATCAGAAAGGCGTCCCTCGTTATTCCACCATCGATCAAGAAAGGTACGACGTCCCCATATGCGCGCGTATCCTCATACGGGGGGTCTACATAAGCTATATCGATCTTTGCGGCGCTCCCTGCAAGCTGCACCAAGGCCTTTTTTGCATCCATCTTCATAACCGTGTATGACTTCCTATCTAACAAACCATCTTCTATCAAAGCAAGGTTTTTCGACAATAATGTTGATACGACACCAGACCTTTCCACAAAATAGACCATCCGGGCTCCCCTGCTCAAGGCCTCTATCCCCATGGCGCCGGTGCCCGCATAGAGATCGAGAAAGACGGCATCCATGATCCGGGGCCCCACAATATCGAAGAACGCCTCCCGTATCTTGGCGAGCGTCGGTCGTACGGCATCTCCGGCAGGCGCCCTGAGGCCCCTGCCTTTTAATCTGCCCCCGATTATCCTCATACCATACTGGAGGGGCGTCGAATCCAACGCCCCTCCACGCTTCAGGCCACCATGCCGGAACCGGCCCT
>JAMCVD010000057.1:25818-27984 GCA_023381995.1 Deltaproteobacteria bacterium
GTCGTTATCGGTAATCCCTTCGGTCTCGACCACACGGTAACTGCCGGCATCATAAGTGCGGAAGGCAGAAGGCTCAACTCGAGCAATTACGATCAATTCTTGACGGAGGACAGTACCTTGCTGTACTCTTCCGCGCTTGTAACCTCCTTCTGGTCCATCTGCTCTATGACATCTCCCTTTTGGATGCCGGCCATATCGGCGGGACTCCCCTGAATGACGTCCGTCACCACGACCCCTTTGGCCGTCTGGATACTGTATTGCTTCTGGACATCCGGGGTTATGGTCTCGACAATGATACCGAGCTTTTTCTCGCTTATCTTTTTGACCTCCGGCGTGACGCTCGCCAGCTTTGCATTGCCCGGCAGTGTCCCGATCTTGACCTTGAATGCCTTTTCCTTTCCGTGCCGTATGATCGTCACACTCGCAATACTGCCGATAGCAGTATTGGACACGATCCACGGGAGGGCATCGGCGCTCTTGACCTTTTTGTCATTGAAGCTGACGATGACATCCCCCTCTTTAATGCCGGCCCTGTCCGCCGGTCCGCCCTTTACGACCTTCGTAACCACGGCGCCCTTCTGGTCCCTGTTCAGGTGGAACGATTCTGCAAGATCGGGGGTAATGTTCTGTATGTATACTCCAAGCCATCCCCGCACGACCTTACCGTGCTCTATCAACTGGGGGATGATCGTTTTCGCGACGTTTATGGGTATCGCGAACCCAATGCCCTGGCCTATGCTCGGTGCTATTATGGCGGTACTTATACCAATGACCTCTCCGTTAAGGTCGAACACCGGCCCCCCGCTGTTCCCCCTGTTGATGGCCGCATCCGTCTGCAAGAATTGATCGTAATTGCTCGAGTTGAGCCTTCTGCCTTCCGCACTTATGATGCCGGCAGTTACCGTGTGGTCGAGACCGAAGGGATTACCGATAACGACGACCCAGTCGCCGACGTTTACCTTCGACGAATCGCCGAGATACGCGGCACTGAGCGGTTTGTCCGGGGCCACCTTCAGCAGGGCGATATCCGTCTGGGAATCTGCGCCGATGACCTTTGCCGTGTACTGATCCCCGCTGTCCGTTATGACACGTATGTCGGTCATACCCGCTATCACGTGGTTGTTCGTCAGTATGTATCCTTCCTTGTTTACAATGAACCCGGACCCCAGGGCGTGCTCCTTGTACTCCTGGGGACCGCCGGGTCCCATAAACTGCTCAAAGAAATGTGGGCCGAAGAACTGTTTAAACTGTTCTCCCATGGGACCGCCGAAGGGCTGTGCCATCGGACTGGTCTTTATTATCTTTGTTGTCGAGATGTTGACCACCGCACCCTTTACCTTGTCGACGAGCGGGGCGAAAGACGCCGGCACACAGCTCTGGGACCCCCCCGGGCCCTGTGCAGCAACCGTATCCGGCTTCTCGCTCCATATTTTTGCTTCAGTGGCATTCGTGGCTGTCGTGATATTGAGTCTCGCAGCAAGTATCAACCCTGCCACAACAGACGCTATCACAAGCCCGCCTATGCCTACTACCGTATAGCCTTTCCTCTTCATTCTTCCTCCTCCTTATTTGGGTCCTCTCCCTTTTGTGATCATGAAGAAAGAGTCTTCTCCTCTGCTCGAAAAACGAAGCTCTTTATCGTCGAAAACTCTTTCTTTTTGTTCTATCAGTCCCATGATCACTTTTAGGATAAGAGTCCCTTATTTTTTGCCTTCACTCACTAAGACATACCTCATCCTGAGATCGAAAAGTACATTGTCGAGCATCATCGACTCCTCGTTCGTCAGATTGCCCGTGGTCTTCTCCTTGAGGAGCTCAAGGATATCTATGGTCTGTCCCGCGGCGTTGACGTCCTTTTTGATCACATTGGTCTGCGGATCGGCAACAGCACCGAGCTGAATCAACGCCGTCCCGGCGAGCGAGTTTATCAAATCTGCAAAGCCTATCTTGAAATGCCCCTCGCCGCTGCCGTCAGGACCATAGTGTGACTCGGACGCCGATGCGTCCATCTGGTCCGCACCGCCATCCGCATCTCCCCTCCTCTCTCCCGAATCCTTGATCTCTCCATCGGCATCCATCGTGAAGCGCCTCTTGTCGTTTACCTTGATATTATCGTCTTCCCTGTCAGCCATGTCCAGGCCCTCCCCCTATTGATAGATCTTCTTT
>JAMCVD010000080.1 GCA_023381995.1 Deltaproteobacteria bacterium
CCACACTGTCCCGGGAAAGTCAAAGGCGCGTAATCCGATCGGCTTGACACGCATGCAGGAAGTGGTACAAGGAATGACACTGTTCATACCAGGAAGACCGGTAAGGCATGGTGTTCCTGACAGGATGATGTATAAATTCTTTTCTATGGTGGGTGTAGCTCAATGGTGGAGCATTGGACTGTGGCTCCTAAAAAGGGCAAAAGCATAAGGTTCTGAAAGATATGGTAAATCTCCAGCAAACCTTTACCAGGAGCGAATTTGCGGACTATTGGATAATGTTGGATGTTATTGGCTGATGTTCGAACTTGCGCCTATATGTTGTAGCAGAAACGGTAGCAATAATTATGCATAATTATATGTTTCATCTACGTACAATAATATAAGCCGCGCCATACACAAAACATCCCCCATGGTAACGCTTAAATCGATCAGCCAAGCCTTATATGCTGCTGATACAGGGGGGGTGTATATGCTATCTGAAGCAGATCGTCTTGTAGAATGGCATATAAGAATGGGAAATGATTGATAATCTAACTATAGCCTTGTCTTTTTACTTTTGTAGCTTCTTTCGCATCTATTTCAGCTTTAAAGCCCCATTTTATTGCTAATTCGTCTGTTAATCTTTCTACAGATAAAGGGTCTTTAGGATATCCAACTATGGTGTGTGCGATCTCATGGGAAATAACTCCTACTATTGCCTTATGTTCCAATCTTAAACATTCGCTGAAAATAATAATATTTACTATATCAATCTCTATTCTCTCTTCCGAGGGGAGACATGTTTGTTTAAAAGGAACATTTATACCGTACATAGTTTCTATATCTTCAACTGTGAACCAGATTTTATCTTCCACGATATAATAGATATCATCCGGAAGCCGCTCTAAGACTTCTTTTAGGGCTTTGATAAAAGGGTGATCGAAAGGAATACCAGGAGGATATATCCTTTCAGCTTCTAAATAGTACGCTATTGCGTCTGTTCTTATGTTTTCTTCTGACAATATATCATCCATATCTTCCCTCCTTTATAGTGTTATATTGCAGCGATAATAAAATTGTTAAAATAAACAACATGAGTGCTATAAATATATTTTTGTTTTTCATCAGATCATTATATATTAGGCATTACAAAACTTGTCAATTTCTGGCAGGTATACGATATAATTCTGCATCATTAATTGTGATCGCTTTTGCACGTTGATGGAGCGAAATTGTTGAGTATATCATTTCCCTATGTGTACGGCTTTCAAAAAAGGGGAATACAATCCCCCCCTTAATAAAACTCACCCTACCTCTTCCCTTATCTCCGGCATATCCGTCATAAGCATTCCCGTATTCGTATCAAAGATTATCCCTTTGTCATAGGTCTCATTCATGACGTACCGTTTCACCGTATTTGCAACATACCCTGCCACATGCAGCAGCGTGTAGATTATCGCCTGCTGGGTACACCTGAGCTTAATAGCCTCTTTGGATGGATATAAGCTTGCCTCATACCGCTTGATGTCGTTTATATCGCACGGATTGATAGCCACAAGCATCATAACCTCTCCGCCCATGCGGGCGTCTATGTACAGCGGCACCCTCATGTTGAACTTTAGCTTCTTCCAGATAGCAATCCTCGCATCCATGGAATCCACCCCGCTGATTGTGATCCCGGATATGCTCTGTGCCTTATACATCTCCTGATATGCTTGGATCTCTGTTCCGGTGAATGCCTGTATGATCTCCTTGAGTGCAATCACCTTGGGCTTGCCTATATCAGACTCCCTATAGAACTGGTTCGGCAGGTTATGCAGCTCAACTATATCAGGGTCGTATACGGATATGTCTGAGAATCCCATCTTGGCAAGGGTAAGCGCTGTGAAGCTGCCGATAGCTCCTGCACCGATGACATTCAGCTTTGTAGTGAGCCTGCCTGTGGAGAGGAACCCTGACTGGCGCATGTATCTGGTTTCTGTATCTATATCCGGTGTCATGCACCCACCTCCTTGATGCCGTACTCAACAAGTCTTTCCTGATACAACTTTTCTATGTCTGCCTCTGTCAGGTTCTTGCCTGCGGATTCTGTCATTACCTCCAGCATCACATCGTCACAGAACTGTTGCTCGTCTTCATAGAACTCATATTCGGGAAAGAGCATCTTATCCTTGTTCTGTATGAGTGGGTTTGTGAATATCGGCGCCGGTGAGGCAACCTTGGCTTGTACCTCCTTGCTTATCTCTTCCGGGATAGCTGCAATATCCGGCAACACCTTTACCGGCACACTGTCCAGGCTGAGAGATACCGGGCTGAATATCTCTATCCGTGCCTGTATGTCGAACCTTTTGTTCACGACCATGCTGATGAAGAATGAGCCTGATTTAAGCCCTTGTATGGTCCTCTTGTCCGTCGATGACCAGAAGGCTTCCATATTTACATGAGAATGCCACCATAACAGAAGTCTCGTCTCTTTGCCCTGCTTTGATAGCTCAATGAGCAGCTTCGATACAGATAATGGGTCAAGCTCCGTTGATGCCGGCCCGCATATCTGGTCCAGCAGGTATACATCCGTGATTGTAACCCCCATACCCTGCATTTCTTCAACTACTCCGAGCCCTGATACCTCATTACCTGTGCTTACTACGTACTGGAACATTTTGTTATACGCTTTCTGGGTAATCCAGATTACGTTATTATCCATTGTTATTCCTCCTTTTGTTTTTTTATGCTCTCTGTCTTGTTTGTCTGTTATGCGGGCAGTCTGAAATCTGGCATGACCTGCATTCTGCTGTGCGGCTTTGCCTTTGATGCTCGAAACATTGTTCGTAGTTTCGCGCATATTGACACTGCGCCATGCATTCTACACAATCATCGGGATTCTCTCTGGTCTCTCGGCACCTGTCCTGGGCATCATCGTGGAACGGGCAGCTGCTGTCCGAGCAGATCACACAATCGTATGGTCCGGAGTCCTGGTAACAACTCGAATACTGGTCCATGCCATCTTCCTCCTCGTCATACTCAGGGTCCCAAAACTCTATTTTCGCATATGGGTTCTGCTCATTGTAGGACCTGAGGAACTCTATGAGCAGGGTCACGAGCTGGTATATGTCCTGATGGATAAGCAGGTAGTATACGGTTGATGCGATGTTACCTAAGCAAGGTGTACCGTCCTGTGAGATATGCGGATGATGATAACCTTTTACTTTTTTGACTGTGTTTGTGAGCTTGATGGTTGAACTCGCGGGCTCAATTGTTATCTTGAACTTGCCGATATAATAATCGTTTTCCTCATAGTCTATGTAGATCTCGTTTGTGTAAACGCTAATCTTGCCTTCCGAAGTATCAAGCTCTATGTGGCTTATAGGCTCTGGGGTGAGCTGCATAAGCGATTCAAACTCTGACAGCGTGCTTCTTCGCATAACACCTTCAGGAGTGCTGGTAATGCTCTGGATTGCCTGAGCAAGGGTATAGTTTTTGGCGATAAACTCTTTTATCTCATTTGTCTTGGTCTCTATCTCATCCGCATTGGAGTCTATGTCGGACTTCATAGTCCTTACCTGCTGCTTGCGTGTGTATTGTTTGAGCTTAAGATATTCTTCCTGCCACTTTTTGTCTGCCTCATTATCCATATACTGCTTAATGCCCGGCATTATCTTGTCGAAGATGCTTGCAAACAGCGCATTAATCCACGGTTCGCTGCTATAGGTCTCTATATCGAAACCAATGAATACCTTGCTATTGAGCACGCCGTAGATACCGTCATCGGATGGATTTGTGCCATAGGGCAGATGCACATTGGTAAGGACAATCTGATTGTCCTTGAATGTGAGTTCCTTGGTTATGCCAGTGCCTGTATGGATATAGACCTCCACAGCTTTGCGTATCGCAATGCTATCTTCGTAGTCATTGAGGTCCTCAACAGATACGACAAACGGAAGATTGTATTTTTCAGATTCAAATGCCAGTAGGTCTTTGATAAGACCCGTGCTTATATTACCGGTTATCATGAATTAACCTCCTTTAAGGGTTTTGAGGCAGGTATTACCTGCCCCTGTATCGTTTCGATTGCAGCTTACTGCAGCAGTTCCATGGCAATCCCGGACATATCCAGCCTGGCATCGGCACTGCCAATCTTGGGGTCCTTGGCAAGAAGGCTTATGACATTGGACAGCTTCCATGCAGATTTGTGTGCCGGTAACTGGGTAATATCTGATTCAAGGTCGTACATGGTCTTTACTTTCTGTAAGACGTCCTTGCTCAGGTTCTTGTTCCTGAGCATTGCCATGGCACCCTCTGTCGGGAGATCGGTATGAGCAGCCTTTTCCACTTTTGTATTGAGGATCTCGAATGCTGCCGGAAGCATCTTCATGGCGTCCTTTGTAGCCGAAGCGATTGTCTTGGTATCCAGCGTGTAAGTCCTGCCGGATAGTTCTATAGTATCCTCATTTTCCGGAAGCTCAAATCTTCTGCCAATATGTACATGCCGGAAGACATCCGCGCCTATTGCCATATTCGAGCAGATTACGCGCAGTGCCATGAGCTCAAGGGAAAGTGCCTGCGCTCCATAATCGGATGTCGATATCGAGGCACCGTATACCACATGCTCTCCCGGGGCCGGTGTATATACTCGAGGAACGAGGAATTGAATGGAATAGCGATAATCTGTATTCCAACCATTATACGGCACCATACCCATAGACAGAGCCTGTTTGATGAACGCCTCAAATATCGGGCCTGCGTCCATCCTTCGGTAAGAAGGCGACAGCACCCCTTTGAGAAGCTTATCGACATGTCTGAACAATACCCCTTTTTGCAGAAGCTTATGCGATAGCTCCGTTATGCTGTTTGTCAGCAGGCTGTCGAGATTGAGCTCCATGAGGGTCTCGGCATACCCAAGAGGGATCTTCAGTTTGTTCAGTAACTGCCCGGTTGCGAAATGCGTAGGCTCCAGGGTTACCGCAGTGCCCTTTTGTTGCATGCTTATGACTATATTCTTGTGATCGTCCGATACGCCGTAGGTCAGCGCAGACGGCTTTGCTATGACGTCTTTTCGTTTCTCGAACTCGGTCTGGATGTCATTGATTGCTTTTTCTACATTGTCTTTCCCGGTTGCTATTATGCTCTGAAGTTTGTCTTTTACCTTTACCGATGTTTCCTTATCAAATTTCATTTATTCCTCCTTTGATTTTGATGAGGGGCTGTTTTTTAGGCAGCCCCAATACGTATTGGCTTACATGCCGCCTTCGATCTTTGGGACAAGAGAGATTATGTTGTCCTCTTGCACATGTGCGGACAGGTTCGCTCCGGTGCCGTTTAAGGCGATAGAGTATCCGTCCATAGAGAACCCGCTCATGTTGATGGCCTCTTCGACAGTTGTTCCGGATGGGATGTCGAGCTCCTTTGCTGCTTGACCTAACTTTAAAACTTTGACTTTCATATAGTTCACCTCCTTTTTTTATTGGATTTATGGATATAGGACCCAGAGAATCGGAAGAACCCTTTTGATGACGCTGATGCCTACGCTGAACACAACCGAGCCGATAATCGACTTGGCGATCTGTTCTGCGATGCTTTTTTCTACAGGTGCGTCATGGTTCCGAGACTTGTTTCCCATTTTGATCACCCCCTTTGTGGATAGAAATTGAAATAGTGCGGATAAATTGGATGTCTTATAGTGGTTGAAAAATCGCTTTAAAATTGCCCGGTATAATCGCTATACGGCTCATTTGAGGGCATTAGAAGATTTATGTAGGCATACCTAACCCGTATGCGCCAATATAGCATATTAGATCCGTGGTTTCAGAGGAGAACCGGGGGTATGGCGGGGAGGAATAGGTATAAATATGCCCCCTTGAATTTGCATAATAGGTTTTGGTTCAAAAGAACCGGAAGCTGTGGAATGAAATTTATCTAATAGGGAGATTTCCTGCCTTCATTAATCTTATACCATAAAGAGAGGGGAAATTGATGCCACGGATTTTGATTATCAACGTATCAATGAAAGAATAGTCTGGGTTAAACCTGTTTCAGTAGAAGAAATTAACGAAATTTTAAAAGTGATACTCGCGATATTATGTACCGGGGAAAGCTACATCATCACCGTGGTTGGCACAGGTAAAACTCCCCTTGTTGTCGTAATAATGGCTGTCCAAAAAAGGGGTATCAAAAACGCCACAGTAGTTTCCCTCTGAAACGCCCGGCATAGATGCGTGTTCAAAAAAGGGACGTTTTTTAAACATGGGGGGTTGCTGCCAGCAAGCCTCGAGGATGACCACACCGCCGTGTCGCCTTCGTT
>JAMCVD010000100.1 GCA_023381995.1 Deltaproteobacteria bacterium
GAGAAGCAGTCCACGCAGAGTACCACGGAAGCATTGCAGGCAGTCCGGATGTGTTTCCCTTCGCAGTGTCGAACACTCTTTCTTTTTGTTCTATCAGTCCCATGATCACTTTTGGGATAAGAGCCGATTGATCTTTCTATGAGCAATGTCTAACCAGTGGTTATGATACAGGGGCAGTGCATTCGAGCTCACACCCCTTACAGTACCCCAAGCTCCCCCTAAGTTTACAGCTTCAGTATGCACATACCCCCATACTTTTATTATACAAGGACTGGTGCGTGTGTTTCAATGACGATCTATTGAATGTAGTACTGTCAGCCCCCGGATTGGGTAACGGAGCCTACAATTCCAATTATAGATATATCCCCATATTCAACGTGAAAAAAGCTTTACTACGAATATTACACTGTGATCGTTTTTGTGATCAGAATTGAGTTTATCTTAGTCCAAGAGAGTCCAATAGAATTTACTGCACTGGAAACAGCAAATCTACTCCTGATAAGGGTTTGCTCGGAATTAACCTTATCTCTCAAGACCTTATAAAATTGCCTGTCTTAGGAGCCGGAGTCCGTCGCTCTATCCACTGGGCTACAGGCACATGTACGCCGTGCTTTACCGTCTCCACGGTCCCTGCGTCGGCCATGTCACAGGTAACGCCGTATACGGCGTCGTGACAGGGGATGACTGGAACATATCGTACATCGGAAGGGCCGTAGCGTCAAACTCCGTCATGGGCGGTATGGCCTTGCCCGTCGACTGTCCCAGGATCAACTCTATGGTCCTGAGCGCACTGGCGAACCCATAGTGGGCAGAAGAAATATATCCGTGCTTTGCATAGGGGCTTATCACGACGATGAACGACCTCTCCTGATCTATATGATCGATGCCCGGCTGAGGGTCGTCCTCGTCGATGAATATGGCTGTGGAGCCCCAGTACTTGCTGTTCGAGATCGCCTGCACGACCGCTGCCGTTGCGGCGTCGTTCTCCGAGTAGGCCGAGGTCGGGGTGTCGGTCGGCTCGAACCCGTCTTCGCCTAACGTCATAAACACAAAGTTCGGGAAACTATCGTCCTGGGCCATGGCGTTGAAAGCAGAAACAAAGTAGCCAGCCCTCACCACGTCGCTGATGAGGCCACCGTAGGTCTTGTCGAATTCGGGTGATGAGTTCAATGGGTTGTCGCTGTTGAAGGCGCCGTCGTAAAGGGAGGGCAGACCCTGTCCGAAAGAAGAAAATGTCAGGCCCGCTTTCTTCAGTGCGTCGAAGATCGTTCCGCTCGGCACGGACGCGATCGGCTCTTCGGAGTCCCCCTGCCGGTTCTCACCTCCGTAGCCCGTGTTGATCGCCCAGATCCTCTGGAGGTAGTCGCTTATCATGCCCTGGAACGACATGGGATGTCCGGCTATCGATGGCACGATGTCAAGATAGAAGTTCGTATCGAGGGCGAACTGACCTGCCAGGGCATGCGTGTTCGGCGTTGTAAACCCGATGCCTTCGCTGGAGCATCCATATGACACCGGCAGGCCACTCAACACCGATATGCTTGCCGGCGCAAAGAACGGACACGGTATTGGCTGACCGCTTGCCCGGGGACCGAGGTCCCCGAACTCCATATCGAACGTCTTGTTCTCCCTCAAGATGTAGACGATGTGCTTTATATGCGCCCATGCTGACAGGATGTTTGCCGGGACAGCCGGGTGTGCCGGCTTTACGAAGTCGTTCGTGAGCACCTGACTGGTGTACGCTGCGAGCTGCGGGGCCGACGGCTGAGGGACGTCCGACACGGAACCGAAGACGAACCAGGCGTACCTCGAAAAGTCCAGGGCCTCTCCCGTATTTGCGGGCACGAACGGCCCGTGCTCTATGCCGTACATGTTCGCGACAAAGATATGGCCGTTCGCATTGTCGACAGCAACGCCGGAGGGGTAGGAGGCAGTCGGTATCCTGCCGACGACCTGATCCGTGGCGGTATCTATGACGGCAATGGCGTTGTCGGCGCCCATGGAGACATACAGATGTCTACCATCCCCCGAGAGTGCGAGGTTGTTTGGCAGCCCTCCCATGGAAGGCTCGCTGTCGAACATCGCCAGGGATATCGTGTCGAAGATCGTGTTACTCGAAGTGTCGAGGACGCTCACCGTATCGCTGAGTGTGTTGGCGACGTACATCTTGCTTCCATCGAGTGATGACAGAATCGCTGCGGACCCCGCCTGCTGGAGGGGGATCACTGCTGTCACGGCCGGCGTGCTTCCGAGCGATAGTACCGAAACGGTCCCCAGACCCGTATCGGACTGACGGTTGCATACATAGGCAGTATTGCCGTCCGGCGCTATGGCCACCGCCCACGGATAAAATCCGCCTGTGGTCAATGTGAACGTCTGGGTAGCCTTCGAGAGGTCTATAATCGAGACCGTTTCGCCGGGGTATTGATTGCCGTAGACGTCGTATGCGACGTCGTTGGCGGTAATCAGGGTGTTGCCGTTTACCGCTATACCCGCTGCGGTCGGCCAGACCTGCATCGGCGGGCCAAAGGTGGATGTCGTGTATGGTTGGAGCGGTATTGCTTTCTTGAAGCCAAGATTTTCACCTGCATCTATCCCGATATCGAGGGCGAACCCCCTCTGTGCGTCTATCCCGGGGACGTACACGTCCGTGCCCGATCCATTGATGGCCATTCCATCGAAGCTTTCGTACCCGAGCGGCGGGGTCGTCAGGGAGATGGCGGAGGCGATCGCGTCCGTCGCCGTGTCTATTGCGGTTATCATATGGCTCCTGGCCGAATAGTTGAGCCATTCAGTGCTCAGGACCAGGGCCACCTTACCGTCCGGCGTGACCGCGATCTCGCTCGGCATGGGAATGCTCTTGCGATCGGCCCCGATCTGCACGCCCGCAGGACTCAGGACGTATCCGTTTGCGCCGTGCAGTTGAGGGAGTGTGGGGCCGCTCTTCGCTCCGTTGCCGCAGCGAAGGGTGCTTGCCAGACCTATAAAAAATACCACCGAAACAAGTACCCCTGCATATTTTTTTAGCATCGTATCTCCACTTTTTTTGTCATGCTTATACCATAAGTCCATCGATTATGTCACGGCCTGCTTCCATGCCTTTATGATGTCGGCGGACTGTGCGGTGATGGCCATCCTGGCCAGGACCTTCAGCGCGATCTCGTGCATCCCCTTGTCCATGGACGATACACAGTCGCTGACGACCACCGGGTAAAACCCACGGTTCGATGCGTCCCGTGCGCTCGATTCGACGCCGAACTCGGTGGCGATGCCGCTGAAGACGACGGTCTCTATACCTTTGTTCCTCAGCATATACTCGACGTGCGTACCGATAAAAAAGCTCGCGGTATGTTTTGGAATGACAAGGTCGTCTCCGGCCGGCGCAACTTCGGATGCAATTTCCGCATCGGGTGTTCCCGGCTTCATGAACGGGGGCAGCTTCGCAGGATCATCGACACCATACCGCCGCATCGTGGAATAGATCGCCCATGAGGAATTGTACTGCGGTGGTAAAGGGGTAATCTTTGAATAGAGTACGGGAACACCTTTTTCTCTCGCTTTACCGATAATCGTTTTAAGGCTTGACAGGAACTCCTGTTTGTTGAATATCGAGTTGACCAGCGCATTCTGTACGTCCCACACAACCATGGCGGTGTGCCCTGGCGCGACTATCTCTCCCAGCGTATCGTAGATGACCTTATTATGGAATGTCTTCACGGCTATGACCTCCTTCGTATCGTCGAAAATTCTTTCTTTTTGATCATTTTGCTGTCCTGTTGGTCCGAACATCCTTCCCGGACGTGCACTCTATACAATATCTGCCATAAAGGCAAGAACCCGTGCCGATCCCAGTTCACAGCCATCCGTAGATCAGGCCGTACAGCGTGACAAGCACCCGGGACCTGTGGAGCAGGAAATACCGCTTGAACCATGTCATGCCGGGCCTGTAGACCTTGAACCTTTTTATCCTGTAGGGGTCGCCGCCCTTTCTGTTCGCCCCCTTGTCCGTTGTTACAGCTCCTCTGTACCCGAGCTCCTTCAGGAGCATTATGGTCTTTTTGTCGTACTGCCCCCATGGGAAACACAGGAACCCGGGAGCAACACCGGTATGTTCGGAGATCAGATGTCTGCTCCTGTCGAGGTCCGCCCTGCACCGTCGTGCGTAGCTGTCCCAGGACTCATAGATGGCCTTTACCGAGTACTGACTTTTGTATTCCTTGTAGGCCTGCTCCAGCAGACGGATCGAGCCCTCTTCGGACAGATCGAGCGACTTCCCTTTCACGAGCTTTAGGAGGTGCTCGTTGAGCCTGTAGTCCCCGGTAAAATTCCTGTGTGCTATAGAAGAGCCTGTCCGATATCTCACCGTTCCCGGCCTCTTGTCGCCCCATACGGGCCAGTCGAGCTCGACGCCCGTATTGAAGCCCGCTGCCCTGTCGTCGATATAGACCCTGTCGTGGAACAGGCTATGGTCCTCTACCTGTACGAGCCCGGACCCCACCATCGTCTTGAGCTCGTCCCATGTCGCGAAGTTTTCCGCCGACTCGATGTTTGCCCCGCTGCGCGACGGATAGCCCCGTGCCCGCTCTCTCTGGGGAACGTCCGTGGACTGCTTCCTTGTCCCGGAGACAGCAAACACCGTGGCCCTGAGTCCGTACTTCTTGAGAATGGGGAAAAGGTAGCGATAATTGCAATAAAACCCGTCATCGAATGTCAGGACAAAACTCTTTCGAGGAACCCTGCTGCTTCCGGTCATGAACCCGTACAACTCGTTGAGGGACACCGAATGATAGCCTTTTCCTGCAAGGTAGCGCATCTGTGCCTCGAACACCTGCGGCGTTATGGGATCCGTCGGCTCCACATGATGATAATAGAGTACCGGTATTGAATATGCCCTGAACTCAAGGTACCAGATGATACCGGCAATCACGAGTGCTGCCAGTGCTGTGTATATCATAATACCGATTGAAAAAGCTCCTCTGTTTTTTGAGTTACGACCTCGACCGAAAAGCCTTCTTCGACGCTGTTGCGTGCCTGTCTGCCGAGTTCAAGAGCATGCGGTACATCGTCAAGCAAACCACACACCGCTTCGGCTATGTCCTCCGGCGATCCCGGCCGCACAAAAATACCGTTTTTGTCGTGGGAAATGATATCGACCATGCCCCCGGTCCTGCTGACAACGACCGGCTTCTGCATTGCCATGGCCTCGAGCAGCGAGGTACCAAGCCCCTCGACGACGGACGGGAACACGAACACGTCCATTGCTTTCAGATACGGCCTGACGTCCTTCTGAAATCCCGCGAAGATGATTTTATCCCTTACACCGAGGCTATCCGCACGCTCGACAAGCTCCCTGTCATTGTCGTTCACACCGACATCCACAAACAGGGCACCGGGATATCTCTTGAGAATAGCCGGTATGGCCGACAGAAAGTAAGAATGCCCTTTTTGTTTGTTTGCATTCCCGACAGTTCCGATAACCGGGCCCCCTCCTCCGAGCTCCGGCGCTGGGACGATGCGCGCGGGGTCGTAGTATCCGGTATCGATGGCGTCGGGTATCACCTCGATGTGTCCCTCCCTCACTCCCGTTTTGACGAGACTCTGCCGTACATCGTTCGATATGGCTATCACGCGGTCCACGAACCACTCGTACTTTATCTTGGCGGATATCCTCGACGGGATGCCGTAGGGCACCCTCCTCGTTACGATAAATCTCGAACGGGAGGATAGTATGTTCGCGACCATTGCGATGGTGTGCGCCGTGGGCCTGTGGACGTTGATGATGTCGAACCCGTTCCTTTTCAGGAAGCTCGTCATTTTTATCATCGTAAGGACGTCGGCCTCCTTGTTCATCCTGAAAGAGTGGACGTCGATCGACTCAGCGGCGAGCCTTTTGCCGAGCTCGCTGTCGTTCGATGTCACGACGGACACGGCGTTGCCCCTCTCCCTCAGGCCCTTTGCGAGCAGGTAGACCTGGTGCTGTCCCCCGCTCCAGCCTGCCGAAGATGTTGCAAGAAGAACCTTCATTTCCCGGGTCATTCGATCGTAAACTGGATGTTGACCCTTCTATTGATGGCCCTTCCTACGGTGGTCGTGTTGGGCTCGACGGGCTGTGTTTGACCGTAGCCCTTTGTTCGCAGGCGATCGGGGTCTATCCCGTGGCTGACAAGGTACTGCTTTACGGCCTCGGCCCGTGCCTCGGAAAGCCTTTCGTTGAACGCCGCAGAGCCGGAGCTGTCCGTGTTCCCTTCTATCAGAATA
>JAMCVD010000107.1 GCA_023381995.1 Deltaproteobacteria bacterium
GAACACCTCGGGATCAACCATCCCGGATCCCAGGATTTCCAGCCAACCGCTCTGGCCGCAGACCCGGCACCCCCTGCCGTTGCATATGACGCACCGGATATCAACTTCTGCGCTCGGCTCGGTGAAGGGAAAGAAACTGGGACGGAACCGGAGCGCCGTCTCCTCGCCGAATACCTGCTTGAGAAAAACGGTCAGGGTTCCCTTCAGATCACCGAAGGTGACTCCCCTATCCACGAGGAGGCCTTCTATCTGATGAAACATGGGGGTATGCGAGATATCCGAATCCCTGCGGTAGACTCGGCCCGGCGAGAGAACCCTCACCGGCGGTTTGGTCTTTTCCATGATCCGGACCTGGACCGGGGAGGTATGGGTGCGCAGGACGATATTGTCTTCGATATAGAAGGTGTCCTGCATGTCACGCGCCGGGTGGTCTTTGGGGATGTTCAGGGCTTCGAAATTATAGTAATCCAGTTCGACTTCGGGGCCTTCGACAACAGAAAAACCCAGCGCGGCAAAGATCCGGCAAATCTCCTCCCGCACTTGTGTCACCGGATGGAGGATGCCGTGACGGACACCTCTCCCGGGAAGCGTGACATCGATCCTTTCACGCAGAAAGCCTTCATTCCTTTTGGAGGCTGCCATCCCGGCAAGAAGCTGATCGATCCGGGCGGAGAGATCCTCCTTGACTTCGTTACAGCGCTTGCCGAATTCGGGCCTCTCGTCAGGGGCCACATTGCTGATATTGCGCAATAACCCGGTAAGCAGACCCTTCCTGCCGAGATAACGGGTACGGACATTCAGGAGATCCTCTTCCGTTCCGGCCTTCCTGAGCTCGGCCTCCGCCTGTTCCCGAAGCGCCGCCAACTCTTCCATCATGCCGTCCGATCACCCTTTGCGATCGAAACAATTTCGGAAAATCCATGGGGATCGTGAATGGCGAGCTCGGAGAGGACCCGCCGGTCGATCTCGACACCCGCCTTATGCATGCCGTTGATCAAACGGCTGTACGAGATATCGTTCAGGCGCGCGGCAGCGCTGATACGCGTGATCCACAGCTTCCGAAAATCCCTTTTCCTGACCTTCCTGTCCCGGTAGGCATAAGCCATTGCGTGGTTCACGGCCTCTGTAGCCGTCCTTAACAACTTGCTCCTGGAAAGAAAAAATCCCTTTGCCGCTTTCAGGATCTTCCTTCTCTTCTTGTGAGCCGTCACGCTTCTCTTTACCCTCGGCATTGCTTGTTTCTCCTCATCTCATTGATTTCTCAAATAACATTCTGCTTGTTACAGATACGGGATCAGTTTTCTGATCGCTTTTTCATTCGTCTTGTCGAGAATGACCGATTTCCTCAGCTGTCTCTTCCGTTTGGTCGTTTTTGGCGTCAGAATGTGGCTGGTGTTGGTCCTGCTTCTTTTTATCTTACCCGTTCCCGTTACGGAAAACCTCTTCGCCGCACCCCGATGTGTTTTTATCTTTGGCATTCCATCACCCCTGTCATAAAGATACTGAACCTTCTGCCGGTTCAGGCGCGTTGTGAACTATGCTGATCCGGGAATGACCACCATCCCGGTACTCCTGCTTTTGGGGATCCCCCTTTTTACTTCTTTGGCGAAATGATCATGATCATGTTTCGCCCTTCCAGTTTCGGCTGCTGATCGATAACACACCCGTCGGCAAGGGTATTTTTAAGGTCCTCCATGATCTGCCTGCCGATGTCGGTATAGGCGATCTCACGCCCCCTGAACATCATAGAGATCTTTACCTTGTTATGCTGGTCAAGAAACTTCCTGATATGTTTGATCTTGACCTCCAGATCATGTTCCTCTGTCTTGGGTCTCAGGCGGATCTCCTTGACCTGAATGACGGTCTGGCTCTTCTTGGAGACCTGAACCTTCTTACTCTGCTGGTATCTGAATTTTCCATAATCCATGATCCTGCAAACCGGCGGCGTCGCCGTGGGCGACACTTCCACCAGATCGAGACCCGCCTTGGCCGCTTCCGCCAGGGCCTCGGTCAGAGTGATAACTCCCAACTGCTCTCCGTCCATATTGATCACCCGAACCGATGCTGCCCTGATCTCACGGTTGATCTTTAAATCCTTAGCTATAGGTCACCTCCAGACGTTAAAAAACTACTTGAACCTTGCAGACTGGTCGCGGACCAGGGTGATGAACGCCTCCACACCGATGGACCCGAGATTCTGCCCATCCCGCTGCCGCGGAGAAACCTGACCGGAGGCCACCTCCCGATCACCTATCACAAGCATGTAAGGTGTTTTCTGCATCTGCGCCTCACGGATCTTATAGCCCAGCTTTTCATTGCGGAAATCACCTTCCACACGGATACCCGCAGCGAGGAGCTGTTTCCGTACCTCTTCGCCGAAGGGGATATGCTTCTCGGTCACCGTCACCAAAACAGCCTGCACCGGCGAGAGCCAGAGAGGAAATGCTCCCGCATGATGCTCGATGAGCACTCCCATGAACCTTTCGATAGCGCCCAGGATCACCCTGTGGAGCATGACCGGGCGGTGCTTCTCCCCATCCTCACCCACATAACTCAAATCAAAACGCTCGGGAAGGGTAAAATCACACTGAATCGTCGCACACTGCCATTTCCGTTTCAGGGCGTCCTTCAGCTTGAAGTCGATCTTCGGTCCGTAAAAGGCCCCGTCCCCGGCGTTGACTTCGTAAGTCATGCCGTTGTCCTTGAGCGCTCCTTCCAGGGCGGTCGTGGCAAGCTCCCAGTCTGCATCGGAACCGATGGATTTTTCCGGACGGGTGGAGAGTTCCACCTCGTAAGTGAATCCGAAGATGTCCATCGCATAACCGACGAAATCCGCGATCGCCCGGATCTCGCTGTTGAGCTGCCCTGGAGTACAGAGGATGTGGGCGTCATCCTGCGTAAACTGGCGTACCCGCATCAGACCATGCAGCACACCCGCCTTTTCATGGCGGTGAACCGTTCCCAGTTCGAAATAACGCAGCGGCAAATCACGATAAGAGCGGAGCTTCGATTTGTAGATCAGCATATGGGAAAGGCAGTTCATTGGCTTGATCCCGTATACCTGCTCATCCACCTCGGTGAAGTACATGTTTTCGCGGTAATGATCGAAGTGCCCGGACTGCTTCCAGAGGTCAACCTTGAGGATCTGCGGTCCGATGACCAGATCATAGCCCCGCTTGAGGTGTTCCTTCTTCTCCCAGTCCTCGATGATCGTCCGCAGCAGGGTCCCTTTGGGATGGAAGATGACAAGCCCGGGACCCGCCTCGTCGCTCAGCTGGAAGAGATCCAGTTCCCTGCCGATACGGCGATGATCCCTCTTTCTCGCCTCTTCCAGAAGCCGCAGATGATCATCGAGTGCCTCCTGCGTCGCAAAGCCGGTACCGTAAATGCGCTGGAGCATCTTGTTGCGTTCATCCCCCCGCCAGTAAGCGCCGGCCACATTGAGGAGTTTGAAGGCCCGGATCATCCCCGTCGACGGGCAATGCGGCCCGCGGCAAAGATCGACATAGCCATTCTGGGTGTAGAGGCTGACCCTCTTTATATCCGCCGGCAGGTCGTTAAGCAGTTCGACCTTGTAATGCTCACCCTTGCTCCTGAAGAGATCCACCGCCTCTTCACGACTCACCTCACGGCGTTCAAATGGGTAATCCGCGGCGGCGATCTCCTTCATCCGTGATTCTATCCGATCGAGATCCTGCAGCGTGAAACTCTCGCCATATTCAAAATCGTAATAGAAACCGTCTTCGATGGAAGGGCCGATGCTCACCTGAACGCCGGGGAAGGAGTCCTGTACCGCCTGTGCCATCACATGAGCCATGCTGTGGCGAAGGATCGAAAGTCCCCCCGGTGAAGCCGCAGCGATCGGCTCGATAACGGCATCACCAGTCAGAATGTGACCAAGGTCAACCGGCACGCCATTAACCTTCGCCGCCACAGTCGACGCGAGCATCGCCTTATTCCAACCGGCCAGGACCTCTTTCACCGTCAGCCCGGACCGAACCACTGCCTTGTTTCCATCCGGGAGGGTTATGCTTATCTGCTCGACCATTTCACGGTTCCTACGAAGAAAGGGCATCAGCACAATGCGATGATGCCCTCATCAATACTTGCCGCCACTACGGATCCAACGCGTTCCGATCCTTACCTCTTTGCCAAGAGGACACCCTTATTTCAATAATGGTAGGCACGCAGGGATTTGAACCCTGGACATCCACCGCGTCAGGATGGCGCTCTCCCACTGAGCTACGTGCCTACAGAAGTTCCTCTCCTCGAAAAGGGTGCTTTATCTAACAAGAAAATATAGTGATGTCAAGGCAAATATCACTTTTTTATGTCCTGATTGATGAGTCTCTGGCCCCGCAGCATGTAATTCAAACCGGAAATAACGGTAAAAAAGGCGGTTAACCAGAAGAAGGCCATCTGCCAGATTTCGTTGAAGGAACCGGGTATAGATCGGTCGAAAAGAATCATCAGGACCGTACTCAACTGCAGGGCCGTTGTGATCTTACTGACAAAAGTCGGGCGGATTTTTACTGAAATCGACATGATGGAAAGCACAGAGATGCCCAGCAGAATGATGACGTCGCGGCTGATGACGATCACCGTCAACCACCCCGGAATTTCATGCAGGACCGAAAGGGTCACAAAGGAACTCGCCAGAAGCGCCTTGTCGGCGATCGGATCCAGATAAGCCCCGAGAGCGGTCTGTTGGTGCAGGATCCTGGCGAGGAATCCATCGAGCATATCGGAAAGGGCTGCCACGATGAACGCAATCAGTGCCTTGAGGAACAGACCCTGGATAAGAAAGATGACAATGACCGGAACCAAAATAATTCTCAGCAGCGTCAGAAGATTCGGGATATTCATGGTTCAGTTCTCAACCGTATCGGATTTTATGCGTTTGTGAAATAGAATGCTGTGACACAAAAAGGACTTCCTTGTTCATGCTTTTCCCTAAAAAAGCACCGTTCAGGAACCGCCGGCATCCTGGCGATCCGGCAGGGTCTCCAATGCCCGGGTGACCACCTCCTGAATCGCCGGCTCATACACCCGCGAAGATTTCAGCTCCAGCTGTTTACGTGTGAATCCATAATTGCGGTAAACCGCCCTGTGCCGAACGCGCCAGAGACTCTCCCCCGTTTTTGCGCTGATCAGCTCAAATTCGGCTTCCGCAACTGTCGAAGCATAGATGACGCTGCTGCCCATCCGGCCTTCGTTAAGGGTTGGGTACAGAACCGCATCGACTTTCAGCATTTCGCCCATCCGTTGCGGAGAGACCTTTTCTCCGGGGCCAACCAAGGTCATTCCGGCCATCTTCTCATCGATCACCCTCAAGGGAATTCTGGGATAACCTTTGAAATAGAGTTCTTCGACCAGCTTGGCCCGCAGCATCTCTGCAGATTTCGGATCGGACGTGCTGTTTCTGATGGGCATGACAGCGATGAGCTTCGTTCCTCGTTTATCGAAATCGGATATGATCACGTGCGGAATCTTCGCGGGTGTACCGATCAAGACCGGCAGAGCCAGTAACAACAGTAACAGTCTGAATATTTTCACCACAGTCTAGTCTACCTGTTCACCTTAGTTTGAGCTCCAGGAACCGATCATCCTGATGCTGAATATCCGCCGCCAGTTTTTCCCTGAGCCGCTCGGCTACGGTTGCGACCGTAGCTTCCGTCATAATATCAAAACGGGCCAGCCCCCAGGAAGCCTCCCGGGGGACGGCCTCTCGAATTCCCGGTATACGTTCCTTCAGCACTCCTCGCAAACGGACGTAATCGCTGTAGGTATGGATCCCCCGGATTGTCAGGAATATCAAATTCACCGAAGGATTTTGTACTGGGGGATTGATGAGGCCGAGTTCCTGAAGGTCCTTTTTGATCCTGTCCGAAAAGACCGTCACCCGAACCGTCACTGAATAGATGTCCGGATCGGATATTTCGAAAAGGATCCTGAAATCCTGAGTAAATTCTTCGGCTCGATCATAGAGCCGTTCCCTGAGCAGATCATATTTTCGTTCCCCATCCTGCGGAGTGAGCCATTGTCCCGCCGCCCGTGTGACCGCCCTCTGCAAGGCATCCCGAACGGCACCTTCCCTCGCACGGGCGAGATCAGAACCGATAACCGCCGCAATTCCTTCCGTTTCGAAGACCTGGGTCCCTCCCCATTCCTCACTCAGAGAAGGCGAAGGGCAGAAGATCATGACTGTAAACAGAAAAAAAATGAACA
>JAMCVD010000012.1 GCA_023381995.1 Deltaproteobacteria bacterium
GACGCCGTCGTGATCGGCGGTATCATGGAGCATATCGAGGAGGCCGGTATACACTCCGGCGACAGCGCGTGCTCGCTCCCGCCCTTTTCGCTGTCCAAGGACCTCGTGGACGAGATCACGAGACAGACGAGGATAATCGCGAGGTCGCTGGACGTGATAGGCCTCATCAATATCCAGTTTGCAGTGAAAGACAACGAGGTGTACATCCTCGAGGTCAACCCGAGGGCGAGCAGGACGATACCGTTCGTCTCGAAGTCCATCGGGGTGCCGCTGGCAAAGCTTGCGACGAAGGTGATGCTCGGCAGGAAGCTGAAGGACCTGGGCTTTACGAAGGAGGTCGTGCCTGATTATATTACCGTGAAGGAGGCGGTGCTGCCGTTTGTCAAGCTGCCCGGCGTGGACACGCTGCTCGGCCCGGAGATGAAGTCGACGGGCGAGGTCATGGGCATCGACCGGGACTTCGCGCTTGCTTTTGCCAAATCGCAGATGGCATCCAACACGATACTGCCTTTGCGGGGCAATGTCTTTATAAGTGTGAAAGACAGCGACAAGATGCTGATGGTACCCATCGCCAAGAGCCTGAAAGAGCTCGGGTTCAGCATCGTTGCGACCCGCGGTACCGCTGAGGTATTGAGGTCGAGCAGCATAGACGTCAGGGTCGTAAACAAGGTGCAGGAAGGGAGGCCGCATATCGTAGATCTGATAAAGAACGGCGACATAGCGATGCTGATCAACACGACGTTCGGGAAGAAGTCCATAAAGGACTCGTACTCCATACGGAGATCGGCCCTCACGTACAATATCCCGTATTATACCACGATAGAGGGCGCGCAGGCCGCCTATAAGGCGATTGTGGCACTGATCAACGGCAATATTACCGTTACGCCCATCCAGAGCTTATATAAACCGTTTAAGACCGAGAGGAGCTGACCATGCATAGATTCCCGATTACGAAGACAGGGTACGAGAGCTTGAAGGAAAAGCTGAGGGTGCTTCAGCAGGTCGAGAGACCGAAGGTGATCGTCGCCCTCGCGGAGGCACGGAGCCACGGCGACCTGAGCGAGAATGCCGAGTACGAGAGTGCGAAGGAGAAGCAGTCATACATAGACAGCAAGATCAGGGAGATAGAGAACAGGCTTGCGAATGCGGAGATCATAGAGGTCGACAAGAGCAAGATCGACATCGGCCAGGTCGCTTTCGGAGCGTATGTGTCCATCAAGGAACTCGGCACGGACAGTATCGTGAGCTACCTCATAGTCGGAGAAGAGGAGGCCGACCTCGACAACGGCAGTATATCCATTACGTCGCCGCTCGCACGGGAGCTTATAGGGTGCAGGAAAGGCGATATCATAGAGCTCCAGACCAGGAAGACGATGAAGGAGTACGAGGTCATAGAGATCTCGTATGATAAAATCTCGAAATGAGGGAATGTGCCGGCCATGGGAAGCGGGTTCTCTCGTATCTCGAGAAATGAGTAGAGGGAGGGAATATTTATGGACGAGAGGATAACCCAGGATGCACGGCATTTTATAGACACCGTCAAGAGGTTCGTCAGGGACGAGTGTATGCCCGTCGAGGACTCGATAGAGGAGACGGGCATGCTGCCCGAGGCGCTCGTAGGGAAGATGAAGGACATGGGGCTTTTCGGCCTCAGGATCCCGTCCGAATACGGCGGGGCAGGCATGGACCTGCTGGACTACTGCTATGCGTTGAAGGAGCTGTCGAAGTCCCACGACGCGATACGGGCGATCATGAGCGTCAACAACGGTATCGGCTCCATGGCGATCGTGAACGACGGGACGGAGGAGCAGAAGAGACACTACCTGCCGCTGCTCGCGAGCGGCGAGTACATAGCGTCCTTTGCCCTGACTGAGCCGGGCGCGGGCTCCGATGCGTCCGCCATAGCGACGACGGCGGAGAAGACGGACCGGGGGTGGCTGCTGAACGGCATGAAGCACTTCATAACGAACGCGCCGGTCGCGGACGTCTTTACCGTCATAGCAGTGACGGACAGGGAGAAGAGGGCCAGGGGCGGTATCAGTGCGTTCATTGTGGAGAAAGGCTCGAGGGGACTGCGCATAGGGTCCCTACACAACACCATGGGCGGAAAGGGCTGGCTGCAGGCGGAGGTCATATTCGAGGACTGCTTCGTGCCCGACGCCGGACTGCTCGGCGGGCAAGGCAGCGGGTTCAAAATAGCGATGAAGACGCTCAACGAGGGAAGGCTCTCCGCGGCCGCGTCTGCGATCGGGATCGGCGAGAGGCTGCTGTCCATGGGCATAGAGTACGCAAAGCTGAGGAAGCAGTTTGGCAAGCCCATCTCGGAGTTCGAGGCAATCCAGTGGATGCTCGCCGACAGCGCCACGGAGCTGTATGCGGCGGACAGGATGCTTTCGGACACCGCCTACAGGTTCGATCACGGAGAGGACATCCGCACGCAGTCGAGCATGACGAAGCTGTTCGCGACCGAGTCTGCGTTCAAGATAGCGGACAGGGTGCTCCAACTGCACGGGGGCATGGGGTTCATGAAGGAGACGAAGGTCGAGCGCATGTTCAGGGACATACGGGCGTACAGGATATTCGAGGGCACGTCCGAGATACAGAGGTTCATGATAGCGCGGGAGCTGCTGAAGGACTGACAAGTCCTGAGGGGAAAAGAAGAACTTTCTCCCCATCCTCCTATCATCGCTATCCTCTGCCTGCTTCTGGTATTTTTAACGGAACTCTGGTAGGCTATCGCCATGTTCGGCCAATTCCTGATAGAGCGGAAGGTCATAACGATGGAGCAGCTTACCGAGGCCCTCAATGCACAGGTGGTGTTCGGGGGGAGGCTCGGCACGAACCTGATAGAGTCAGGCGTCCTCACGGAAACAGGGCTCGAGGCGCAGCTCGCGGAGTACTATCACCTCCAGCCCATACCCCTCGAGAAGACGTTGAACATAAAGACGAACGTCCTGAAGCTGATACCCCTGAGTCTCGTCAGGAAGTTCAGGGCGATACCATTCGATCAAAACGACAAGCAGATCCACGTCGTATTCATGGACCCGGGCAGGCTTGACGCCATCGATGAGCTGTCCTTTGGAACGGGCATGACCATCAGGCCGTACGTGGTGCCGGAGATCAGGTTCCTCCTGATGCTGGAGCATTATTACGGCATAAAGAGGGACGTCAGGTATATCACCCTGTCGAGGCAGGACGCCGGTCAGTTCATGTCGGACAGGCTGGGCGGCAGGCAGGCCGCGGCAACGGTGCACGAGGACGAAAGGCCGCCTGCAGTCCGGGCAGGGCCTTCTGCGTCCGTCCAGCCGCTGTCCTCCGGCGAGGAGCTTACGACCGAGGAGGAGTTCCAGAAGATGCTCAGGGCGCCACGGCCCATACCCCCTGTACCCGAAGATGAGGGGCCAGCCATAGAGCTTTCGCAGGAGATGGAGATGGAGACGGAGCTGCGCCTCATGCACCCCGCGAGCATGACGGATGCGATGTCCATGCTTTCGATGTCCGGATCGCGCGACGATATAGCCTCGGTCGTACTCGGACACGCGCTTTCTGTATTCAGGAGGGCCGCTCTGTTCATCATCTATAAAGGCATCGCAATGGGATGGGAGGGCGCCGGAGAAGGTGTAAAGAGATCCACTATCAAGCAGCTCGTGATACCCCTCGATCAGGCGTCCGTCTTCAAATTTGTCAGGGACACAGGGGCGTACTTCGTGGGTCCCGCGCAGGACAACGAGTTGGACAGGGACTTCTTCTTTCTGCTCGGAGGCAGGCCCCCAAGGACGGTCGTGATTATTCCGATCCACTTCAGGGGCAGCCTTGTGCAGATGCTCTACGGGGACAACGGGGAGGGCGAGTTCGCTTCCACGGACATCGGAGAGCTCCTGGTACTGCTCCAGAAGGTGCCGGAGGTGATCGGGGCGCTTGTGGCGAAGATGAGGAGGGCGATATGATTGTTTTCAAGGTCCTCGCGAGGTTCTTCATAGTCGTCCTTGTGTATGTCGCCGCACAGTTCGCGATAGCCGTCTACGACAGGCTCAACTTTCAGCACAAGCCCATGGGGAGCGGCCTGTCCATTGCGAGGGAGGTCCTCTACGAGGCCGTCGTGACGTCTTTTGCGTTCCTGACCTATATCATCGGCTTCGTAAACTACGATGGCGTCTTCCTCAGGAGGCATGGCAAGAGGTATCCTCCCGTCCTGCTCGTCCACGGGTACATGATGAACAGGGCATGCTATATATACATGCATATCAGGCTCGCGCTCGACGGGTTCAGGGTCTTTACCGTCAATCTGTACCCGCCCCTGCGCTCGATAGCGGAGCTCTCGGAGTGCGTGGCCGATAAGGTGGATGAAGTGGACGCCAGAACGGGCGAGAAAGAGGTGTATCTGATAGGTCACAGCATGGGCGGGCTCGTAGCGAGGTATTACGGCACCTCGCAGAGGGGCCGCGGAAGGGTAAAAGGGCTCATCACCATCGCGAGCCCCCACCGGGGCACGCGTATCGCCGCACTCGGCATCGGAAAGAACGCAAAGGAGATGGTGCCCGGCAGCGCGTTCCTGAGCGGGCTCGATGCGAAGCCGCTCCCCCGCATCTATTCCATATGGTCTACGCTGGATAACCTCGTTGTGCCCCCGGAGCATGCGTACTCCGAAGGCATCCCCAATCTGTCCGTGCCGTTTCAGGGCCACATAGCGATGCTGTTCTCGAACACCGTTTACGGGCATACTGTACGTCTGCTCAAGGGGGACGGCCCGGACTTCTGATTTTGGCCCCATTTTTATTTGTGCCGTTTCCGATAATTATGTATAGTGTTCCCTATATATGCTGGAAGATCTGTTCGGAAGCAGGATTATTTTCGTTACGGGCAAAGGCGGGGTCGGCAAAAGCGCCATCGCCTCGGCCATGGGCATATCCCTGAGGTCTTCGGGCAGAATGCCGCTGGTCGTGGAGTTTTCCCCGGACAGGAGCATCCAGCATACCTTTAACATCAATGCAGAGCCGTACCGGGAGATAGAGATCGGCAGTAACCTCCGTTATTTCAATATCTCGTCCGACGCTGCGCTTGCAGAGTATGTGAAGAGACAATTGATCCTTGACATACTGTCCAAGTTCGTTATCAATACGAAGTTCTACCGCCACTTCTCGAGCACGGCCCCGGGGCTCAAAGAGCTCGTTGCCGTGGGCAAGCTGTACGACCTTGAGAAAAAGCGTGACGACGACGGAAGGTATCTGTACGACCCGATAATAGTGGATGCGCCGCAGCTCGGGAAGTTCGTCCCTTTTATAAGGACGCCGCAGACCGTGATGGAGATGTTCAAGATAGGCCCGGTCAAGAAGGAGGCGGAGAAGGTCTACAATCTGATCAACTCTGACAAATGCTCCGTGGCGGTCGTGAGCACCCCCGATGAGATGGGGGTGACCGAGGCAGCGGAGGCGAAAAAAGAGCTCGCCGGGGCAGCACACCCGCGTATCGCGGCGTTCTTCATCAATATGACGATATCGAGCAAGATAGAAGTCATGGAGCCCCAGTACTATATGCAGAGGCTCGGAGGAGTTGCGGAAGGCGGGCCCGTGCATAAGAGTATAGCATCCGCGATTCAACGGCTGCTGAACTACGCACAGATGGAGCGCAGGGCCATCGATTGGCTCAGCAGCAGGGTAAAGGGCACCCCGGTAATCGTGCTCCCCCTGATAGAGATTCCGGACAGCGAGCTTGCTATAGCGGAGTCACTCTCGGTTCACCTTACACCTGCAGGGGGGAGGGACGGTGTACCTACCTCGGGCACATGGCACCAAAGCACCAGGACGGAAAGGGCATGAGGTGATTGACCATGATACAATCAAGATCGGCAGCGCTGTCAAAGCGCCTGATTATCGCTTCAGGATCGGCGGGACAAGGAAGTTCTTTGTCGAAGCAAAAAAGCCATTTGTCGAGATTGATGACAATTCAGCGGGAATCCGGTCTCAAAATTCCCCTCTGTCAAGATGGGTGCAGGGGTGTGTAGGGATGTGATTTTAATGGAAGGGCGACCCGCTGGGTCGCCCTTCCTGCTCATGTTTACATTGACCATGCTTGTCCTTTCCAACGGGGTTTGATATACGGAATCCATGGACACCCGACTTCCCCAAGAAGTATCCGCACTCATAGAACGGTTTGAAAGAAACCAGCAGTCTTATCTCTCATCACAGTACAACGAAGCACAACTCAGACAAGAATTTATAAATCCATTCTTCGAATCACTTGGCTGGGACGTCCGAAATATCAACGGCAATGCAGAGGCATACAAGGACGTTATACACGAGGATGCAATCAAGATCGGCAGTGCTGTCAAAGCGCCTGATTATTGCTTCAGGATCGGCGGGACAAGGAAGTTTTTTGTCGAAGCAAAAAAGCCCTTTGTAAAGATTGAAGACAATTCAGACGCAGCCTTCCAGTTAAGAAGGTATGCGTGGTCTGCAAAGCTGCCGCTCGGCATACTGACCAATTTTAAGGAATTTGCAGTTTATGACTGCCGAATAGACCCTGTAAAAGATGATAAGGCTTCGACCGCACGCATAAGCTATTTTACTTACAAAGACTATCCGCAACAATGGGATTACCTTGCGTCGGTATTCTCGAAAGAATCCGTGCTCAAAGGCTCTTTTGACAAGTATGCCGAATCAAGCAAGCTTAAAAGAGGCACGGCTACGGTTGATGAGAAGTTCCTCAAAGAAATAGAATCATGGCGCAGTGAGCTTGCACATAAGATAGCCATACGCAATACCAAGCTTACCACACGGGAGCTGAACTTTGCCGTTCAGCGCACGATAGACAGGATCATATTCCTGCGTATCTGTGAGGACAGGGGCATGGAGCAATACGGTAAGCTCCAGTCCCTGATGAACGGTGTAAACGTTTATAAACGCCTTTTCGAGGTATTCCAGAAAGCAGACCAGCGTTATAACTCAGGACTTTTCCATTTCAGCAAGGAAAGGGACAGGCAAGAGGAGCCGGATAATCTCACGCCGTTCCTGAATATCGATGACGATCCGATAAAAGATATTATCAACCGCCTTTACTATCCCGAGAGCCCTTATGAGTTTTCAGTTCTATCTGCCGACATACTTGGGCAGGTGTATGAGCAGTTCCTCGGCAAGGTCATCAGACTGACAGAAGGGCATCATGCCAAGATTGAGGAAAAACCGGAGGTCAGGAAGGCAGGCGGCATCTATTACACACCGACATACATCGTTGATTACATTGTAAAGAACACAGTCGGTAAACTGGTTGAAGGCAAAACACCCAAACAGGTAAGCAAGCTCCGTATCCTTGACCCTGCATGCGGCTCCGGGTCGTTTCTCATCGGCGCTTACCAGTATCTTTTGGACTGGCATCTCGATTGGTACATAAAAGACGGGGCAGAAAAATACGCCAAGGCTGCGAGGCCCATATTATATCAGGCAGGGGGTACCCATGCGGGGCATGGATCGGGCAGTTATAGACTGACTACTTATGAAAGAAAACGGATTCTTCTTAATAATATTTACGGAGTCGACATAGACCCGCAGGCAGTGGAGGTTACAAAGTTGTCCCTGTTGCTCAAGGTACTCGAAGGCGAGAACAGCCAGACATTGGATGTGCAATATAAGCTGTTTCACGAGCGGGCTTTGCCAGACCTCGAAAACAACATCAAATGCGGCAACTCCCTTATCGGTCCGGATTTCTATCAACAACAAAGTTTGAACCTCTTCAACGATGACGAACGCCTCCGCATCAACGCATTCGACTGGAACACCGAATTTAAAGACATCATGTCCTCCGGCGGCTTCGACGCAGTCATCGGAAATCCCCCGTGGATTTCATTGTCTGGTAAATTTGGTAACGATATTCACTCTAAAGATGAGATTAGCTACTTAATTGGACATTTTAAGGGCAATACATATATGCCTAACATATATGAATACTTTATAGCTCAAGGACTCAATCTTTCACGACTAAATGGATACTTTAGTTTTATTGTTCCGGATCGCTTGGGATATAACAACCAATTTGTCCAACTGAGAAAAAGAATACTAACAGAAACAAACATTATATCCTTATTATACAAAGCGCCATTCCCAGATATTACTGCTGATACTCTTGTTTTTGTTTTTTTTAAATCTAAACCTAAAATAGAACATACCATAATTATTTCTGAATTCCAGAAGGTTCCCATTAAACTTAAACAAAACGAGATAATGCAACAATCAAACCATGTTTTTGAGTATTTCGAAGACATCAAAATTATGCCGCTTATTAAGCATATTTCTTCAATATCTTCCGTGATATTCCTTGGGGAAATTTGTGAATCAACTTCTGGGTTTGGTGGTAAAACTGAGTTGATACAAGAACACAAGACTAATCAGAATCAAATACCTACATTAAAGGGTGATAGTATAGAACGTTATAAATTTCGAAAGTCTTATTGGTTTGATTTTTGCAAACAAAATATTACCGGGCGCACAACGGATAAATCAAAACTAGGGGCAATACCAAAAGTATTAATTAGAAAGACTGGCAGTAGCATTATAGCAACCTATGATAATTCAGGCATCTTTCCAGAACAATCGTTGTATTTCCTTTTTAACATCAAAACTAAAATAGATTTTAAGTTTTTATTGGGCATATTAAACTCTAAACTTTTAACTTTTTACTACCGTGCCAAGTGTTTAACAAATAAAAATAGTATAGCCCAAGCTAAAAAAGTGGATTTGGATCAGTTACCAATTTATAAAGTTGACCAATCAAATGCCAACGGCAAGGCTCGCCACGACCGGATGGTATATCTTGTAGACCAAATGCTTACGCTCAATAAGCAATTACCAACCGTTAAAACAGACCATGAAAAGACCGCCCTCCAGCGGCAGATCGATTCCACCGACAAGCAGATAGATGAACTGGTGTATGAGTTGTATGGGATAACGGACGAGGAGAGGAAGATAATTGAAGGTTTGGGCTAAACGAGGATTGATATTAAGTATATAAGTATAATACACGCCATAGCTGAATTAATAATTTCATTTGTGGGAGCTTTATTTGGGGTCTTAGTAGGATTATGGCTTGAGAGAAAGAGAGAGCCCCAATTAGAAATTGTTTCAATTGAAAATAATAATCCTTGTATTTCATTTGCACCTCCGCATCCATATGCAGGTGAATGTTGGAAATTTTATTGTGTTTTTGTAAGCAATAAACCTTTTTGTAAACCTATTCATAAATTAATGCCAAGAAAACCAGCAATAAATTGTACGGCAGTAATAGAATTCTTCGAATTTAAAAACAATAAGAGAAGAATTTTTCAGCCAATATTGGGAAGATGGTCTTCGACAAAAGAATTATATCCAATGACTGTGAATAATCAGTATGAGCTACAACATAAAATTTATCATTCTGATCCCGTAACAATTTCAACAAACGATAAAGAAGAATTAGCCATAATCTAAAGAGATAAATAATGCAAAAATCAATGCCCCTGGTAAAGATAACGGGTCCAAAGCTGTCAAAAGTCATGAACCGACAGAGGCTTTTCCGCAGATTGGACCACGCCCGGAGTCATTCCGTTATCTGGATTACCGGGCCCCCCGGGTCCGGGAAAACGACATTGATAGCAAGCTACATGAAAAGCCGGGACCTGCCGGGACTATGGTACCAGATAGACAGCGGGGACGCTGATCCGGCCACCTTCTTTTATTACCTCAAGCTGGCTGTAGATAAGACTGCAAAGAAACATCAGCCGTCTTTGCCTCTCCTTACTCCTGAATATCAGACAGACCTTCCGGCATTTGCCAGAAGGTACTTTGTAAATTTGTATAAAAGATATACTCCTCATTTTGCCATTGTTTTTGATAACTACCAGAACCTTTCGAATGACACGGATATCCAATATTTGATCCGCGAAGGCATGGAGAACATGCCGCAGGGCGGTAACATGATCGTGATAAGCCGCACCGGGCCCCCGCCGGCTTTTACACGGATGCAGGCAAACCGCACATTGCTGCTTATCGACTGGGATGACCTGAAATTTACAGAGGATGAGACCACGGTGCTTGTCCACTTTCACAGCAAAAGAAAACTATCCGAAGAAACAATCCGGGCTCTACATCGTAAGACCGGCGGCTGGGCAGCCGGAGTGGTATTGATGCTGGAGTATCTAAAAAAGCCGCCTGTGCCGTTAACCCCATTTGATTACATTGAACGTGAAACAAAAGAAACAATCTTCAGCTATTTCCAGGGCGAGATTTTTGACAGGATCGATCGCAGAACAAAGGAGTTTTTGCTTACCACGGCATTCTTGCCGAAAATGACTTTTAAAATGGCAGAGGAGCTTACAGGACGGCAGGGCTCGGGCCGTATCCTGTCAAAGCTCAGCAGTTCCAACTATTTTATCAGCATGTATTCCGCTCCCGAGCCTGTCTACCAATACCATGATTTATTTCTTGAATTCCTGCTGGCAAAGGCAAAAGAGCTATGGGACCCCGATACTATCAGGCAGGTGCAACGTCGTGCAGCGAAAGCTCTGTCGGATGCCGGACAGATCGAAGATGCAATACATCTTTACAATCAATCGGGTGATGGAACAGATGCCGCACGGCTGATTATCAGTCATGCACAGCATACCGTTGATAAAGGCAGATACAGAACACTGGAAACATGGCTGCTTGGACTTCCGGATGATATGCTCGAGAAAGATCCATGGCTGATTTACTGGCTTGGGGTCTCCCGTCTACCTTTTGATCCACCTGGATCGATAAATTTGTTTGAAAAGGCATATCAAATGTTTAAAACTCAAAAGACTTCAGCCGGTATTTATATGTCATGGTCTGCAATAATAGAAACCATAGTTTTTAGCAGAAGCAATTTGACCCTGCTGGATCAATGGATTGATGAGTTTGAACAACTGCGTAAGCAATATCCGGAATTTTCATCTCAGGAAATAGAATTGCAGGCAGCCTATGGTATTTTTATTGCTCTGATGTTTCACAAGCCTCAAGACCCTGAACTTCCGTTATGGGCAGATAAGGTTATGTCGGGCATGTTGCGGATTACCGATCCCATCGCACGGATAAGGTTCGGCAGTAATTTGTTTCTCTATTACTCGTGGATCGGCGACTTCTTTAAAGCCGATTCTCTGACAGATACATTGCACACAATACTTCGCTCTGAAGATGTCCCGCCCCTCGTCCGCCTCAACGGATATTTCGCAGAATGTTCCAACCTCTGGCTGCACGGCTCAAAAGATGATTGTTTGAGAGTCTTAAAAGAAGCATTAATAACTGCCCGGACAAATAACATACGTATACTCGATCCCAACCTTCTCGGCGCGTTTCTGTACACGGCATTGAGCTATGGAGACATAAAGACCGGTATGGAGCTGTTAAAACAGATGGCAGCAGCGACCCACCCTTCTCAACAGATCAATTTCTCTCATCATCACTACCTCTCGGGCTGGTACTCTATCCTTACAGGAAAGACGCAAAACGCCTTAAAACACGCAGAAGCAGGTCTAGCCCTTATTATAGAAAGCGGCTTCTCATTCCCTCAGGTCCTCTTGCATCTTGAGCTGGCGTATATCCATGCAGAGGAGGGGCGGTATCGTAAAGCATTGTATCATCTTAACAAGGCTCACCATTTTGCCAAAGGTATGAAAAGTATCCAGCTTGAATACCTGTATTTTATGACTGCATCACGGTATTATTTTTTAAAGGGGAATGAAACGCAGGCCTTAGAAATGCTTGCACGCGCCCTAACAATCGGCAGGAAACAAGGCTATGTGATAACACAAATAATGCCGCGGTCCGTGATTGCGGATATGTACAACAGGGCACTCAATGCCGGAATAGAGACAGAATATGTACGAGACATTATCAGAAAACTTAATCTTGTGCCTCCTGATCAAAATCAACCGGACACTGAAAACTGGCCCTGGCAAATTAAAATATACACCCTCGGACGATTTGAGCTTATAAGAGACGGCAAACTTCCGGCCTCCCACAAAAAGGCTCAGAAAAAGCCGTTGGCTTTGCTCAAAGCGATTATTTCTTTCGGAGGCAGGGAAGTTGAAGAAGGACAATTGACTGACCTGCTCTGGCCGGATACAGAAGGGGACTTCGCCCATAAGGCGTTAAGCGTAAATATCATCCGGTTGCGCAAATTACTTGGATCCAAAAATGCGATTAAACTCAATAACGGTAAAGTGTCTCTTGATACGGGATACTGCTGGGTCGATGCATGGGTATTCGAACAGACTCTGAATAAGATAGCGGTCTTATCAAAGGAAATGGTCGAAGCTATAACCGGGGAAATGAGAAAGAGTAAAAGCAGGGGATTGAAAAAAGCGAAAGAATTCGCAGCACAAACGCAGAGGGCGATTGAGCTCTACCGGGGTCATTTCCTTGTTGATGAACCGGATCAATGGTCGGTGTCGTTTCGCGAACGACTCAGACTCGGGTTTACGAAAAGTATTGAAAACCTGGGCATGTATCTGGAACATGCAAAAACATTCAAAAAAGCCATTGACTATTACCAAAAGGGGTTAGAAGTCGATGAGCTGTCAGAGGTATATTATCAGCGTATCATCGTCTGTTATCTTCAGATGGGACGCCGTGCAGAAGCCTTATCAACATACAATAAATGCAAGAAGCGCCTGTCTGTCTACGCTATAGAACCGTCACCGGAAACAGAGGCATTATACCGGAAGATCAAAATGCTTAAGTAGGGGCGAACCTATGTGTCCGCCCTCATCTGCATTTGATTTATCATTATTGGGTAGAGCAAGCCCTGCCCCCCTACAATAAAATACCGATATTTACGCCCTCTGTAGCGATTCGGTGAATCGCCCTTTCTTTGGCTTCCTTTTTACCTGATATTAAATTCCTCCAATCTGTAGTCAATCTGTAGTCCGGACTGTAATAGGATGCCCACCAAGGGAGATAATGTGGAAAGTTACATTGTGCGCATCTATCGCAGAGACAAGAAGAACAGGGACGGGATTATCGGAATCGTGGAGATAGTATCACGTAAGAAAAAGGAGGCATTTAAGAACTTCGACGAACTAAAAATGCTACTTAATCCGGCAAAAAGTCCGGGTATAAGATTTATCCTGCTTTAAAAACAAAAACTAAAATATAAGGAGGAAAGTTTATGAAAAAGAATGTTGTCAGCTTGATCGTTTTAGGGATGCTTGCCATGATGATTGTGGCAGGGTGCGGGAGCAGCGGTTCAGGAGGCAAAGCCAATAGCCCACCTGTAATAAACAGTATTGTTGCATCACCAAACCCAGTGGCAAAAGGTGGAACAGTGACTATATCTGTGAATGCATCTGACCCTGATGGAGATACGTTATCATATACATGGTCAATACCGGCTGGGTGGACGATTCAATCCGGAGGCACAACATCACAGACTACTATTGTGGCACCGGCATCGTATTCAATAACGGGAACAGCTCAGGTAAGCATAAGTGATAATCATGGAGGAAAAGCTGTAGGTTCTATAACTATAAGTACCTATGATGAACGATCTCCTATAATCAACAGTATATCTGTAACTCCACAGCCTGTAACTACTACAGCTAGTCTCCAGTGTGATGCAAGTGACATAGATGGAGATACTTTAAGTTACACATGGAATATAGGGGGCATAGATGTAGCAACGGGGAATCCTGGATTATGGACCTCACCTGGCATACCAGGACATTATAATGCGATAGTTACAGTAACAGATACAGCAGCTCATTCCGTAACAGCAGGGACTTATGTAAGTATCAGCAGTCTTTCGCCCTGGCCGAGATTTCACAGGGATAGCCAATCAACAGGGTTAAGCCCTATAAACACAATTGCTACAACTGGCGTACTTAAATGGAGCTATTTAACAGGTCAATCGATATTCTCCTCACCGGCGATCGGTGCGGATGGCACAATCTATGTCGGCTCGAATGACGGAAAGCTTTATGCAATAAACCCGAATGGCACACTTAAATGGAGCTATACAATGAACCCGATGGGGATATGGACTACGCCAGCGATCGGAGCGGATGGCACAATCTATGTCAGTGAAGACAAGCTTTATGCGATAAACCCGAATGGCACACTAAAATGGAGCAGTCCAATAGGTTCTGGCACAGGCTACTCATCGCCAGCGATCGGTGCGGATGGCACAATCTATGTCGGTGCAGACAAGCTTTATGCGATAAACCCGAATGGCACACCTAAATGGAGCTACAATATGGGGAACGGCTTTTTATCATCGCCGGCCATAGGAGCGGATGGCTCAATCTATATCGGCGCGGGGGATTACAACCTTTATGCGATAAATCCGGATGGCACCGAGAAGTGGAGTTACGCTACGGGCGATATGATATACTCCTCACCTGCGATCGGTGCGGACGGCACGATCTATGTGGGGTCTTATGACAAAAGCCTCTATGCGATAAACCCGGATGGCACCGAGAAGTGGAGTTACGCTACGGGCGATATGATATACTCCTCACCTGCGATCGGTGCGGACGGCACGATCTATGTAGGGTCTTATGACATGAACCTTTACGCGATAGCCCCGACTGGCGGGCTTAAATGGAGTTATACAACAGATGCCGGAATTTGCGCCTCGCCAGCGATCGGAGCGGATGGTACAATCTACGTCGGATCTTGCAATGTCACAAATTTTGGCCAGACCATTTATGCGATAAACCAATTTGGGATTAAATGGAAGTATACAACAAGCGGTCCGATACACTCTTCACCAGCAATCGGAGCGGACGGCACGATCTATGTGGGGTCTGGGGACAAAAGCCTCTATGCGATACATTAGAAGTTAGGGAGTTTAAGAACTAAATGTAATGTAGGGGCGGGGTTTTCCCGCCCTTCTTCTTTATTTTTCATGCAGCAGTTTTTTGACCGCGTCCGGGAAGAAGTATGCGAAGAACGCCTGTGCGCCGAGATATGAACCCTTGATCGTCCATTTATTCCCGTTTACCACAACCGCAGCCACTGCGAGCTGCGGGTCGTCGGCAGGTGCAACGCCCACAAACCATTCATAGTCGCCTTCGGACCAGCCGAGGGGGTCAGCCCTTGACATTGGACATTGGAGGAATTGAACGGGTGCTCGCCTTGGCCCTCCCGCCTATGGCGGACCAGCCGAGGGGGTCAGCCCTTGACATTGGACATTAGAGGAATTGAACGGGTGCTCGCCGCAATCCCTCCCGCCTATGGCGGGAGGGCCAAGGCGAGCTATACGATTAACAGATTCCGTACCGCCGAAGAATCCACGCTGTTTACAGCGGGTTCTTTAATTTGCGCTTTTCAAAACCGGCCATATGTGTGGAATTATTTCTTCCGCGCGAGGCCGAGCTTTATTTCGCCGGTAAAGCGCCCGATGCTTGCGATCTCCACGTTGACCTTCTGGCCGATCTTGAATGTGCGGTGTGTCCTTTTACCTATGGCGACATGGCGGTTGGTGTCCGAGTAATAGTAGTCACCCGGGATATCTTCGAAAGCAAGGAAGCCGTCGATAAAGAAATCCTCTATCTCTATGAACATGCCCGAGCCTGTAATGCCGCTTATATAGCCGAGGACAGGGCTGTCCTGTTTGTCCGCAAGCATCTTGGCGATGAGTATTTTGTTCAAGTCCCTTTCGGCGTCCATGGCCTTTCTCTCCGTTTCGGAAGAATGCTTTGCAATGTCCTCGAGCTTCGGCGCCCACATTTCGGCCCGTTTCTTCGACATGTTCCTTGCGAACAGGTCTTTCAGGATCCTGTGGACGGTCAGGTCCGGGTATCTCCTTATCGGTGAGGTGAAATGCGTGTAGAGATCGAAGGCAAGACCGTAATGGCCGATGTTCTCGACCGAGTATTTCGCCTGTTTCATCGACCTGAGCAGCGTGTAGTTGATGACCTTTTCGATGTTGCTGTCCTTGACCTTGTCCAGGATGATCTGTATGGACAATGAGTCCATGCTATCAAAGGGCGGTATCTTCAGTCCGAGGTTGTGCATGAACAGATAGAACTCGTACAGCTTGTCCCTGTCGGGCGGCTCATGTATCCTGTAGATGAAAGGGTGCGAAGTCGACGTGCAGTATGCCGCGACCACCTTGTTGGCCTCGAGCATAAATTCTTCTACGATCACGTGCGCTATGTTCCTTTCGATCCTGGTAACGGACTGCGGGTCCCCGTACTGGTCCACGGTCAGCTCGATATCGGGCAGATCAAAGTCAAGACTGCCGTTCTTCATCCTGTGCTCCCTGAGCATCAGCGCAAGCTCGTTCATGACCTGCAGGTTTGCAAGCAGGTGCTGCCTTGTGTGTTCTGCCGGTCCTGTGGATATCGATAAATGCCTGTGTTCGATCATGTCCCGAACCATGGTGTAGGTAAGCCGTGCAGAACTCTTTATTATACTCGGGTACACGGTGTAATTAAGTCTTTTGCCGTTTCTATCGAACCTTATCTCTGCAGTTATGGTGAGCCTTTCTTCATCGGGCTTAAGGCTGCACAGGTCGTTTGACAATACTTCGGGGAGCATGGGTATGGCCCTGTCCGGGAAATAAACACTGGTACCCCTTGTGTACGCTTCGGCATCAACCGGGTCGTCCATCCTTACATAATGGCTCACATCGGCTATGGAGACATACAGGGTGTATCCGTGGTCGGCCTTTCTGACGAACACCGCATCGTCGAAGTCGCGCGCTGTCTCGCCGTCAATGGTCACAATAGGCATACCGGTAAGGTCGTGTCTCTTTGCACGTTCAGTCTCGCTTATCGTATGCGGGATTGAGGATGCATACGAGGATGTCCTATTGCTGAAAGAGTATGGCAGGTTATGCTTGGCTATTATAAGCTTTACATCTATGTCCGGTGTATGCCTGTCACCGAGCCTATCGTGCAGTCTTGCCATGTTGTTGCCTTTTACATCGGTGATCATCTCACATCTTACGACATCCCCGATCTTCAAATCCTTCAGGCCTTTCGCACCTCTTTCAAACGGCAGGTCGAACGTTATGTGCCTGTCGAGCGGGGAGCAGGAGAGCTGCCCGTGCTCCCTGACGACCGTGCCCGTGACGTACTTCATGGTCCTCTGCAGTATCTTGAGGACCCTGCCCTCGTACAGCTTTCCGTCGCGCGTGTTCGCATCTACCATGACGAGATCGCCGTGCATCGCGCCGTTCATACGTTTCGGGGGTATGAATATGTCTTTCGGCAGGTCCGTGCTCACGAAGCCATAGCCGTCCGGATGGACGAACATCGTACCCTGTTTTCTAAAGCCTCTGTTCCTTTTCCTTATCATTTTCATGTACCAATGCTATAGCATGTTGAGCAATAGTGCAAACGATAAATATACCATGATACATTTCCATACGAAGATCATACTCGCCTCGGCCTCTCCGAGGAGAAGGGCCCTGCTGAGGAGCGCCGGCGTAAGGTTCACGGTATCGGGGTCCCGCCTGGACGAGGACAGGTACACGTCCCTCCATGGACAGAGGGAACCCTCGGAGCTCGCGGTCTCTCTCGCGTGCGCCAAGGCCCGGGACGCGGGCCTGAGGACAAGGGGCGACCGTGTCATAGTGGCCGCCGATACAGTCGTCGTGATGGGCGACAAGGTCATAGGCAAGCCCAGGGACAAGAGGCATGCCCGCCGCATCCTGAGGCTGCTGAGCGGGAAGACCCACACGGTCATAACAGGCGTGTGCCTCCTGGAGATGCCCGAGGGGACATCGCACAGCTTCTCGGTGGCCACGAACGTCACGATGCTGCCTATGACGGACGCGGACATACGGTGGTACATCGGTACCGGAGAGCCCATGGACAAGGCCGGCGCCTACGGTATCCAGGGGCTTGGCGGGCTGTTCGTCGGGAAGATAAGCGGCTCGTACACGAACGTGGTGGGGCTCCCGCTCGCGGAGCTGTTCGAAGCCCTGAGGGGACTTGGGGCGATCGAAATCACGGCGTAACAAAAAGGGCACCCGTACGGGTGCCCTTCGAAGCGCTATACGTGTCCGTCTGCCCACTACCTCGTCAGCTTGAACATCATGTGCATGCCTTTCAGGTCCTGCAGCACATAGTTGTTCGGTATTGTCGTATTGGTACACTCTGTAGGGCTTCCGGCAGCCAGGGTCATGTATTGGTCAACAGTGCCTACAAGCGTATTTGCATTTACCTCTGAGAATGCAAGCTTTGTCACACCATTGATAGGACAAGTGTATGATGTGCCCCCGCCGCTCGTCATGGGAACAAACAAGCTGTCTATCCTGTAATCCGTATAAACCTCTGAACCGGTCGTGTCCGAAGAGTATATAAGCTCGCCGAACATGAATCTCCCCACAGGGTTATGACCGTCAAAATCTATGAATGGTGTGTTATTATCAGTTGTTGGTGCAGAGAACGGCATATTTTGCATACCATACTGGTTCCATAGATAGTTCCTGTCTTCTATACAATAACTTAATGTGCGCTTGATCTGCTCAAACCCGTTTGCGTAGCACAGCTGCTGGCATTGAGGATCTGTCCATGGAGGAGGAGGGGGCGTGCCCGGAGGGCTCGGTGGACCCCAACCCTGTAAATTTGTTACCTGAGAACAGGTCAATGTTACAGGTGCCCCGCATGCGCCGAATGTATTGTGTATCTGGCTGTCAAGTGCCGCCTGCCATACATTGTCATACGCAAATTGCAGCGGCCCGTCAGGGCTATCGAGCGTAATGGTTTGACCACCTGGCCCCTTTCCCGCTGTCCCTGTTGTTACTGCTATGCCTTCAACACTTCCGCACACAGTGAAATTAGCTGCTGACGCCCATACACCCATGCCGTAGTGTCTCTTTCCGTCGGATGAAAAGATACCGCTGATACGGTGAAGGTATAGGGAAGGCGGTATATCTTTTATCGGGCAGGAATATACAGGGTCTCCTGCTGGCGATGTACAGGCGAATATCCATGAGCCTGTCGGGTCGAACGCAGTGCCTGTGATATTGTTGCCTGCTACGCCGCCCACGCCTGCCACATTGACGACGGCCATGCCCGTGCTTGGGTCAACCGTGATTGTGCCGACATTGGCATTGTTGGTAAGCATGATGCTGCCCGAGTAGGTGCCGGATGATGTTCCAAGCCCTGCAAAGAGCAGGTCGGCAACATGGTTGTCACTTGCGTCAAGCACAAAACAACCGAAGGGTGTATAAGATTTTATACTCAAAGAAAACTTGCCCGAGTTGTCTGCAGTGCCTTTTGCACCGACCGGCGAGTCCTCGAACGTCACGCAGTACAGCTTGTAGTTTGCCAGCGCCGTACCCAGCAGGTGCATGCCGGTGCCATAAGATGCAAGACTCGTGGCTGACAATGAGCCCTGCTGCATCAACCCTGTCAGTGTCACCTGCTGCCCCGGCTGGACAGTCTGCTTCTGTGACGAGCTCGAGCACCCCATAAGCCCGATGAGGCCTCCCAAAACCGCCAAAACGATAAAACCTTTTTTCGTGTTCATACGAACCTCCTTTTGAAAGGAGGCTACCGTATCGTCCATGGTATGTCAATGACGGAGATCACGGATGTTTTTTGGGTCAAACGAGCTCGCCGACGAGGTCGACACCGATCGCATCGGTTATCCTGACGTCCGCGAACTGCCCCTTCCCGCCGGCAGGACGGCCGTGAATGAGTACGTACCCGTCGATCTCCGGCGCCAGGAACCACGGCCGTGCGAGGGTAGTCGTCTGGTCCGAGGGGTCCTGCCCTTCGATCAGCGACTCGTAGGTCCTGTCGACGAAATCGGAGGACGCCTCGAGCATTATCCCGCCGGCAAGGTCGTTCATCCTGTTCAGCCTCTCGGTTATCGTGTGCTGTGGGACCTGGTCCTTCAGCCTCGATGCAGGCGCCGGCTCCTCCCGCGAGTACGGGAACACGCCGATGCGGTGGAACGGGTGCGTGCCAAAAAAGGCCATGAGCTCCCGGAAATCCTCCTCCGTCTCCCCGGGAAAGCCCGTGATGACGGTCGTCCTGAGGAACGGGTCTTTTATCCTCTTCCATATCCTGTCCACGGTGTCTTTGATATCGCGCGACGAGGTCGTCCTGTTCATAAGTCTCAGGATACGGTCGGAGATGTGCTGGATGGGGACATCGAAATATTCAACGACCTTCTCGCTGCCGCCGATGAAGTCGAGGAGCCCGTCCGTGATATGCGAGGGGTAAAGGTAGTTCAATCGTATCCATCGCAGGCCCCGGACCTTTTCGAGCGATGACAGGAGCCCGATAAGCTCGCTGCCGCCCCTGTCCGTGCCGAAATTAAGGGTGTCCTGGGCAACGATGTTGAGCTCAACAGCCCCTCTGTCCACGAGGGCCTTCGCTTCGCTGACGACGTCCTCGGTCTTTCTGCTCCTCAGTCCGCCCTTGATGAACGGGATCACGCAGTACGAGCACCTGTTGCTGCACCCGTCCGCTATCTTCACGTAGACGGAGTGGGCGTCTCCGTACGGATACCGAGCTATGGCCTCCGGGTACGACACGGACGGCCTCGATACGAGCGATGCGCCCCTGCGGCCCTGCCCGATCAGCGAGGGGATGTCCCCGGGGCGGCCGGTGCCCGTGAAAAGGTCGACCTCCTTGATCTGCTTGGCGAGCTTGTCGCCGAACCTCTGGGACAGACAGCCCGCTACCACGATCCTCTTCACCCTGCCCTCCTGCTTCGCCCTTACCGCCTGCATGATCGTGTCCAGGGACTCGTCTATCGCGTCCTTTATAAAGCCGCAGGTATTGATGACGACGGTATCGCAGCTCATGCTGTCCCACTCGATGCCGTACCCCGCCTGCTTGAACGAGCCCGCGATGAGCTCGCTGTCCACGTCGTTTTTGGGGCAGCCGAGGGGAATGATGGAAACACGCTTCATCATTGCCCAGGGCTGTGTATAATCTCTACGTCCTTTGGCGGTACGAACGTAAAGAGGCCGTCCGGCATCGGCACATTCAGCTTTATATCGCTGAAATCTATCTCCGTATGATTGCCGAGCTTGTCGACCACGACGCTCTTCGTGATCAGGAAGTCCCTCCTGTCCACCGCGATCAGTATCCTCGCGGGACCTCCCTCGTACTCTTTCTTCGGGAGGAGCTGCAGGACGTAGGTGCCCCTGACGGCCTTGATAACGCCGCCCCTGTAGAACTTCACTCGAAAATCGTCGAGGATCCTTCCCATGCCCGTGAGGAAGGTCTGCGTAGGCTTGTACTTGAACGAACTGCCGAAGCTGCCTATGATTACCTGCCTGTCGGACGGCATATAGAACCATATCTTCCTGCCGTTGCTCACGATGAGCTGCTCCTTGGGCTTCCTGTACTCCCATCGTATCCTGCCGTCCTTCTTCATGTACACCACGCCCCTGTCCTGCTCGGATATGTCCAGCGTCTTCATCCGGGCCGTCTGGACAAACTCTGCCTTCAGCGAAGACGTCCTGTCATAGAGCGACTGCACCTTCCTCGCCACATCGCTCGCCCCCATGCCCGCCATTGCGCTCGAGCACAGCAGCACGACAATGCCCGTTACCGTAAACGTCCCGATACCCTTCATATGCTCCTCCTTTGAGCGGTCACCCTCACTTCGACACGATTGTGTTCTTGTTCGCGCTGTCCGGGCGCGAGATGATCCCGTCCCTCTCCATCTTCTCGACCATTCTCGCGGCCCTGTTGTACCCCACCCTGAGCCTCCTCTGGATCAGGGATATCGATGCGGAGCCGCTCTCCTTTATTATCTCTATGGCCTTATCGTACAGCTCGTCCGCCAATCCGTCCTCGGCGGCATCGCCCTGCTCCTGCTGGTCCTCTATCCGGATCTCGTACGACGGCTTGCGCACCTTCTTGAGGTAATCCGTCACGCGCATCACCTCTGCGTCGGACACATAGGCGCCGTGCACCCGTATGGGCTGCGAGCCCCCGGGTGGTATGAACAGCATGTCCCCGGCACCGAGCAGCTCCTCCGCACCGGACTGATCGAGGATTATCCTCGAGTCCGTCTTCTGCGGTACTTTCAGGGCTATCCTCGACGAAAAATTGGACTTGATCGTCCCGGTAATGACGTCAACGGACGGCCTCTGGGTGGCAAAGATTATGTGTATGCCCGCGGCACGTGCCTTCTGGGAAAGCCTGATGATGTGCTCCTCGACCTCTTTCGGCGCGGTAAACATAAGATCGGACAGCTCGTCTATGATGAGCACGATCTTCGGCAGTTCGGTCGCCTCCGTGTCGTTCAGCTTGCTGGACCTTACCATCTGGTTGTAGACCGAGATGTTCCTCGCCCCTGCCATGTTTATGGTGCTGTACCTCCTGTCCATCTCTTCCGTGACCCACCTCAGGACGGAGGTGGCCTTCTTCGGCTCTGTTATGACCTCGTGCAGCAGGTGCGGAATGTCGTTGTACGGCGAGAACTCGAGCATCTTCGGATCGACGAGTATGAATTTCAGTTCGTCAGGGGTGGCCTTGAACAGCAGGCTCATGATGATGGCGTTCATCGTTACACTCTTGCCGGAATTGGTGGATCCGCCTATCAGGAGGTGCGGCATCTTCGAGAGGTCCGTCACGACCGGCTCGCCCGTCGTGTCCACCCCGAGGCATATCGTGAGTATCGAAGAGCTCTCGTGGAACCTCTTCGACTGCAGGACCTCCCTGAGATACACAATCCTCCTCGAGGCGTTGGGCACCTCTATGCCCACGGCCGACTTGTCCACCACATGCGCCTGTATACGGACACTGGGGACCTTCATGGCGAGGGCGAGGTCGTCCGAGAGGTTCATGATCTGGCTCACTTTTACGCCGGGAGCGGGCTCGAACTCGTACATCGTGATGACCGGACCCGGCCTGATGTTCGTCACCTTGCCGTTCACATTGAAGTCCGACAGCTTCTTCTCGAGGGTACGGGCGTTGAACTGGAGCGTCACGGTATCGTACTCGATGTCCTTGGCCTCGTAGTCGTCGAGCAGATCCAGGGAAGGCTTCTTGAAGGCCCCCGGTATGGCCTTGAAGAGCTCCTCCTGCACGGGCTCCCGCACCCTGTGCTCTTCGTGGAGAGGGGGCCCCGCGCTCTTCTTCGGCGGCTGGATCACGATGTCGTGCTCCCTGTCCTTGATGTCGAGCCTCTCCTTGATCCTCTTCTGCTTTTCCCTCCATACCAGCATGCCGGTCCCCGCCCTTTTTGCGACGCCGACCGCAAGCCCGAATACGAATACGACAAGGTGAGTTATGGGCCTCCTGACCAGGAGGACCACGGATATGAGCAGGAGCGTGACCGCGGTCACGATCGTGCCGGTGGTCCCGAAGTAGGGGTGCAGCTTCAGGGTGAGCAGATAGCCGATCACCCCTCCGGGCCCGGGGTTGCCGAGATTTGCGGACCGGAGCATCGATCCCCCCCTGTGGCTGAGGACAGAGACAGGGGCCGGGCTGACAATGGACGAGACGGCAAACGACAGCGATACGATCAGGAGCAGCAGGCCGGCAATGTGTGTCCACCTGTGCTCCCATCTGTCCTTCAGGATCACCGCAAAGAAGACCATGATGCCCGCTATGCCGACCAGGTAGCCGGACCACCCGAATACCAGGCGCAGCAGATCGGATATGTTCGCGCCGATGCGGCCTGCCATGTTGTGGTATACACCGCTGCCCGACACGTTGAAGGGTGCGTGGAACATGGTCGCGTCCCGGACGTCGTAGGAGAACAGGCTCAGCATGACGAACACGGAGATAGACAGGATCAATAAGGCGACTATGTCCTTGGCTATCCCGCTGCCTTTGCTGGTGGGAGCGGCCATTACGATGCTTTCACCTTGCGCACATGGAGGGGGGCTATGTTCATGATCTCCCGGTATTTCGCCACCGTCCTCCTCGCTATGTTCACGCCGTCCGTCTTGAGCACGCGCACGATGTCCGTGTCAGAAAGGGGGGAAGAGGTGTCCTCTTTCTCGATGAGCTCCTTTATCCTCTGCTTTACAAGCTTCGTGGAAAGGAGCTCCCCGCTGTCCATCCTGAGCGACGGGCTGAAGAAGTATTTCAACTCGTATATGCCCCATTGGGTCTGGACATACTTCCCGTTCGTGACCCTGCCGACAGTGGTCTCGTGGATGCCTATGTCGTCGGCTATGTCCTTTAAGACCATCGGCTCCAGGTACTGTTCGCCGTACTCGAAAAAGGCCCTCTGCCTTGACACGATTGCCTCTACCACCTTCCTGATGGTGTTCTTCCTCTGCTCCACGGCCTTGATGAGCCACTTTGCACCTTGCATCTTGTCCCTGATAAATCTCTTCGCCTCGTCGTTATTGCTGCTCTCCATGAGCAGCTTTCGTGCATAATAATCGGAAGCCACCAGCCGCGGAATGCCGTCCTCGATCAGGTCCACGATCAGCCTGTCATCGCGCTTTACCACCATGACGTCCGGTAGTATGTAGTTCTCCTCCCCGGAGCTGTAGGTATAACCAGGCTTGGGGTTCAGGTGCGATATCGTGTGTGCTGCCGCTATCACGAGGTCGGTAGTCACGGACAGCGTCTTTGCTATCACCGAATAGTCCCTCTTCTGAAGGTCCGCGAGGTGGTCCGAGATAATGCCGGTTATCACCGCGTCGTCTATCCCGAAATGTCTAATCTGGATCAGGAGGCATTCCTTCAGGTCCCGCGCACCGACGCCGGAGGGATCGAACTCCTGGACCTTTTTCAGGACGCCCTCCACGTCTCCTGCGTCAGTGCCTGTAAACGATGCAACATCTTCTACGGACGTCGTAAGGTAGCCCTCGTCGTTGATATTGCCGATCACCGCCTCCCCGATCTGCATCTCCGTGTCCGTATTCACGGACAGGCTGAGCTGCCACAGCAGATAGTCGTGGAGTCCCATGTCCCTGTGCGTCATATTCTCTATGGGGTCTTCTTCCCTTTTCTCGATTGCCCTGTGTTCCCTGCCCGTGTACGTGCCGACGCCGATGGACACACCCACGTCGTCCTCGATCGCCTCGCGCTCCGTCTGCTCTTCCTCAAGGAACGGGTTGGCCTCGAGCTCCGTCTTCAATTCCTGCTCGAGCTCGAGCCTCGTCAATTGGAGCAAACGGAGGGCCTGGATCAACTGCGGCGTGAGCTCGAGCTGCTGTCTCAGGCTCACTTCGTGTTTGAGCTCTATCATAGTTTGAAGTCCTCACCAAGATAAATACGTTTTGCGTTCTCGCTCATCGCTATCTGTTTCGGCTCCCCCTCTTCTATAATTCTACCGTTGTTAATAATATAGGCTTTGTCGCAAACATTCAAGGTTTCCCTGACGTTGTGGTCCGATATGATTATCCCCAGTCCCTTTCCCCGCATGGAGAACAATATCTCCCTGAGCTCGTTCACCGCTATGGGATCGATACCGGCAAAAGGCTCGTCAAGGAGCATAAAATGAGGATTTGCCGCAAGCGCCCTCGATATCTCGACCCTCCGCCTTTCTCCTCCCGACAGGGAATAGCCCATGCTCTTTCTCAGGGGCACTATGTTCATGCTCTTCATGATCTCCTCCGTCTTCTCACGGATGACGTCGTTCCCCAGGTCCATGGACTCGAACACCACCTTTATGTTGTCCTCGACCGAGAGCTTCCTGAATACCGACGGCTCCTGCGGGAGATAGGTGATGCCCTTCCTTGCCCTCACGAACATCTGGTTCCCCGTTATGTCCTCATCGTTCAGTATGATCTTGCCCTTGTCCGGCCTGTATATACCGACGATCATATAGAACGTGGTCGATTTCCCCGCGCCGTTCGGTCCCAGCAGCCCGATGATCTCGCCGCTCTTCACCGAGAAGCTCACATCGGACACGACCGTCTTCTTGCCAAACGATTTCTTCAGTCCAACTGCCTCAAGCCGGTAATCCATCCGTCAGTCCTTCCGCAGGGGGGGCTCCATGGTACCGGGGCTGTAGAGGGACTTGGCGCTCTCGACGAATATCTTGTCGGTCCCGAGATAGAACACGATCTTCGTGCCCTCTATGATGTTCTTTGCCTGCCATATCCTCGGGGCCCCCGACAGGGTAAGGAGCTTGTTCACGTTGTCGAAGACCGCCTCACTTCCCGTCGCGATCATGTCCTTCCTCGTGATCTTGACGTCCCCGGTCGCCACGATCTTCGTTATGTTCTTCGCCTTCTCGTCATAGTACGCCGTGAGCGTGTTGCAGTACAGGACCACGTTCCCCTGCTTTGCCACGACATTCCCCGTGAAGATCACGATGTGCGACTTGAGGTTCGCCTCGAGCTGGGTCGAGGTTATATCGATCGGCTTCAGCCGTGTGCCGGGCTTCTGTATCTCATGCATCAGGGTGTCCGCACGGACGGTACAAACGCTGAGCATCAAAAAAACCATTACGGTGGCCGCTTTCTTCATTTCAGGCTCATGTTGTATATCTTCGCGCGTATGTCTCCCTGCATCGTAAGCCTGTTGTCCAGGAGATCTATACTGCCACTGTCGGCATAGAGCTGCAGGTCCCTGCCCATCACGGTCACAGGCGCCTTTGCGAGGAGGACCCTTTTATCGATCAGATAGTCCATGAGATTGCATCGTATATCGTAATCGTCGTTCAGATTTGCGGATATGTCGTCCTCCATGGTTATCACTCTCTCTCTGTCGTAATAGAATGCCCTGTCGGACCCGGCGGTAAAACGGCCCCCGCCCCCGAGCACACCGTCCAATCTTGGGTTCATTATCACGCCCGTATGCCTGTCATCATAGTATTCCGCGCCGGACGCGATGCCAGAATACACGGTCCTGTCCTCCTTGATCTCCTGAAACGTGACTCCATCGAGCCTTATCGCAGGGACGGGCGCATTCTTCGGGCCTGGCACGCCCGACGATCTTTTCCCGGCGCTGCACGACGTACCGGACGCCACGCTCAACAGGACAAGGCACGCGATGCCCCATCGGTACGCAAAGGACGCCCCCGGCACTCCGGGCCTCGAATGTGTGTTATCTCTCAACGGTCCCATAGCCGCAACGTACCACAATTCTCCGCTACAGAATACCTTTTTTTACCCTGGGGAGCACATCGCCCGTGTCAGCCGCTCCGTCCCTCCGTCGGCCTCCTGGCCCATCTCGCGTGCATCCATACCCAGTCCGACGGGTGCTGCCGTATGTGCCGCTCGATGTAGTCCGTCATCGACTGGGTCAGAGACACGACGTCTTCCTCGTACGTGGTCGTCCTTTCGGGTACGATCGGGCCATAAAGCCTTATGACGTGGTGCCCGGGGCCGGTCCTCGTTATAAAGCCGGCCACGACGCTGGCGCCGGCCTTCATGGCAAGGTCCGCAGCGCCCCTCGGGGTAAAGGCAGTATCGCCGAAGAACCTCACGAACACTCCCTGGACGTCCGTGTCCTGATCTATCAGCATGCCGAGTATGGCGTTGGACCTGAGCGCCCTGAGTATCTTTTTCCCGGCGCCGGGACTGCCCCTCAGCACCGGGTGCACACCGTACCTCTCTCTCAATCCGTTCGTCAGGCTATCCATTCTCGGGTCGTACAGCTCTTTCGAGGCCCGGAGTGCC
>JAMCVD010000050.1:0-21869 GCA_023381995.1 Deltaproteobacteria bacterium
CTCACCCCCCATTTAGTTTTGATCGTATAGAGGACTGGTTCAAAAAAAAGGTCATAGCTTTACGCGACAAAGCCGGGCAGGAACAAAAGAAAAACCGATCATGCAAAGACACGCGGCCGATCAAAAAGCTTTCTTCTCTGCTTCCTGAAGATACCGCATTATACTTATCGGCTGCAGTAATTATAATTATCCCCTCTGATTTCGAGATTAATTACTTTCATTGAGTCCTTTTTATACAAGAAATATAAATTTGTCAAGATGAAAAAACGTTTTTTGGAAAATACTTTCTGGACAATCAGAAATCGTTTGCCCGTAGAGGCGTCTTCGTGGTAATGGTACACACGATGAGGGCGTGGGTCCCATGCTAAAAAATAGTACGAAACTTATACACGACGGCACTGTCGTAGCAACAGACGTGCTGAGACAGGACTATATACTGCTCTCCGTCAGAGCAGACGACAGGCCCCGGTTCGAGCCCGGACAATTCATGATGATCCGACTGTCCGACGGCTATGACCCGTTCCTCTTAAGGCCGTTCAGCATACTCGACGAACACGACGGAGTCTACAGGTTCCTCATAAAGGTCGTGGGAAAGGGAACGAGGGCCGTCAGGAATTTTAGGTACGGCAGGAGGGTGTTTCTAACAGGGCCTTTCGGCAATGGCTTCCCCCGCGGTGCAGGGCACGACACGGTTGTCGTAGCAGGCGGTGCCGGCATTGCGTCCGTTTTTTCACTCGTCCAGAAGCTACACGAACGTGGTACCCCTTACAAGCTCATGTACGGAGCAAGGACGGAAGACGAGCTTGTTCTGTCCAACCTCCTCAAGCCGTACGATCCCGCAATCTCGACCGACGACGGCTCAAAAGGCCATCATGGGAAATTGACGGACCTCCTCGCGAAGGGGATCGAGCATACGAAGACAGTCTTTGCCTGCGGCCCGCTCCCCATGCTCGCTGCTGTCAAAGCCGTGACATCGAGGCGAGGGATCGAATGCTACGTCTCGCTCGAAGCGAGGATGGCATGCGGTTTCGGTGTCTGTCTCGGCTGCACAATCTTCGATGCAAAGGGTAACACGAGAAGGGTCTGTAAGGAAGGGCCCGTGTTCGATGCAAAAGAAGTCAATCTCTCGGGTATCCACTGATATGGAGACAAAGGAAGGCATCAAACGCACCATACAGCGCCTGGTGCCCTCGTTGGTAAGCCTCTCTCACGACATCTCCTCCCATCCCGAGACCGCGCTCAAAGAATACAGGACGAGGGACGCTATGTGCGAGTTCTTGCACAGGCACGGCTTCGATATACGGAAAGGTGCTGGTGGATTGGAGACATCCTTTATTGCAACTTCCGGTACGGCCACACGACCCGCAGTGGCTTACATAGCAGAGATGGACGCTCTCCCGGACATCGGACATGCGTGCGGGCACAATGTGAACAGCGCCATAAGCATAGGCGCCGCCGTGGCGCTTTCAAAGGCGGTCTCCCCTGCCGGGGCACGGATAGCCCTTGTCGGGACACCCGCAGAAGAGACCGGGTACGGCAAGCCCGTACTGATAGAGCACGGCGTTTTCAGGCACTACGACGTCGCGATGATGAGCCATGCATCCACAAAGCGTATGAGCTACAGGTATATGCTCGCATTGAAAAAGATTAAGATACGATTCAGGGGCAGGGCCGCGCATGCGGCATCGTATCCTGAAGAAGGCAGGGACGCACTGTCGGCCCTTATCCTTACAATCAACAATATCGACAGCATGCGCCAATCGTTCAGGCGTTCCATGAGGGCGAACGGCATTATAACCCGGGGAGGCACTGCCCCGAACATCATACCAGACTTTGCCGAGGCGTATTATTTTATAAGGGCCATCAGCCTCGAAGAGCTCGGTGAGCTTATGGGGTGGGTACGAGACGCCGTCGACGGGGCAGCAATGGCCACCGGGACAAGGGCGGAGATCACGGAAGAAGGCTACACCCAGTATCCCTTTTATGTAAACCGGGAACTGACGGACATCCACTCCGGGGTCCTCGAATCCCTTGGACTGAAGCAGTCCGATGCAGGTCCCTACGCCGGCATCGGTTCCTCGGACATAGGGCAACTGTCGTACGTCCTTCCCACCCTCCATACATACACGCCTATCGGTGCAGGGGCACACATCCATACGGCGGCATTCAGAAGACTCGCCGTGTCCGGCTCAGCGGACAGGGCCATTGCAGAGGGAGCATTGGTGCTCGCCTTGACAGGACGCACGCTGATAAAGGACCCCGCCCTGCTGAAGAGGATCAGGCACTCACATCATCCGCCGGCCGTCTTCACCCCTTAGATACGGGGCCGGCCATACGACGCATCGTCCCCGGGCGGAAGCAGGCCGGGTCCCTGCAATAAAACCTACCCTATTCCTCTTTGAGCGACCTGTCCGTAAAAAGGCTGTCCTTCAGGCCTGTATCGATCTTCAATTCTTCGACGGTGATCTCCGTCTTGTGGTTATCCTGAACGTTCGTCATCGTCATCGACATGGGGAACCACTTGTTGCCAATCTTTTTTACCTCGGTATTTATCAGGATTTTCAGCAGCTTGCCTGCGGGATCGTAGAACTCCATCCTTAACGGCACGAATGTGTCGTCCTTCACCCATATCTTTACCATGCTGTAGGGAGAGTCGGACGACTTAGGACTGAGCGTCAATTGATACTCTCCGTCCTTGAAGCTCTCGACTTTTGCCGTAAAATCCTTCTCGATACCCTCGGAGCTCAGGTCCTTATAGTTAAAATCAGAGCCCATGAAGCTGCCGTGGGAGATGTGCCCCGTTATCCTCCTCACCCTGCCGAGTGCGGGCAGATAAAGCCACATATTATCGCTGCTCCTGGAGAGAAAGCCCGTGCCCGCTATGTCTGCCGGTGCAAGGAACTTTATGAGGTGATAGTTCGAGCCCTTGGTGTACATCTTCAGCGTGCGCTCGGTCGTCGTACCGTTGCTGTCGACGAGCTTCATTACCGCGACACTGACCTTGTCCTTCGTGAGCTGCTGACCATCAATCTTTTTCAATACTTCGTTCCCGGTGAGTCTGCCACCGGCACCCGAACGTCCGCTCGCGAGAATGACCGCCAGCGGTACCAGGAAAAGTGTAAACGTCTTCTTCATACTTACCTCCGGAATTTTTTGGTTTCCTATCAGTCCATACCAGATACCGTGCGCCTGCGGTCTATTTGTCTTTCAGCTTGGACAGTATCTGTGTGCCGCTTATATACCACCTGCCGTTCACGTCGACAAACGTCCACTGTACTCTGGTCAGCTCCGTTATCGTCTGAGGTATAACGCTCTTTGTGACTATGGATGTCCTCTGGTCCATCACGGCTATCGCAGTGCCGGCCATGACGTTGATGGAGATATTCGAGAAACTCACATCTATCTTATCGTACCTGTTAAAATAGTCCTCCAGTGCTTGCCTGTTCTGATCGTGGCTACCCACGATGTCCTCGAGCGCAAGGGATACATTCTTGGTCACCATCGCCTGCTTCTGTCTGTCTATAATGGCGAGTATCTGCTGCTTTGCGATGTCTTCCGGCGAAGGTCCGCTCACGGGGGACGGCGCATTGACGGCGACCATGGGCGTCTTCTTTACCGTCTCATTCCTTGCAGACTTCTGTGGTTGTCGTGCGGTACGGGATACGAGCCTCTTCTCTCTCGCTCCGACAGTGGCCCCGGCCTCGTGTTTGACCGGCAAAGCGGGCCTTGCTTGGACAGAGGGCTGTGCCGAAACAGACTGGGACGGCACGCTCCCCTCCGTTTTCAGCGTAATGGTAATCTCCTCTTCGCTCTTCTTCTTCGAACACGCCGGCAGCATAAGTACAATGGAGAAGGCAATGGCCGTATGTATAATAACAAGCTTTTTATAGTTCATACAAAACTTCATAAATCTGCTGTGGCTCTTTTTTACCTTTTACATATACCTTATCGAGCGGCTTTATGCCAACATTATCTTTCACCGCAGTGTGTGTAGTATCGCATATCAATATCTGGCCGCCCTTTGTCAACCCTTCTATTCTCGAAGCAAGATTTACGGTATCACCTATAACCGTATATTCAAGCCTTTTCTCAGAGCCCATGCTCCCGGCAACCACAGGACCTGTCGCAATGCCACACCCGACCGCGAGCCGCCGGTTTTTGCCCTCATTTTCCCATTTCTGGTTCAACGCCTTGAGTGCCCTCTGCATATCTATCGCGGTCTTTACCGCCCTCGACGGGTCATCTTCGTGGGCGTACGGGGTACCGAAAACGGCCATGATGGCATCTCCTATGTATTTGTCCAGCGTGCCCTCGTACGCAAAGATCACGTCCACCATAGCGGTGAAATATTCCTTCAGTATGCTCACGACCTCCTCCGGGGACATCTGCTCCGACATGGACGTGAACCCCCGTATGTCCTGAAACAGGATCGTCGCGGTCTTCCGCTCACCGGTGATCGAGACCTCCCTTTCTTTTATCAGGTGTTCCGCGACGAGCTCCGACACGTACCGCTTGAAGGTCTGCTTTATGTGCTCCCTCTCCTTCAGCCCGTCGATCATGAAGTTGAAGTTCGATGCAAGCATCTGCATCTCGTCCCTTGTCTTTACCGTAACATGCTGCTCGAGATCGCCCTGCTGGATATGTTTCATGGCGTCGACTATCCTGTAAATGGGCTTCGTGATGTTCGACGAGAGCCCGAACGACGCAAGGATACCGACAATGGTAAAAGTCAGCGTAAACAGCAGTGTTATCAGACGCGCGCGATCCACGGAGGCATCGAACCTGTACAGCGAATACCCTATGCTCATGGTCCCTATGAAATTGTCCCCCGGCTTCAATACGACATCTATGGGCAGGAGATGACCGAGCCTGCTCATGAATGCCTGGCCTTCCGGTCCCTTCCCGGAACCGGCTATTCTTTCCCTCACAACATTCGGAAGACCTTCCACGAAGGCCTTATCGTCCTTGCCCGTTATCTCGCTCAACAGCGGCATGTTGATCTCCGTATCGATGATACTGCCCGTCTGGCCAAGGATGACGATATAGAGTATATTATCGTCGAGCTGGGGCGCGAACTTGAGGAACTGTTTCGCAAAGGCCCACGGATCCGCGGCATTGCCGCCCAGCAGCGCGAGCGCCCCCGTTATCTGCGCCATGTTTATCGCCTTGGAACGCATCTCATACTTCATGGCCGATTCCTGCCGTATCACCGAGGTATAGGTCATGATGCCCATGATCGCCAGGACTATCGCTGCCACGAGCAGCCCGAGCTTTACCTTAAGACTTAAGAATATCTCCCTTCTCATAGCACGAGATAATCGAGGCCAAGGGTGTAGATGTAATGATAGCCGAGCTGGAACGTGTTGTATGCCGAATACTTCAACGCCATGGTCAGGAAGAGGTTCGGCATGACACTGAGCCTTATGCCGGGTACGAGATCGATCTTGAGCTGCTGCACCGTATAGTCAATCCCCAGATCCGTAAGCTGTCCTGCGTCCATCAGGTTGAGCTCGAAAAAGCCAGACAACGACAGACCGAACGGTATACTGAATGCCGTATTGGCAATGATTATGTCGTTCGGCTTTACATCGGTCGATGGGAGCTTGCCCGTCAGCCTGTATCCGACGTTCGAGTCCCATTGTACTATGCCTATGTCCCTCGTGTATGCGACATCGAGCTCAAGGTCCGTTCCCTCGGAGCCGACCTGCATGAAGCCCGTCGGCAGGTACACGGTCCCGTACACCGCAAGCATCGGAGAGCTCAGGAACTGGTACATAAACCTGACTGCCGGGTTACTCAGGCCGCCGCCGCTCCTTACGATACCGAAGGTCCCGGATAGATTTGTAGGGCCGGTTATGATCTGTCCCCAGTCATAGCTTACATAGGGTATACTCAGAGAGAGGTTCATGTCGGACGTCAGGTTATAGCTTACATTGAATATCTTATAAACGAGCCTCTCTCTCGGATTGCCGGAAAACACCGTGTAAATGTCCTTTCCCATATACCTGTCCGCCTGCGCATAATAGAGATAGAAACCGGCGTCCAGTATGTCCGCCCGCCCCGTCTTTGCGGTGAGCGTGAACAGGGGGAACGTCGTCTGCTTCTTCCCCTGGATCGACGCGATGCCTCCTATCGCCCCGAGCTGAGCATACGCATTCACAGCAAGCAGGACGAGAGCGGAGCTTGCGAGGACGCCTATGGCCTTCGATCTCACGGTAGCACCGGTGCAGGCATGCTGGTGGCCGTTACCGTGTTCGCCATTATCCATTTATAGATCGTGGAATCTACGCCGCCCTGGACGACAGTGGGGTCCGAGAGTAGGACATCCATATGCGTATAGTCCGGCATCATGTGGATATCGAACCCGCAGACCGACCTTGTCTGACTGCCGCAGCCCCTCGCCGGAGGGAGTAGGTCCCTGTATGTATAGAAGACCGACTCGGTCTGTTCCAGTCCGCTCTCGCCCCCAAAGGCGAGCACCGGCGCATCCATCGCAGAGGTATGGGTAACATAGAGACCTTCGTCCCACTGCCAGCCAGAAGTACCGACCCCGTACGATTCCCCGAACGCCATTGCATCTATCGCCAGGCGCATCGGGAAGTACCATTCCGTGATGGTCGTATAGGTATTCGAAAGCGCCGCCTCGAGGTCTTTGATGCTCGTTATGTGGTCCTGGCTGTTCCATGTATAGACCATCGAGCCCCTGTCCGTTGGCTGGGACATGGTAGCACCCGGAGAGATAGCGCTTGCAAACGGTGCCAGCGGGCCATTCGCTATGCCGAGTGTGGCCGTCATAAGCCCTATGGGATCGAAGTGCCTGTCCATCGTAAACCCGAGCATCGCCTCGTTCGTTGCCTTGAACTGTGTGTTGCCCAGGAGCAGCGTTGCAAGAAACTGAAAATCACTGTTCTCCAACAGCGGCGACAGCGCGTCCGGCTCGAGCATGGCATAGAGTCCCTCCGTCTGGATAATGGCAAAGACCTTGCTTATCATGGGCCCCAGTCCGGAGATCAAGCCGGCGGGCGTTACGTAGTCCGGCACCTGCCTCAATTGCTCTATGCCGGGGAGGCTGAACGACAGGCCCGACAGCGTAATGGTATTACCCGTCGTACCCGACAAATACTGGGCCTCCGTCATAGGAGGGAACAGTCCCGTCCCCCCGCCGTCGAGCAGAATGATGCCCGCCACCTGGTTGTACCCGGCATCCGACACAGTGGACGGATCGGAGTCGAAGTCATAGGCAGCGTAGTCCTGTACAAGCCATGACCCGAGCGAATGCCCGCCGAGGAACACGTTCGTCCTGCGGTACGGCTGGGGAATCAGCGATACGATGGTGTTGAGATCGCGGAGCGTCATATCGAGCCCCCACTCGGACATATAGGATATGCTCGACGATGTGGGAGGCCCCCCGTAGGTCCTTCCGTCGACCGTCGCTCCGTTGAAGTAATAATCGAACGCAAGAGAGGGATTGCGCTCCCGGAAAGCCTCCTGGAGACCGGTAAGGTCGTCGATCATGACGGACCTCCTGTCCACGGCCCATACCTCGATCTGGCCGCTGCTCATCTGTACGATGGTCCTTGCCATTGTATCGAAGTCTGCGGCCCCTCCATAAAATCCCGGTATCAGTACGAGCACCGCCCTGATCCGGCTTGGCTCGGGACTGTAATAGTATCTCGTGAATACGGCGTAGTCGTACCGAGACGGTGTGGACGTGTCCAAAACAGGGTTGGGCGGCACGCTGAAGTCCGTTTGGATATGATAGTTCCTGACGGTCACAGGCGTTGAGTGAGATGTGCTACTGCCCGAGCACCCTATCATGACAGAAGAAATTAAACCAGCTACCGCAATAAGTTTTATCCTCATACAGCCTCCATCCATTTTATATACCCATATTTACCGTAACAATACAATATATGCAGCCTATTTGACAATTGTTTTTTTGATTGTATATTTATCATGATGAAGGTCCTTCTCATAAATCCGTCCATAAACTTCTCAAAATTCGGGAAATTTAAAAATCTGCTCGAACCGATGCCGTGCATAGGCATTGCGTACATAGCGGCAATGCTGGAAAAGCACGAGCACGAAGTAAAGATCATAGACGATTTTGCCTTCAGGACCGGCATAGCCGGCATCATGGCGATCATAGCCGACTGGCGGCCGGACGTCGTCGGACTATCATGCCTGACTCCGTCGGCCACCCGGTGTGAGGCGCTCTCCGCCGCTATAAGAAAACACAACCCCTCGATAAAGATCGTATGGGGAAACATCCATGCAAGCTATTTCGCCAGGGACATACTCGCATCGGGCCACGCCGATGCAATCGTACACGGCGAGGGAGAATATACGATGTCCGAACTCATCGGGGCGTACGGGCACGGCACTCCGCCGGAGCAGGTGAGGGGCATATCTCTAAAGGTAGGCAACGAGATCGTACGCACCGATGACAGGCCGCTGCTCATGGACCTCGACGAACTCCCATATCCCGCATGGCACCTATTCCCGGTGGACAGGTACGGCCTGCTGCCGTTCGCGGACATAGAAAAGCCCATCCTCACGATGCTTTCTTCGAGGGGCTGTCCCTTCAACTGTAGCTTTTGCGGCATCACGTACAAGAAAGAAGGCTACAGAAAGAGGGCGGTATCGAAGGTCGTCGACGAATTTGAGTACCTGCTCGACAGGTTCAGGGTGCGTCAGATAGGCTTCGTCGATGCAATCTTCCCCCTCAGCAAACAGCACTGCAGGGACTTTTGCCATGAGATGATCAAAAGGGGAGTGAACAAAAAGGTCATCTGGACGACGGAAACGCGGGTGGACATCGTGGACGACGAGATCGCTGCGCTGCTGAAAGAGGCGGGCTGCAGAAGGCTCATATTCGGCATAGAGTCCGGGGTCGAGCAGCTCCTCAAGAATGTAAATAAAAACTATACGCTGGACGATGTGCGGGCGGGCGTCGAGAGCGCACACAGGGCCGGACTCGAGACGATAGGCCTGTTCATGCTCGGGCTCCCGGGCGAGACGGAAGAACTGGGCATACGGACGATAGAGTTCGCCAAAGGACTGCCCCTTGACTTTGCAAAATTTGCCATACTCATACCATACCCGGGTACGGAGATCTACGATCGCCTGCTAAAGGGTGGGTCATGGGACAGGAGGGACTGGGACAATTTCTCGACCTTCAATCCGAACCCGGAGGATCTCGTGTATTTTCCCGGCCAGATGACCGCGAAGCAGCTCCTGACGATACAGAAAAAGGCAAACAGGGAGTTCTATGTAAGGCCTTCCATGATCTACAGGCACCTGTTTGAGATAAGGACGATAAGGCCCACAGACATATTCAAAGGGATCTACAACCTCTTTTCCTGAGCCTACTTGTCATACCAGCCCGGCTTCACGAGCCCTATGATCTCGTGCGGCCTGATCCATCTGAATCTGGATATAAACCGCGACCACAGCACCTTGACGAGCACCAGGAACCACCAGATGTACATCCTCCTTTTATACGGGTACCGCGAGAAGAGCCCCCTGACGAGCCACCCGATATTTACAAACTCCCTGTTGAGCTCGAGTACGAGTTCTTCTATCCTTTCTCTCGACAGGTACCTGGAAGGCATGACGGGCGTGAGCCAGTCGAACCTCGAAAAGTCCTTTATCTCGAGCAGCCCCTTTTCGATGACCTCGTTGTAAAGCTGAGTGCCGGGGACGGGCGTCAAAGGGTGGAACGCGGGGTAGTCCGGCCCCAGTCTCTTCGCAAACGTGAGCTGCTCACGCATGGACTGCTCCGTCTCGTCGTAGACACCCACTATGAAAGTTGCCTGCAGGAACACCGACGGGTACTTCTTCCTCAAAATATCGAAGGCCTTTATGGCGGTGTCCCCCGTGTAGAACGGCTTCCCGAACTGTCTCAGCTCGTTGTTCTCGGCCCTTTCCACGCCGATGCACACGTGCGACATTCCCGACCTCACAAGCCTCTCCAGGACCCCGAGCTTCTCGTCGCGCAGCAGCATATCGGCGCGCATAAAAGCGAACCAGTTGAGCTTCAGGCCCTGCCGTATCAGCTCGCCCGCAAACCCGTCTTCCCACTTCGGGTCTATGTTCCATGAATCATCGACAAACACGAGTGCCTTCTTGTTGTACCTGTGATAGAGCAGGAGTATTTCTTCGATGGTCTTATCAACGCTCTTCGTCCTCCACCTCGGCTTCAGGTGCTCTTTATTGCCGCTGCCGATCCTGTCCGCCATCTGAGTCCACCACACGCAAAAGCTGCAACTGCTCGTACATCCCCTGCTGTGGTGTATCGTTGTGCCGCCCGGCGAGAACAGGTACCTGCTGTTGCCGTAGCTACCCATCGGTACGAGATCGTACGCGGGCATGGGCAGGGTGTTCAGGTCGGCTATGAGCTGTCTGGCAGGTGTAACGATGACCTTTCCGTCCCTCGTAAAGGCTATGCCGTTTATACGGTCAAAATCATCCTTTCCATCCGCCACGGCGTCGACAAGCTCGACGATTGTTTGCTCGCCCTCCCCCCGTACTATAAAATCGATACCTTTATCGCTGTTGAGGTAATAGTCGTAGAGGTTCGTAAAGTGGGCCCCGCCGGCAATCACCACAATCTTCGGGTCTATCCGTTTCACAAGGTCGATCAGCTTCTCGGACTCGTGCGCATAGAGCGCGTGGCTCTCTCCGATACCCACGATGTCGGGTCTTTCGCTCCTGATCGTATCGGACAACGTCTTCCAGCCCATCTTCATGGGCATGGCATCTATGATCCTGACATCATGCCCGCCCTGCCGTAAGGCCGCACCCAGATATACCAGGGACTGCGGCAGCAAAAAATTATCGTACTCGTTTATAAAGGGCCAGTAAAACTTGGGAGGATTTACAAGGAAGATCTTCATTTTTTTATTATACCAAGCCAGCTCCTCGCAAGCGGACGGAACACCCTGGACGAGCTATACTCGATGTCCAGCTCCACTATACGGCTCCTGTACCTTGCGGACCCCAATTTCTCAATGTCCATCAGCCCGTCAAACGGCCCCTCCGGCACATAGTGCGTGCCCTCGACAGCGATGATCCGTGCCCCGCCTCTGTCAAGCAATGTCCTGAATCCTTTCTCGGTATAGTATCGCGTAAATACGCTGTACTCCACGTTCAATACACCGGTTTTTATGATGTCGGCTATCTTCTCTTCCGGTATCTGCTTGTCGGCAAGTATGGATCCATAAAGTCCTTCTACAGATAAGAATACAAATCCCCCTTTTTTTGTCACCCTTATGAGTTCCTTCAGGGCCTTCAACGGGTCCGTGGTATAGCATATCGCCTCTATGGCAAACGCGGCATCGAAGGTGTTGTCTTCGAAAATCGCTCCCATATCGTCCATGGAGGAAAGATAGAGCGATGCACCACGTATGCCTTTGCCGACAATATGTCTTGAGGCCATCCTCAGGGACGTCTCGGATATGTCCACAAGTGACACCTCGTGTCCCCGTCTGCCGAGCTCCACTCCGAACCTGCCGACCCCACTGCCCGCATCGAGTATCCTTGCTTTTCCAGGAAGCTGCCTCAGGAAGTCTTCTATGTAATACAGGTAGATGTCCTTTTCAAGCATCTTGAGATAATGCTGTCCGGAGACGGGATCCAGTATATCGAACAGCACTGGATACCTCTGCCACTCAAGCTCCCAGCCTATCAGATTGTTCATACCGGGGTCTTTCATACATGCCCTTTTTATGCCTTGTAAGGAGTTATAAACGGAAAGGAGGGCCTTATCGTGCCTGTTTCTATAAATGTTTAAATTTGATGTTGACATTTCCCTCATGCTTTTATATCCTTTTTCTCAAGAGGAGGCAATAGTTATGTGGCGACCAGCCCCGAGAATCAAATGAAAAAGCATGTCGTCGTAGGCATAACGGGGGCGAGCGGATCTCTCTATGCCCTGACATTCCTACGGTGGCTCGTCGATAACGGATACGCGGTCGATGCAATCGCTTCCGAGACAGGGAAGCAGGTTTTCGAATACGAGACCGGGGTAAATTTCTCCGTACGTGGGATCACAGACAAAGAGGGCCTCCTGACCATACACGACAACAACAACCTATTCTCTCCGTTATCGAGCGGCTCGCATACATTCGACAGCGCCGTCCTCATACCGTGCTCAATGGGGACGATGGGCAGAGTCGCATCGGCAAGTGGCTCGAAGCTCATCGAGCGGATCGCGGACGTGGCCCTGAAGGAAAGGAGGAGGCTCGTCATCGTACCGAGAGAGACGCCCCTCAACAAACTCCACCTTCAGAACATGCTCGCCCTGTCGTCTGCGGGCGCCGTCATCCTGCCCGCCATGCCCGGGTTCTATCAGAGGCCCGGGACCATCGAAGATATCGTGAAATCCATTGTCTCGAAGGTACTCGATGCGATCCACATACCGAACGACCTTTCCATGAGGTGGGGAGAATAGGGCTCAGCCGTCGTCAAGCTCCACCCTTCCCGATGCATAATTCTCAAAGCGCGTGTACTCGCCTATAAACGTCAGCTTTATGTTCGTCGTAGGACCGTTTCTGTGCTTGGCTATGATGATCTCTGCGGCCCCCTCCTTGCTGTCATCGGCACCTTTCCCTTTCGGATCATCGTCCCTGGCATACAGCTCGGGCCTGTGTATAAACATTATCAGATCAGCGTCCTGCTCTATGGCCCCGGATCCGCGCAGGTCCGATAGCTGCGGCCTCTTGAAGTCCCTCTTCTCTCCCTCACGGTTGAGCTGCGACAGTACAAGCACAGGCACGTTCAGGTCCTTTGCAAGCGCCTTCAACGAGCCCGTAAGGGACGCTATGGCCGCCTGTACGCTCTCCGCATCTTTCGGCTGTTCCATTATCTGCAGATAGTCCACTATCAGCAGCTTCAACTTGTTCTCAGACTTGAGCCTCCTCGCCTTGGCCCTCAGCTCGAGCATGGATATGGCCGACTTATCGTCTATGACGATCGGGGCACTCTGGATAACGGACGCAGCCTTGTTCAGCCTCTGGAACTCCGAAAATTGAAGGTATCCCCTCTGTATACTCATGTATCGTACCTTTGCCTCTGTCGAGAGCAGCCGGTACGCGAGTTGCTGCTTGCTCATCTCGAGCGAGAAGATCGCGACGGGGTGCTGGTGCTTCACGGACGCGTTCATTGCGATGTTGAGGGCAAGGGAGGTCTTGCCCACGCCCGGCCTTGCGGCGATGATGATCAGGTCAGACGGTTGCAGCCCGGACGTTATCTTGTCTATCGCTTCGAAGCCTGTCGGGACACCCGTTATGGCCATCTTGTTCTTCCTGCGCTCCTCTATGGTGTGGTAAACCTGCTCTATGAGCTCCTTCGAGGATATCAACGTCGTCGTGAAGCGTTTCTGGGTTATGTCGAAGATCATCTTCACGGAGTCGTCGAGATACGCATCGATCCCAAGGGAAGGGTCGTAGCCCATCTTTGCGATCTTCATGGAGTTCAGGATGAGCTCCCGGCGCAGGGCTTTTTCCTTTATTATGTTTGCGTAGGGCACGATATTGGTCGTGACAGGGGCGAGATCGACCAGGGACGCCACATAGCTCTCGCCTCCCGCCCTCTCGAGCATCCCGCCGTTCTTGAGATACTCCGTGAGCGTGAGCACATCGATCGGCTGTGCCTTCTTGTTCAGCTCGATCATCGCATCGTATACTACCTTGTGGGATGCGGCATAGAAGTCGTCGCTCCGGAGGACGTCCATGACTTTATAGATTGTGTCCTGATCGAAGAGTATATTGCCCAATACGGCCTTTTCTGCATCAAGGTTTTGCGGAAGTACAGACTCTATGACTGATGCATCTGTCTTAGTCATCGTTTCAGGATGCCTTACCTATGACCTTGACCTTCAGATTCGCTATTATCTCGGGCTGCAGCTTTACGACGATATTGTAGAGTCCGATACTGTGGATGGGGGTATCGAGCTCTATCTTCCTCTTGTCCAGCTTAATTCCGCTCTTGTCCAATGCATCGGATATGTCCTGAGACGTAACGGCACCGAAGAGCTTGTCCTGTTCCCCTATCTGCTTCTCGATGACGACCTCCGTGCTCTCGAGCCTGAGTTTTATATCGGTCGTACTCTTTATCATTTTCTTTTTCAGGTGCTCAACCACCATCTTCTGGTGGTTGATCGACCTGACGCTCCCGGTGTCCGCCTTTATCGCGATCTGTCTCGGTATGAGATAGTTAATGGCGTACCCGTCCTTTACATTGACCACATCGCCGATTCCGCCCAGCGACGGGACCTCGTTCCTTAATATGACCTTCATCTCCACCCTCCCCTATAGATCGAGTTTCTCTTTTACGGTTGTGAACGGCAGAAGGGCAAGGATCCTTGCGCGCTTTATCGCCACCGTCAGCGCCCTCTGGTGCCTCGCACACGTCCCGGTCAGCCGCCTCGGCAGGATCTTGCCCCTCTCGGATATAAAGCTCGTTAACAGCTCGCTACTCTTGTAATCGATGACGACGTTCTTGTCGTTGCAGAACCTGCAGACCCTCTTCTTGACGACTATCGGTTTCCTCCTCGCCGCTGGCTTACGTTCTTCCATTTTTTCCCTCCTGTAAATGGCCTATCATTCTATAATACTCTCTTCCTCTATCGCCTTGTCCGTACGGGGCTCGAGCGAGAATATGCTGTTTATGACAATCTCGACCCTGGACCTCATCTTCTCCTCGCCGTCGATATCGACCTTATACTTGACCTGGCGCAGCCTGCCGTCCACAAGCACATGATTGCCCTTTTTAAGGTATCCGACTATGAACTTTGCCGTATTGCCAGATGCGACTACATCGAAGAAGCTTACGCTTTTCTCCTGCTTGTTCTTCGTGTAGTGGTTTACCGCAATGGTAAAGGCAGATACATAGATACCGTCAGGTGTTGCCTTCTGAGTCGGATCCCCCGTCAGCCTGCCGGCAATCAATACCTTGTTTAACTCTGGCATAAGCTTTTTTTACGGCGCAGTGTCTGCCCGGATTGTAAGGTACCTCAGTACCCCGTCCGTGATCTTGAGGGTCCTCTCGGCCTCGTTGACCGTCTCCTGCTCGCCCTTCAGCACGCTGAATATATAGACGCCCTTCTGCCTTTTCTTAATGGTATAGGCGAGCTTCTTTTCCCCCAGGTTCTGCTGTTCCACGAGCTCGCCCTTCTTGCCTATCACATTGTTGATCTTCTCGACGATGGACTTTATACCCTCCTCGGGCAGCGAGCTATCGACGATGTACATCAACTCATACTTTCTTATCATTGTATCCTCCCTTTGGATTTACAGCCCTTCTCCGTATCGATCGGAAGAGCAGAGATTGTCATATACTTACTGTAAGTTTATGAAATGTCAAATACTTTGTTTGCGACGCTCAGAGTAATGTACGTGTTCAGTCAGTGCATGTGGCATAACTTTGCCTTTTTTCTTAGTTGCACTTTTAAGGCCTATCTCCATAGCCTTTCTATAGGCCATCGTCAAAATGAAAGATTTGTCCCTCTGTGTGTTGCCCTTTAAATTATCCTTATGTCAAATGTCAAGACCTGACCCCCCTCCCTCCCAACATCAAATGTCCAATGTCAAGGGCTGACCCCTTGGCCTGCCCTTAACTGTGCCATGTACTAAAGTATATTGTACCGTCGGGAGCTACCACGGGTGATGTATTTACAGTACCAACCACTGAAAACTGCCATTTTAATGTACCATTGGAATTAAGAGCATATAGTTTGTTATCTAATACCATGTAGATAGTTCCATCAGTACTTACAACGGACGAACAGCCTTCGAACTGTGCTGTAGAACTCCAGTTGAGTCCACCGGAGGAGTTAATCGCATAGAGGATATTTTTATTCGGTACGGCATCGTATAAGTCGACATAGATCGTCCCATCAGTTCCGGTTGCCGGAGGAGAGCCAAAAACGATATAAGCTCCAAATTCATGAGTCCACAAAAATGAACCATACGGGTTAAGAGCATAAAGGGTATTGGCAATATTACCACTTAATATGATATAGATAGTTCCATTCGGAGCGATGATAGGGGGCGATGCAAAAGCACTATAGTCTGTACCATTGAATATCGTAGAAGAAAATTGCAGTACACCGACTGAAGAAAATGCATAAAGCATGTTATTGCCAGCCTCAATGTAAATAGTATCATTGATGCCGACAGCCGGCGTTGAGCTAAATGATTCGGTTGAATCGCTCCATTGAAGTGCACCAGTCGGACTGAGTGCGTAAAGACTACCATTATCTGTAAAATAGATAGTACCATTGCTTCCTACAACGGGAGATGATAAAATAAAACTATTTGTTACATAGGTCCATTGAAGTGCACCATCTGGATTAAAGTCACAAAGAGTTCCAGAATCATTGCAGGTTACATAGATTGTACCATCAGTTCCTATCACAGGTGATGGACTGTTTCCCCTTAAATTTGATAACGGTACTTCCCAGACAACTGAACCGGTTGGACTCATTGCATAAAGCAATGATCCTTCTGTACCCCAAGAGCGCAATGAAGAAGAGAAATAGATAGTGCCATCATGACCTATGGCCGGTGAAGAGGGAGACATGTTTTTCGTAGTGTAATTCCATTTCAGCGTACCGTTGGGATTAATTGCATAAAAGGTGTAAAATGTCGGTCCCTGACAATCTGAACAAGATGTTTCAGAGAGATTACAACCATAGCTATAAAAAAACAGAGCGGATACAAATAGAACTAATACTCTTTTGAGTGGTGAGGTATATTTATAAGGGATTTTCCATATGGACATCTTCATTGGAACCCTCCATGTAAGCCCCCAAAATAAATTCTTGCCTTAAAACACTCTCCCGCTTTTCCTTATTCCACCTCATTGCTCCTCGTTTGTCAACAAAACCTATCCCACTCATGAGATCTGTTGACCGTATGGATATTATGACGAATATTGTGTATACATTAAACCTGAGGATTTGAAATGGACAGAAAATCAATAATCATTGTCGGCGGGGGGCTTGCCGGTCTCTCGGCCGGGTGCTACGCAAGGATGAACGGATACGACGTTCAAATCTTCGAGCATGCCGCAATCCCTGGCGGTGTTTGTACATCATGGAAGACCAACGACTACCTGATTGACGGTTGTATACACTGGCTGCTGGGACACAGGCCCGGAAATTCTGTCTATACAATATACAAAGACCTCGGTATCGTGGATGCAAACAGGTTTATCGATGCGAAATCTTACATTAATTTTGTTGATGCAAGGACAGGTAACCGGTTCGAGCTTACCGCGGATTATGAAAAGGTAAAGGACCGGTTGATAGCCATATCACCCGAGGATAAAAGTACTATAGAGGGGTTCCTCCAGGCATGCAGGGTAATGGCTGAACTACAAGTACCGACAGGGGAGTCTTCTAAAAGCGTGCTCGATAAGCTGGCAGGACTCTGGCAGAAAGGGAGGATGTTAAAATACTTCTTTAAATACAATCTGCCGCTGAATGAGTATGTCAAAAGAATAAAAAACAGATGGCTCCGGGACATCATTGTAAACCTGTTTCTGCAGGACATGACCACATTGTTCTCGATGCTGATGCTCGGATACCTGTTTAATAACCAGCTCGGCATGGTTGAGGGAGGGTCTATCAGGTTTGTACTCCCGATAGAGAAGAAATTTAAAAAGCTTGGAGGAAAGATCGCGTACAATGCAACAGTAGAGAAGATCCTCGTGGAGAACGATGCCGCTGCCGGCGTAAAGCTCGCGGGCGGCCCTGTACACAAATCGGACATCGTGATCTCTGCCGCAGACCTGCACTCGACGCTTTTTGATATGCTTGGCGGGAAGTATACGGGCGGAAGGTTCGAACACATGTTTAAGAACTGGAAGATGTTCAGCCCGCTTCTGCTGGTAAGCTTCGGCGTAAGAGGCGATATAAAAAGGTATCCGCCTGTTAATGTTTTCTTCCTGAAAGAGCCGTTTAAAATCGGGAATACCGAAACAGACAGACTCCTTGTCCGTGATTACAGCTATGATAAAGTAATGAACCCCGGAGATAAGACGGTCATTCAGGCTGAAATCGAGACAGAGTATGATTATTGGATGGGGCTGAGAAAGAATGAGGAAATATATTACAGGGAAAAAGACAATGCCGCCCGGAAGGTACTGGATAAGCTTGAAGAGTTCTATCCCGGTATAAAGGCAAAGGTTGAGATGATCGATGTTGCAACACCGTATACATTCCTCAGGTATACGCGCAATTACATGGGAGCGTTTGAAGGCTGGCTTATGACGGGCGAGACCATAAAAATGCCGGTCCCCAAGACGCTCGACGGGCTGAAAAACTTCTATCTGGCAGGGCAGTGGGTAGAGCCCGGCGGAGGTGTGCCTACCGCGGTCGCATCAGGCAGACGGGTCGTCAAGAAGATATGCTACGATGATAAAAAGGATTTTGTAACGCAGGATTGAACGAATGAGCAAACTTCCCTATTGCATTTTTCGGGTTAAGGGAGCTTGCGAAAACGGACATTAAGGGAGCAGAGATCCTCAGAAAACTTCATTTACTTTAAAACTCGGGCAGGGCCTCAGATCTTGGTCTTTTTCAGGCGCAGGGAGTTCAATACGACCGTTACGGAGCTGAACGCCATCGCGAATGCCGCGATCACGGGGTTGAGGAGTATATGAAAGGCCGGATACAGAGCACCCGCGGCAATGGGTATCGCGATGATATTATAGAAGAATGCCCAGAAAAGGTTCTGCCTGATCGTGCTCATGGTGGCCCCGGCAAGCCGCATCGCCCTAGGCACCGTCGTTAGCTCGCCGCTTATGATAGTTATGTCCGACGCCTCGATCGCCACGTCCGTACCAGAGCCTATCGCGATACCGAGGTCCGCTGTCATCAGGGCAGGCGCATCGTTTATGCCGTCGCCAACCATCGCCGTCTTCCCGCCAGCTTGCTGATAGCGCTTTATAGCGTCCGCCTTGTCGCCGGGGAGGACGCCCGCCTTGAAATCATCTATCCCCAGCAAAGAAGCTATCGCGGATGCAGTATACCTGTTATCGCCCGTTATCATGGCGACCTTCATGCCCCTTTCCTTAAGTGCCGAGACTGTCTCGTGCGCATCGGACTTCGGCACGTCCTGCAGTCCTATTATGCCGGACGGTACGTCCCCTATCTTTACAGCGAGCACCGTCTTGCCGTCTCTGGCAAGCCCGCTGCCCGTCTCGTCCGAAGGCCTGCCTACCCATACGGCCCTGCCTTCGACAGTGCCCCGGACCCCGCTCCCTGTCTCGGACCTGAACCCCTCGACGCGCCTCGTGGCGATATTGTTCCGGCTCGCGTACCTTACCACTGCCTGTGCCAGAGGGTGCTCGGACAGAGACTCGACCGATGCCGCGTAGGCAAGGAGCGTCTCGCTATCGATCCCCGAGGGTATCACGTCCGTAACAACGGGCTTGCCCTGCGTCAGCGTGCCAGTCTTGTCAAATACGATGGTCGAAATACCGTGCGCCTTCTCAAGGCTCTCTCCGCCCTTTATGAGTATGCCATGCTGTGCTCCCTTGCCTATCCCGACCATCACAGCGGTCGGTGTTGCGAGCCCCAGCGCGCATGGACAGGCGATTATGAGGACAGAGACGAGGTTCGTGAGGGCAAGAGACACGGAATGCTGCGGAGAAAATCCATACCACAGAGCTGCCGTAAGCAGAGCGACGGCAATTACTGCAGGCACGAAATAGCCCGCTACCCTGTCGGCAAGCTTTTCAACAGGTGCCTTTGAGCCCTGCGCCTCGGCGACCATGCGTATTATCTGTGACAGTGCCGTGTCCGAGCCTACCTTTGTGGCCTTAAAGACAAAACTGCCCGACGAGTTTATTGTCCCTGCGAATACCTCGCTGCCACTACCTTTCTCTACGGGTATGCTTTCGCCGGTAAGCATCGACTCATCGATGGTCGAGGCACCATCCTCTATCATGCCATCGGCTGGTATCCTGTCGCCGGGCTTTACGCGGACCACGTCGTTGATCCGGACCTCGCCGATCCCTACCTCTATCTCTTTACCCTCCCTGACCAGCCGTGCGGTCTGCGGCCGTAAAGCCATCAGTGACTTTATGGTATCGGTTGTCTTGCCCTTGGAATATGCCTCGAGCAGCCTGCCGAGCAGGATGAGCGCTACGATCCATGCGGTCGTGTCGAAATAGACGTTGGCAGCGGCATGGCCCGGCAAAAGGGTGACCGCTGCACTGTAGACGTACGCAACGGAAGTCCCGAGGGCTATCAGCGTGTCCATGTTCGTCGATAGGTGCCTTGCCTCCTGATAGGCGCCCCTGAAGAACTGCTCGCCCGCCCAGAACAACACAGGCGTGGTCAGGACCATCATGGCGAAGTCGATCATCCGATCGTACGAGGACGGTATGTCCCTCAGGGCCGGGAGCATGTCCTTCATGCCCAGCAGCATTGTGACCGCCGCGACCGCAAGGCTGAAGATAAACTTCGTTCTGAGGAGCCGAAAGGCCCTCAGCCTTTCCTCGCCCTCCTTTCCCTCATTGCCCTGGTCCTCTATCACACTGTACGCACCTGCCGAGGCTACCGCAAGCTTGAAGTCCGTCATGTCGAGCAGTCCCGGGTCATACCTTACCACGGCCTTTTCCGTACCGAAGTTGACGCTTGCGGAGCTGACCCCTTCAAGGCCGGACAGCGACTTTTCTATCTTTGTGACACACGACGCGCACGACATGCCCTCTATGGGGAGGATGACCGTCTTTATCTGGCTTGTCGCCTTCCTGTCCGTATGCCTCGCTGTTTCCTCAGGCGCTGCGTGCAGCGACAGGAACCTCTCTGGCTCCGCCCTGAACCTCTCGATACAGGGAGCCGAACAGAAATAGTATACCTCACCTTTGTACCCGTAGGTGCCGACTTCCGAGCCTTCCTGGACCGTCATTCCGCATACGGGATCTCTGTGTTCCATCATATCCCGTGGTCTCCTTTTCGCGTCATTATATTGCACACCATGCTGGACTCGCAGTTTTCGCATTCAAGCTGTATGGTTGTATGGCTTATACCGTACCTTTCATTCAACACGCGCTCAAGCTCGCGCAGTATATCGGAGCTCTCGCTGATCTTACAGTCGTCTATCATGACGTGTGAGCTCATCGAGTGCATGCCTGAAGTGATTGTCCAGACATGGAGGTCGTGGACGCCTATAACACCATTGACCGCAAGCATCGTATCCATCACTCCTTCGAGCCTCATGCCACGCGGGACGTATTCCATAAGTATACCGCCGGACTCCACTACAAGCCCTATCGCGCCTATCAGTATTATGCTCCCTATCAGGGCGCTTATCAATGGGTCCGCAAAATACCACCGCTTCAACAAGATCAACAGGCCCCCTACAATCACGCCCACCGAAGACAGCGTATCGCCAACGATGTGAAGGAATACACTGCGTATATTGATACTGTCACCATGTTTGCCTTTCAGCAGTAAGATCCCCGAAATATTCGCCAGCAGCCCGATCACCGCTATCGCAAGCATGACTGCGCCCTTTATTTCGGGCGGCGATACGAAGCGCCGATACGCCTCGTAGAATATGACGATAGCTATAGCGATAAGGAGTATACCGTTCGTGAGCGCTGCCATTATCTCCATGCGGTGATAGCCGTAGGTCTTCGTACTCGTCGACGGCCTCCGGGCTATCCATATGGCAAAGAGGCTGAGCGAGATTGAGAATATGTCCGTAAACATATGTCCTGCATCGCCGAGCAGCGCAAGACTATTGCTTACGATACCGCCCGCGACCTCGACCAGCATGGTGACGACCGTTATTATAAGGACGATCAAAAGCCCCTGTGAGCTCCTTGCAGACGTATTGTGGGGGGCCTGT
>JAMCVD010000050.1:21879-27363 GCA_023381995.1 Deltaproteobacteria bacterium
ATGCATCGTAATATATCCATCAATTCTCTCTTGTCGTAATGCCGTAATATAATATCGATCAATTCCCCCTTACTGTAATGCCGCAATGTATCCATCAATTCCTTTTCCTTGTAATGCCCCCGTGGTATCATAAGCCGCTGCCCCGGATAGATAAGGTCCGGGTTTTTTATTCTCTTCCTATTGACAGAATATATGAATGACCACAATAACGGATCGTTGTATATACGCCTTTTCCCGGCTATCCGCCAAAGACTATCGCCTCTTACGACGGAGTACATGCTCGATTGAAGCCCGGCAGGGGCCTTCCCCATGGCCTGTTCTACCGGCGTTGCCTTGGCAGGTATCGCCGCGGGAGGCGGTGCCGGCACGGGTGCAGGTTGTGCGCTGGCCACAACGGGTTGTGTGCCCGCCTTCTGCAGGGCAGGGGCCTTCCCCATGGCCTGTTCTACCGGCGCTGCCTTGGCAGGTATCGCCGCGGGAGGCGGTGCCGGCACGGGTGCAGGTTTTGCGCTGGCCACAACGGGTTGTGTGCCCGCCTTCTGCAGGGCAGGAGCCTTCCCCATGGCCTGTTCTACCGGCGCTGCCTTGGCAGGTATCGCCGCTGGAGGCGGTGCCGGCACGGGCCGTGCGTTGATTACAACTATCTTGCTGTCTTTATGTATTTCTCTGGCAGCATTGAACGCGATCTCTTTCTCACTCGCCACCACGCCCCTATTCTGCTGCGCTATCTTTGCTATCTCATCCGCAAGCTGTGTGGAAAGCTTGAACAGCGTATTGGCCTCGTCAACCTCGTTGCCCCGCTGTCTTTGAACGCCATCGTTGTACAGCTTTTCGGCGTACTCATACTCGCTCTTATTGTACATGTCGGCTCCGTTTTTTACTGCATCGTTCAGTGCGTCCGATGCCCGCTGCCGTAAGAGCGAAGTATAGGACAGATGAGCGCAGCTAACAGCCATGACGGGTAAAAACATGGTCGTACAGACCATCCTCAGAAACCGTACTGCTTTGTCCTTTCTACCCATCCTGTCGTTCCTCCATTGCCGGGGCATGCTATCAACGTATCGGACTCAAGCCTGTGCTAACGTCTTAATGTACCGAATCGCGTTTTCAATCCTTTTGAGCACCTCTTTTTTCCCGATGATCTCCATTATCTCGAACAAGCCCGGACTGACTGTCCTCCCCGTCACCGCAAGTCTTAAAGGCTGAGCGACGTCGCCGAGCTTCAATCCAGACTCCGAGGTATACCCCTTGATGGCCCGTTCGATCCCCTCTCTGGAGAACGGATCCATGCAAGTCAGCCTCGACAATACGTTCTCGAGGTGAGGGACCCTGTCCGCCGTAAACAGACTGCCCGCGGCATTCGGATCGTACTCGATGTCCTCCTTGAAATAATAATCCATCATATCGAGCAGCTCCACGAGCGTGCGCGACCTGATCTTTGTTTCGTCTACCAGCCTGGCGAGGCCCGGATGGTTCACGCCGCCCGCAGCTCCCGACAGGCCGCGCGATTCAAGAAACGGTCTGAGCAGGACCAGGAGTTCTTCAGCGGACCTCGCTCGTATGTACGTCCCGTTGAGCCAGAGCAGTTTCTCCGGGTTGAATACCGCTGCCGATCTGGACACGCTATCGAAAGAGAAATTATCTATCATCTCCTGCATGGTGAAGACCTCTTTGTCTCCGAAAGACCAGCCGAGCCTTACTAAGTAATTCACCAGCGCCTCCGGGAGATAGCCTTCGTCCCTGTAGGCCTCCACGGACGTGGCCCCATGTCTCTTGGACAGCCGTGCCCTGTCGGCCCCGTGTATGAGAGGGATATGGGCGAACCGGGGGATGGGGTAGTCAAAGGCGTTGTAAAGGAAGATCTGCTTGGGCGTGTTGTTCAGGTGATCGTCGCCGCGTATCACATGCGTGATTCGCATGTCGACGTCGTCAACGACGACGACGAAGTTATAGGTGGGACTGCCGTCGCTGCGAAGTATGACGAAGTCCTCGATCTCTTCGTTGTTGAATACGATGTTGCCCTTGACCATGTCCCTGACCGCCGTAGTGCCATAGAGCGGGGATTTGAATCGTACCACGTAAGGCCTGTCCGCAGGACAGGCCTTCCTTTCCCGGCACGTCCTGTCATAGATGGGCTTCCTCTTCTCTGCGAGGGCCTTCGTCCTCTTGGATTCAAGCTCTTCCGGCGTACAGTAGCACCTGTACGCCCTGCCCCTTTCCAGCAGTCTGGCAACATGCTCATTGTAAAGCCCAGTCCTCCCGGACTGATAGAAAGGCCCCTCGTCCCACTTCAGCCCGAGCCACGTCAGCCCATTGATGATGGCATCGACGGACTCCTGTGTCGACCTCTCCCTATCGGTGTCCTCGATCCTCAATACGAACCTGCCGCCGTTGTGCCTCGCAAACAGATAGTTAAACAGTGCGGTCCTCGCACCGCCTATGTGCAGGTAGCCCGTTGGGCTGGGGGCAAAACGAACTCTTACCTCATCGACCATTCTGTCTCCTTTTCATATTTTATAGGCATGAAATGTACAAAAAGCAACAATGAAAGAACCGATACGGTATTTGTTGCATTGCTATCGACTCGGTTATAAAAAGACCGTCAGGGGCAAAGTCCATGTCTGAGATCAGATTCAATTTCGTGACCGGAGACTGGGTCATCATCGCACCGGAACGTGCGAAGAGGCCGGAGGAGTTTGTCTTTTCGCATAAAAAGGACGTGCTGGCCGGGCACGTGCCTACCTGCCCTCTCTGTCCCGGAAACGAGGACAGCACGCCTCCGGAAACGCTACGGATAGGCAAAGGGGACGGATGGACGGTCAGGGTCGTGCCCAACAAGTTCTCTGTGGTCAACCACGAGACGAACATCGTACGCGAGAGTGTCGGGGTCAAAAAATTTATGACGGGTGCTGGGTTCCACGAGGTCATCATAGACAACCCGGCACACAACGCATCCATCGCCACGCTCCCCGCACCGAGCGTCGAAGACATACTGACCGCGTATAAAAAAAGGTTCCTGGCCTTCTACAAGGTCAGCTACATCGAGCATGTCATCATATTCAAGAACCACGGTACCAGGGCGGGGACGTCCCTGCAGCACCCGCACTCGCAGATCGTCGGCACACCCGTGATACCGGGGCGCCTGAAGAGCAGAATAGAGGAAGCATTGAGATACTACGACGACTTCGGGGAATGCCTCTACTGTCTGATCTTAAGGGAAGAGCTCAGGGACGAAACCAGGATCATCTCTCAAAACGACTCGTTCGTCTCTTTCATACCGTACTCGGCCCTCTCGCCGTTCCATATATGGATATTCCCGCGAAGGCATACCGCATGCTTCGGGAGCATCGACGACCGGGAGCTCCATGACCTCGCCGACATACTGAGAGACACGCTTCTGCGGTTGCACATGGGCCTGGGCGACCCCGATTTCAACTATGTCATACACTCGCTCTCACCCCAGGAGTGTGCCGTCAAATATTTTCACTGGTACCTCTCCATCGTCACAAGGGTGACAAGGACCGCCGGGTTCGAGATCGGTACCGGCATGTACATAAACCCCTCCGTCCCGGACAGCAGCGCAAAATTCTTGAGGGACGTCGATACAGGTTCCCACGGTCCGTCCGGGGAATAGCGGGGCGCCCTGGCTAATGCGCCTGGGTGCTCTCCGTGCCTTTGGTATGACCGGTGACAGTGGAAGGGGCAGACTTCACGCCGGGGGCGTGAAGCTCATTCTCAAGCTGCTTTATCCTTTTCCTGTACGACACGGCCTTCATGAAACCGTATACATACGCCACGGCATAGCCGACTGCGAACGCTATGAAGATAATAAGCCAGACAGGTATCGGGGAGGTATACCAGCCTATAAAGTGCAGATTTAACCTGAACGACTGCTCCATGGTCAGGGCATCGTAGTTCTGATACAGTACCAAGAATAGAATCAGTATCAGAATAACGGCCGTCGTCTGCTTAACGATCTTCATGGAAGCCACAGCTCTCATCAGCCCCGGGCTGACAATCTCTCCTTTATCTTATCGTATGTATCAAGGAGCGATTCCGGCAGGACCTTGGTATCGCTTATGACGGGCATGAAGTTCGTATCGCCATTCCATCTCGGGACTATATGGACATGTATGTGCTCTTCATAGCCGGCGCCTGCAATCTTGCCCTGATTTATGCCTATGTTAAAGCCGCCGGGATCCAGGGTCTCTTTAACGGCGTTTATCCCTGCCTTCACAAGTACGGAGATGTCTTCAAGCTCCTGTTTCGTCAGTTCTTGAAAGCACGCTACGTGCCTGTAAGGGGCCACCATGATATGCCCTGTGTTGTAGGGATAGCGGTTCATAATGATAAAGGACAGCCCGCTCCTGAACAATACCAGGTTCTCCCTGTCCTTCTCATGGACGTTTTGCGGATAAAAGCAGAAGATGCACGCCTTATTATTGCCCAAAGCTATATCTTCAAGGATATACTTTAACCGCCACGGCGCCCATAGTCTGTCCATTTTTCCCTTTATGCATTCTTATTGACGAGCTCTTTCAGCTCCTTGCCTGCTTTAAAGAACGGGACCCGCTTCGCCTGTATCGTCAGACGCTTGCCCGTCTTGGGATTGCGCGCCTCCCTGCCCTGCCTGAACTTGACGAACAGGCTCCCGAACCCTCTGATCTCTATGCGATCATTGTCTCTCAGCGCACCGATCATCCTGTCCAGCATACTATTCACGATCTTCTCCACGTCGTTTTTTGCTATATGGGGGAATTTCTCGCCGAGCTTTTCGATCAACTCGCTCTTTTTCATGATTAAACCTCCTGTCCCGTATTATTTTGGCAAATTTAACATATAGCTCAGTCTGAATGTGTTGTTTTCGAATAGTTTTTCTTCAATAACATTTGCGATGCTGTTGGTCAACAGGCTGAGGAAATCCTTTCTCGGCTGCCGGGGATAGACAAGGGTCGGCTCGCCCTTGATCCCGCCCAGCCTGGCAGCGAGCTTCTCTGCGGTGTGCAGTCCCCCAAGCTCGTCTACCAGTCCCAGCTTAAGGGCCTGATCGCCGGCAAAGACCCTCCCGTCCGCTATCTCATCGAGCTTGCCCATGGGTATGTGCCTGTTCTCAGAGACAACGTTCTTGAATTGTCTCAGGACGTCGTCTATCACAGACTGCAAATATATCTTTTCGTCCGACTTCATTGCCCTGAACGGCGATCCTATGTCTTTGAACTTTCCGCTCTTTACGACCTCGCTCTTCACCCTGGCCCATTTCAGCAGGTCCCCGACATCGAAGAATTCCATTATAACGCCTATGCTCCCGGTGATCGTCCCTGGCTCGGCAACGATCTTATCGGCGCCACACGCTATATAATAGCCCCCGGACGCTGCAACCGTCCCCATAGAAACGACTATCGGCTTCTTTTTCCGGATCCTTACAAGCGTATCGTATATCTCCTGGGACGCCGCGACACCACCGCCGGGCGAGTTGATGCGCAC